>DASVYJ010000065.1:0-41447 GCA_036392215.1 Candidatus Limnocylindrales bacterium | reverse complement strand
ATAGACGGCGGGATCCTCGTCCGGACCGCCGGCGGCTCGCGGATGCTCGGGGCCGAGTGGCGCGCCCACACGGCCGCGCCAGGTCGGCGCTGCCTCGAGTGCCTCGGCCAGTACGACCCGGGGCTGGTGTCCGCTGAGCGCGAGGGGTACCTCGACGACGCCGTCTACATCCAGGGGCTCCCGGAGGACCACCCGGCCCGACGGCACGAGAACGTCTTCGCGTTCGGCCTCGCCGACGGCAGCCTGGAGATGCTCCAGTTCCTCTCGCTCGTCGTCGCCCCGGGCGGCGTCGGCGACGTGGGCGCGCAGCGCTACGTGGCGGCGCTCGGCATGGTCGAGCTCGACAGCCGGCCGTGCGCCGAGGGCTGCCTGTACTCCGGAAGGCTCGCCGCGCTCGGCGACGACGCCGGGATCACCGTCACCGGGAGGCACGCGGCGGCCGAGGCCGAGCGAGCGGCGCGGCTTGCCGGGCGCGGGACGCGGACGCGGACGCTCCGCGCCGCCGCGTCGCTGCTGGAGGCGACCCAGCGCCGGCTCGGCATCTGGTGACCGCCTGGGACCAGCCCGGCTGGACGCCGCCGGGGGCTGCGGGCGAAGATGGGCCCGGAAACCAAACGAGGCCACCTCGCGGTGGCCTCGCACTCGGCCGCCGAAGCGGCCCGAGGGGGTGCCATCAAGGTAGGCGGCCGGGAGGCCGCTGTCAAGGCTCGTTCGGGGGGTCCCATCTTCGATGACCACGCCCGCCGCCCCCGCACCCAGGCGCGTCGTCGTCTACATCGACGGCTACAACCTCTACTACGGCTCGCTCAAGAGCACGCCGTACAAGTGGCTGGACCCCTATGCCCTGGCGTGCGCGCTCCTGCCCGGCGACTCGATCGAGGCCGTTCACTACTTCACCGCCCGGGTCGCGGCCACGCCGGGCAACCCGGGCGTCGCGCAGCGACAGGACGTGTACCTCAGGGCGCTCGCTACGCTGCCTCGCGTGCACGTGCGGGAGGGCTTCTACCTGCTCAAGCAGGACCGCCTCATCAAGGTGCAGCCCCTCAACCCGGCGAACCCGAAGATCCCCAACCCGGCCAACCACACGGTCGAGGTGTGGCGCAACGAGGAGAAGGGGAGCGACGTCAACATCGCCACGCAGTTGCTGCTCGACGCCTTCGACGGGAACTTCGACCTCGCCGTGGTGATCAGCAACGACTCCGACCTCGCCTGGCCCATCCTCAAGGTTCGCCAGAAGTTCGGGCGGCCGGTCGGGGTCTTCAAGCCTGAGCGCCCCGCGAGCTACCCGAGCGCGAGGCCCCGCCCCGACTCCCAGGTGCTCAAGAAGAGCGCGCGCTGGTTCAGGCGGATCGAGGAGCGGCACCTCGTCGCGAGCCAGCTACCCGCCACGATGACGGACGCGCGCGGCACCATCGCGAAGCCCGGCGGCTGGTAGCCCCCGCTCCGGACAGAGAGGACCGCGACGCCGGAGGCTTGACGAGCTCGACGTCGCGTCGAAGCTTGAAACGGTTCGAGACGAAGGCACCGGCCGCAACTCGACCCAGGCAAGGAAACCGGCCATGCGAATCGGCGGGATTGCGAAAGCGGACACGCTGATTGTCAGGCGACGCTGCGCCGGTCATGCCTGCTGAGCAGCCGGGCGGCCAGATGAATGTCTTCTCGGCCGGACAAGACCAACGGTGTTCGACACCCGTTGTCCTCCCCTGAGTCGCATGATGGTGGGCATGGCTGATCCCCCCGCGACCGAGGAGGCCCGCATCGACCGCTGGCTCTGCGCGGTGCGCCTGGTGAAAACGCGCCCGGCGGCGACGCAGTTGTGCGACGGCGGCCACGTCCGCGTGAACGGCAACGCGGCGAAGCCTTCGACGAAGGTCCACGCCGGCGACCGGGTCGAGGCACTGATCGGGGCGCGCCAGCGCACGGTCGAGGTCGTGCGGCCGATCGACTCGCGGGTCGGCGCCCCGGTCGCTGTCGCGTGCTACGTGGACCACACCCCACCGCCGCGGGTGACGGAAGTCCGGCCGGGGATCATGGCTGTCCGGGGCGAGGGCCGGCCGAGCAAGCGCCTCCGCCGGGAGCTCGACCGCCTCCGGCGGGGGCCCGCCTGACCGGAGGCCCCGCCTGACTCGAGGACCGCGCGCCGCGGCGCACGCCGGAGCAGGCGGGCGGCGGTGCTCCTCCGTTCGGCCGATGGGTCGCTCTTCGCGGCCGTCGTTGCCCGTCCGGAGGAGCACCGGGCTGTCCGTCTCGGATCCGAGCTCAGCGGTCGAACACCTTGAGCAGGACGCAGGGGTACGACTTGTTGGTGTCGGTCGGCGAGGTCGCCGCGTAGACCAGGTACAGGTTGGCCTTCATCGCCGCGATGACCGTATGGCCCTTGTTGGCCTCCGCCGGATAGAGCACGGCTAGGTCCAGGGGGTCAAGCGCGAAGGGGGGAGCCTCCGTCGCTGGGTGGGTCGCGCTGAACTTGACGGCATCCTCGAGCGTGGTGCCATCCACCACCGCTCCGATGGCCAGGGCCGCTCCCGCGGAGCCGCGAAGGGCCGCGGGAGTATTGACGAGCGAGAACGTCACCTGCGAGCCGCGCGCGAGATCGGTGGGACCCACGTAGGTGCAGACTTTCCCATCGAACGAGGCTGCGGCCGTGACCACCTGCGGCGTGGGCGAGGGCGCGGTCGTCGGGGTCGCCTTGATCGGCGCCGCCGGGGAGGCGGTCGGGATCGTCGTCGGGGCGGAGGTCGGGCTCGCGCCCGCAGCGCAGGCCCCCACGAGCAGCGCGACCAGGATGAGCGAGAGCGTGAAGCGTTTCATGGTGGCCCTCCATCCGGAGCCGGTCGGGTCGCGTGCCCGGCCTTCGCGGTCGGAAGGTGCGCCGACGCGGTGAGCCTCCGGCAAGCGGGCGACAAGTCCGCGACTCGCCGCCGGCTGACGCAGCCCTGGATGCTGCGGCCGGAGCCGGCGGCGGTGGGAGTGGCAGGGCTCGTCACGGCCCGGTCCACGCCGGCCAGCAGGCTTCGACCTCCGCGATGAGCGAGCCCAGCCGCATCTCTCGGCCGTCCGTATCGCCAGGATCGCTGGCGACCAACTGGGCGACGGCATGCCCGAACGTGGCCGACGCCACACGTGGCACGAGGTCCGTGGCGGACACGCGGAACCGCTGGTGCTGCAGTGCGGCTCTGATCGCTCCAGCCTCGGGCAGGGCGGCCGCGTCGGCGCCGATCGGCCACAGCCCGGCGCCGGTGAGGGTACCGACCAGACCACCTGCCGATGCGGGCGCCGCGCCCGTCATGTCGAGGAGGCCGGCCAGCATGCGGCGAACCTCGGGCCGGTCGTGGAACACGACCACGCTGTAGAGGCGCCCCCGCAGCACGCCAGCGTGTTCAGGATCGGAAGCGGGCACGGGGAAGGCCGCCAGCGTCCCCGCCTGTCCCGCGTGCCAGCCGAGGCGTTCGCTGCCTCCACCGAGGTGGAGCCAGCAGCCGGGCGGCGTGTCCGAGAGCGGCCAGACCGCCGTGTCCTGCGGCGTGCGTGCCGCGCTCGGTGGTCCGCCGTACAGGCTGCCGGACTTGAACACGATCGCCGCCAGGCGCTCGAAGCCGTCGCGAATGGTGGGCGTAGCGAACCCCACTCGACCGACGACCCACAGGTCGTAGTACCCGACCGACGATGCGAGCACGGAGTCCTCGACGAAGCCGACGCCGCTCAGGCCCTCGACCGGCCCGCCGGCCGTGCCGAGGCACCAGGGCGTGTGGCCGTCGAAGACCATCCGGGCGGTGAGCGTCATCAGCTCGTCCCAGGTCGTCGGCACGCGGTAGCCGGCGGCCTCGAAGGCGGCCCTCGGGTACCAGACGAGGCTTTCTGCTTCGACGGCGAGCGGGGCCCCCACCAGGCGCCCCGAAGCGGCGGGCCACGAGCCATTGGGGGCGATCGTGTCCGGAGCCAGCAGGTCGCCCCCTCCTTCGGCCCGGAGCGTGCTCTCATCGACGATGCCGGAAAGGTCGACGAGCTGTCCCGCACGGGCCATGGCCGCCACGTCGAACGGCCGGGCGACGATGGCGACGTCGGGCAGGTCGCCCGTGGCGATTCGCTGGTCGAGGAGGTCCCCGCTGTCCGCCGCCACGCGGACGTCGATGCCGTCCCCGATGCCCAACGCTGCCAGCTGCTTCACCATCCCCCCGGGCAGCTGTGACAGGACCTCCACCTGCGTGCCGGCCAGCGACGTCCCCCCGAGCTGTCCGACGGGCACGACCGACCCGCCGGCGTAGACGCGGAGCGTCGCGCCGCCCGGCAACGACGGCGGCACTGGGGCGCCCGGACAGGTCGCAGCGTGCAGGTAGGTGCGGCACTCCTCGTTCGTCAGAGGGCGGCCCGGCTGTGCGGCCGCGATGCCCATCACGGTCTCTGGTGCCAGCAACGGAGCGCCCCGATCACCCGCCGGGCCGTGGCGGACGGCGACGGCCTCGGTCGCCGACGGATAGGCCACATGCGATGCCTGGAGCGCCCAGTGCAGGGCGTCGAGCGCCTCGACGACGACGTAGCCTCGGTCGACGGTCGCGTCCGCCGCGTACCAGGCGAGCAGCAGGGCGAGGCGCGGATCGCGGCCGAGGTTGCCGATCGACGCCGCCGCCCGCTCCCGCGCGACGGCGATCGCCTGCTGCTCCCTGGCCGATTCCCCCTGGCCGAACAGCGCGAGCGCCAGCGTCGAGGTGACGAGGACGGCGGCCAGCAGCACGCCGACCATGGCCCGGAGGCGGGACGTGGCGCGCCGTTCCAGCGACCGCTCCCGGGTGGTCCGGGCGACGTCCGCGGCAGTCCGCAGGCGTTGCTCCTCGAGGCTCGCCTCCACCAGGGCGCGACCGTTCGGGTCGAGCCCCAGGCCGGTGGTCGCAGCCCATGACGCCAGCCGCTCGAGCCGCATCCCGGTCAGCAGGAAGCCGGCCTCCCGGCCGGATTCCATCCACTCCGCCGTGGACTCCTCCAGCCGGCGCAACATCGACAGGTCGTCGCGCGCCTCGTCGACCCAGCCCGCCAGGCGCGGCCAGCGGACGAGCAGCGCCGCGTGCGCGACCTCGACCGTCCCCTCCCCGGTCGTCGAATCGCGATCGAACGAGAGCAGCCGCCGGGTGACGAACGCGTCGAGCACGGCAACGAGCCGATCGCGATCCGGCGCCACCCCCTCGAGCTCCCGGCGCGGCACGCGGCGCGGCGTCGGCTCACCGGTCGGCCCGACGGCCACCAGGCGCAGGACCACCTGCCTGGCAAGCTCGCGCTCCGGCCCGTCGAGCGCACTCAGGGCCTCGTCGGCGCGACGAGCGAGGGCACCGAGCACGCCGCCGGTGGCGGCATAGTCGGCGCGCGTCAGCCGCGTGCCGTCGCTTCGGGCGAACAGCTCGGTGAGGGCGAACTGGAGCAAGGGCAGCTCCCCAGGCTGGCGCTCGAGGTCGGCGATGATCTCGCTCGCCAGGCCGGGTTCCAGGGACGCCCCGACACCTTCCGCCGGCCGGGTGATCGCCCGCTCCTGGCCCTCGCGATCGAGCGGCGTGACCAGCTCGAGGCCCGTCCGGACCAGCTCGCCCAGGCTCGGTGCACGGAGCGCAAGATCCAGCGCGTCGGCGCGCAGCGTGGCGACGACGAGCAGGCGGCTGTCGGGCCGCTCGAGCGCATCGAGCAACTGGGCCAGGAACCGCCCCCTCGTCGCATCGTCGACGAGGGTGAACAGCTCCTCGGCCTGGTCGATGACGAGCAGGACCGGCAGCTCGGGCGGCGTCGCCATCGCCAGCGTCCGGGCCAGGGTCGCGACGCCGTCGGGCGGCGTCGCGCCGTCGGCCGTCGGCACCACCGCTTCGGCCCCGGTCCTCAGCCGCGCGAACGCCTTCGCCGGGACCTCCGGCAGGGCCGCCGAGAGCGCAGACGCGAGCTCCCGGAAGGGGTGCATGCCGGGCAGCATCAGCGCGACAGGCCAGCGCTCCGATCCCGGCAGCGCCCCACGACGGACGGCCGGGACGAGCCCGGCCCGGACGGCGCTCGACTTCCCGCTGCCCGATGGCCCGGCGACGACCAGGAGGCGGCCGCCGCGCGACCGCTGGCCGAGCCTGTCGATGAGCCGCTCGACCAGCGTCTCGCGGCCGAAGAAGTCCCCTTCGTCCGCCTCGCCGAATGCGCGCAGGCCCTTGTACGGGTTGCGCGCTCGCCGTCCGATCGACGGCCCGTCGAGCCGCGGGTCCTGGGCGAGCACCCATGCCTCGAGCCGTCGCAGCTCCGGCCCGGGGTCGAGACCGAGCTCCGACCCGAGCACCGCACGGCCCTCGGCCAGCGTGCGCAGCGCGTCCGCCTGGCGCCCGGACCGATAGAGGGCCACGACGAGCTGGCCCCGCAGGCGCTCGCGCAGCGGTTCGGCGGCAACGAGGTCCGCGAGACAGGCGGCGACCTCGCGATGGCGGCCGAGCGCCAGGTCCGCGTCGGCCAGGTCCTCGTGCGCCCGCAGCCGAAGCTCCTCGAGGTGCGCGATCTCCGGCTGGAGAGAGGCCTCGTCGGCGAGATCCGCATACGGCCGGTCGCCGCGCCACAGGGCGAGGGCATCGGCGAGGCGCTCGTGGGCGGTGGACGGGTCGTTGGTCCGGAGTGCCCCGCCCTCGGCGGCCAGCTGCTCGAAGCGCGCGGCGTCGAGCTCGGCATCGGCGACGCGCAGCAGGTAGCCGCCGGCGACGGTGGTCAGGGCCTCCGCGCGCCCGGTCCCGAGATGGCCGGCCGCGCTCGGTGTGCCCGCGCCCGACTCGGTCGCGGCCCGCGCGGCGTTGTTCGGCCCGACCGTCCCGTCGTGCGGCCGTCCCGGTGCGAGCGCGTCGCGCAGCCGGGACACGTGGAACGCGACCGTCTTGGCGCCGGTCTCCGGCGGTTCGTCGCCCCATAGCGCGTCGAGGATGCGGTCGGTGGACAGGGGCCGGTTCCGGTTGGCCAGCAGGAACGCGAGCAGGGCCAGCTGCCGGCCGCGGACCGGCCGACGATGCCCGTCGTCGCCGACGACCTCGATCGCGCCCAGGACCCGGAACTCCACCTGGCTCCCCCTCGGCTCGCCGGCCGATGGTAGAGAGGCGACACTCGAGCGCCCAGAGCCGTTCGGACCGCCATGGGAGCAGCGAGATGATTCGAGCCCCGTGGGCCGTCGGCGTGCTCCCGGCCCCGGGCTGCGATGATGCGTGCCGACTGGCGGTGGCGGAGGAGGATCGGATGTCGGAGCAGAGCGTTCGGGTGGCGGTCATCCAGGCGGGCAGCGTCGCCTTCGATCCTGGCGCGACGATGGGTCGAGTCGAGCGGCTCGTGGCGGACGCGGCGGCGAAGGGCGCCCGACTCGGCGTGCTGCCGGAGGCGCTCCTGGGCGGCTACCCGAAGGGCGCCGACTTCGGCGCCACAGTGGGCCGACGGACGCCGGAGGGTCGTGAGTGGTTCGCCCGCTACCGGGCGGCCGCGATCGACGTCCCGGGCCCGTACACGGAACGCCTCGGTGCGCTGGCCCGCGAGCACGCCATGCACCTGGTCGTCGGCGTCGTCGAGCGGGCTGGGGGCACCCTGTACTGCACCGTGCTCTTCCTGGGGCCGGACGGCGAGCTGCTCGCGAAGCACCGCAAGGTGATGCCGACGGCAGTCGAGCGCCTCATCTGGGGCCAGGGCGACGGCTCGACCCTGCCCGTCGTGGAGACGCCGCTTGGCCGGATCGGGGCCGTCATCTGCTGGGAGAACTACATGCCCCAGCTCCGCCTCGCCATGTACGGCCAGGGCATCGAGCTCTACTGCGCGCCGACCGTGGACGACCGCGAGACCTGGCAGCCGACGATGCGCCACATCGCCCTCGAGGGCCGCTGCTTCGTCCTCGCCGCGTGCCAGTTCGCCCGCCGTTCGGACTACCCCGACGACTATCCCGTGGCGGCCGACGGGCCGGATGAGGTCCTCATCGGCGGCGGGAGCGTCATCGTGGATCCGCTCGGCCAGGTCCTCGCCGGGCCGGCCCGCGACGGGGAGGCCGTCCTGGTCGCGGACCTCGACCTCGGCGCGATCGACCGCGCCGTCCTCGACCTCGACGTCGTCGGGCACTATGCGCGGCCGGACATCTTCCGCCTCCAGGTGGACACGCAGCCGACGCCGGCGGTCACCTTCGTCGTCGACGGCGACTGAAGGCGGGCGGCCACCCCGTGAGCCTCAGGTCCCGATGACGGGCACAGCGGCCTTCGCGGCGCCGCCGCGGGCGCGGCGGACGAGGAACGTGGCGCCCTGGACGAGCAGGGCGGCGGCGACCGCGAGGGCGAACGCGGGCCCGACCCCGAGCGGCACGAGGACGGCCTCGATGACCGCGAAGAACGCGCCGAAGGCGAAGAGGCCGACCAGCAGCCCGTGCAGGACCGAGCGGGCTGCCGCCGGTCCCTCGAGCCGGTGGGCGAAGCCGGCCAGGACCGCGGCGTAGACCGGGAACGCGGCCAGGATCCCCGTGGCCTGCGCGCCGAGGGCCGGGGCGAGCGTCGTCAGGCCGAGGACCAGCGCGACGCCGACGATCATCCGGGCAGGCAGGTCCCAAGGGGGCGAGACCGTGGCCGGACCGCCGGCGTCGCCGTCCGGCACGAGCAGCAGGGTGCCGCCGAGGACGGCGACCACGACGACGAGCTCCGCCGGCAGCACGAGGCCGGCCGCCGGCTGGATCGCGGCGGACGCGGCAACGAACCCGAGCGAGCCGGCGGCCACGGCGGCGGGCCAGCCCGCGCGGGCCAGGGCGAGGTAGCCGAGGCAGAAGCCGGCCTCCGCCGCGCCGCCGACGAGGGAGCCCCGGGCGGCGGAGACCGCGAACCCGGTCCCGTGGTCGGACGCCAGGAAGAACGAGACCGGGCCCGAGGTGAGCGGCAGGCCCACGAGCCAGCCGCCGGCGGCGGGGCCCCAGCGCCGCGCGACGAGGGTCGCCAGGCCGATGAGGGCGGGGGTCAGGGCGAGCTTGAGCAGGAGCACCGGCCCGGCGAGCGGTGCGCTACGCCGTCGGGCTCGGGGGCGGCCCGGTGGGGCTCGGCGCCGGGGCAGTGGGGCTCGGCGCCGGGGCGGGCGGCGCGGCCACGCCGACCTCGATGAGGCCCCGCATCATCGCGTAGTGGCTCACCCAGGTGTCGGTGTGGATCACCGTCCCGTTGGCGTCGGTCACCGTCCGCGTCACCGAGACGTCGAAGCCGTCCGTCGGCCACTCCGTCTGGAGCGTCTGGCCCGGCGGGAGGCTCGTCGTCTGCACGTAGTCGGTGCCCGTCGACGGGATGTAGTCCCACTTCACCGGCGCGCTCAGGCTGACGTGCCGGCCGTTGGGCACGCTGTAGATGTCGAACCGGACGAGGCCGTAGCCCGTGATGGCCCGGATCAGGACGGGGTACTGCGTGTCATTGCGCCAGGACATCGTCTGGACGCTGCTGCCGTCGTCGTAGACCGTGGCGTCGAGGCCGACCGGGTAGCGGGTGATGTAGTAGAAGTGGTTCGCCCGGGCGTGCATCTCGTAGCCGGCCCGCATGACCGCGTTGAACAGCGTCGTGGAGGTCGAGCAGATCCCGCCGGCGAGGGCGGCGCCTTCGACGCTGTGGCCGTTGATGATCGCGCCGCCGTACTTGTAGCCCGCGGCCAGGGTGACCGGGCCGATCGCCCTCCAGAAGTCGAACATCGCGCCCGGGGCGACCACGTAGCCGTCGATGGCCTGGGCCGGGATGCTGATGTTCGCGCCGTAGCCGTTGTGCGGCCCGACGTTGTAGTAGGTCGTCCAGGTCGAGATGCGGCTCATGAGCGGGGCGACCTTCTGGGCGTCCGCGGTCGACAGGGCCGCCCTGGTGACACTCGCCACGATCGGCACGGGCGTCAGGTACGAGGCGCCGACGGGTGCTCGCGCCTCGACCGCGGTCGCCACCGCGCCGGCCGTCGCGACCACGTCGAGGGTGCGGCCGTCCGCCGAGCTCGTGGCGCCGACGATCTGGCCGTTCCGGCCGAGCAGGAACGTCGCGTTGACGGGCTTGCGGTCGATCGTGGCCGCGAGCTTGGTGAGGGAGGCCTGGGGAGCCGCTGCGTCGACCACGGGCAGGTACCCGCCGGCGAGGGTCGTCTCGAAACGGATCCACGAGCGGACGGTCGCGCTGTCGACGGTCCATTTCTCGCTGCCGGCGGTGAGGACGAGGGGCTGGGCCATCCGCTCCGCGACGAAGCGGGTCATCTGCGCGGTCGGCTCGTCCACCCGCGGAGCGAGCGGGCCGTAAGTCGCGACGACGCGGACCTGGTCGCCGGCCGACGGATCGGCCAGGGCATCGGCGATCGCGGTCTCGACGGCTGCCAGGTCCATGCCGCGGCCGTCCTTGGCGGCGGTGACCACGAAGCCCGTCGGCTGGGCGACGACGGCGGCGTCGACGGCGGGGTGGTCGGTCCGCAGGGCGATGGCGGCCAGCCGGGCGGCGATGGCGGCCCGGTCGATGTGGACGATCGGGTGCAGGTCGGTGCCGCGGGCTGCCGAGCGGACCTCGTCGACCGTTCGGCTGAGCGCGTCGCCGGTCCGCCCGACAGCGAACGCCTCGTCGAGCATGCGCTCCACGTCGGCGCTCCGGCCCAGGTCGGCGTCGGGGATCCGGGTCCATCCGGCAGCCGTGTCGAGGACGATCGTGCCGCTCGAGAGGCCGGCGTAGGCGGTGGTCAGCCGCGCCTTCGCAGCGGCCCGGTCGAGCCCCGAGAGGTCGACGCCGCCGACCGCCACGCCCGGCTTCACCCGGCCCGCGTACTGCTGCTCGAAGGCGAACGCGGCCGCGGTCGCCAGGACGACGGCGGCCGCGACGCCGAGGCCGGTCCCGAGGAGGAACCGGCGCCAGGGGAACCCGGGCGCGGGGACGACGGTTTCGACGAGCTCGGTCTGCGCGGTCACTGCCGGGGCCATCCTGTGTGTGGGCGAGGGATGGCCGTGGCCCCCCTCGGCGGGAGAGAGCGAGTCAACGACGGGTCAGGAAGCCCGACGGTGACGCGTTCAGCATCGCATGTCCCGCGCCAGGGCGGAAAGGATGACTTCTAGATGGTCCGGGGTAGTACCACGATGCGTCGATTGGGCTCCTCGCCTATCGACTGGGTGACGACCTCGGGATGGTCGCGCAGGGCGAGGTGGATCCAGCGCCGCTCGAGGGCCGGCATCGGCTCGAGCTGGAGCATCTTGCCGGTCTCGACCACGCGACGGGCAGCCCGCTCCGCCAGGTCGCGCAGCTGCCGTTCTCGCCGGCCGCGGTAGTCCTCCACGTCGACGAGGACGCGGGTCCACGTCCCCACCCGCCGAGAGAGCATGAGGTTGACGAGGTGCTGGAGCGCCGACAGCCGCTCGCCCTTGCGACCGATGAGCGCGCCCAGGGCTTCCTTCTCGTCGCCGACGCCCACCACGTCGAGGCGGTTCGTCTCGCCGGTCTCGACCTCGACCCGCACCTGGAAGCCGAGGTGGCCCATCAGCTCCTCGAGGATGTCCCGGGCCATCGCGAGGGCCTCCGGCGATGCCTCGGCCGCCTCGCTCTCGGGCCGGGTCCCGCCGACGGCGGACTCGCGGGCGGCGGTGACCTGGGCGACCTCGCTCGCGCTCAGGCCCGACGGGACGGGCCGACGGCTCGGCTCGACGCGGCTGCGGGCGCCGCTCGGCCGGCTGGGCGGCTGGGCGGAGCGGTCCGGCCGGGCCTGCTCGTCGCGACCTGCGGTCTCGGGCCGTGGCTCGCGCTCGGGAGGTGCCTCGCGCTCCGGTCGGGCTTCCCGCTCGGGGCGGGCCTCACGCTCGGGGCGGGCTGCGCCTCGGTCGCGCTCCCCGAAGCGGCCGCCACCGCGCCGCTCGCCCCGGTCGTCGCGCCAGCCGCCCCGGCCCTGGTCACGGCCGCGATCCCGGTCGCCGAAGGGCCGGTCCTCGCGGGGCGGCCGCGGCGGCAACGGGACGGCGGCCGCCGCCTCGCGCTTGGGGGCCGCGCCGCCGAGCGCGGAGCGTGGCGCCGCGACGATCCGGGCCGGCTCCGCGCCCATGCCCAGCACGCCGCGACTCCCCGCGGTCAGGATCTCGAAGTCAAGGCCGTCGAGGCCCACGCCGAACTCGTCGCGGGCCGTGCGCAGGGCCTCCTCGACGCTCTTCCCGGTGAACTCGCGGTAGACACTCATCTCAACGTCGTCTCCCTCGTCGCCCCTGGCGCCCGCCACGGGCATGGGGCCGAACGGTCGAGGCCGCGGCTGCGGCCCGGTCTTCGGGGCTGGTTCGGGTGGCCGCGAGCGACTGCCCGCCGCCGGTCGGCCGGTCGATGGTGACCGGGAAGCGCGGAGTGTGACCCTGGGCGAAGGCGGGGTACCAGCCGAACAGCGGGAACAGCGAGCCCCAGCCCACGATCAGGTACTGCTGGACGATCGAGAAGATCGTGGCGACGATCCAGTAGATGAACAGGCCGGCCGGCAGGAAGCCGCCGTAGACGATGGAGATCAGGGGGAAGAGGACCATCGTCTGGCGCTGGACGTTGGCCGAGCTGTCGTGCTCGTCTGCCGGCGGCATGATCATCCGGCTCTGCACCAGCTGGAGGAGCGCGGCGATCAGGGCCAGGATCGACAGGCCGCCGATGAGCGGCAGCGGGAAGACGATCTCGGGCTTGCCGACCGGCAGGTTGCCCAACCACGGGACGACGGTATCGATGCAGGGCTTGACCGCGCCCTGGGCGTCGAACGAGGGGGTCGTCGGGCAGGTCAGGGGGATGATCTGGCTGCCGAAGACCTTGAGCATGCCCGTCGGGTTGTAGTTCGTCAGGCCGTCCCGGATGACCGTGTACATCGGGATGAGCAGGACCATCTGCAGCATCGAGGGCAGGCAGCCTGCGGCCGGGTTCACCCCGCGCTCCTTGTAGAGCGCCATCGTCGCCTCGCTCGCCCGCGTCCGGTCGCCCTTGTAGCGCCGATTGATCTCGCGGATCTCGGGCTGCAACAGCTGCATCCGCTTCTGGGAGACCGTCTGCTGGCGGAAGAGGGGGATGATGATGGCCCGGATGATCAGGGTCATCACGATGATGGCGACGGCCACCGCCCCGGGCACGCCGGCCGTGTGGAAGGCCACGTACAGCCCGACCAGCAGGATGAACAGGGCCTGGAAGACGGGGGTGAAGATCCAGGCCAGCAGGCTGACCGGGTCCGCCCCGGGGGACGCGGGGACGAGGGGCGTCGGCGCCGCGGTCGGAGCGTGGCTGGCGGCGCCGCTCGCGCCCGGCGCAGGCGAGCCCGTGGCGACGCCGCAGCCCGCGACGACGAGGGCGACGACCACCAGGGCGAGGACGAGCAGGATCGGCCGGATCGAGTGACGGGTCGAGACGGGCACGGCGCGAGGGTCCTCGTTACGGGACGGGATCATACCCGCCGGGACTCCAGGGATGGCAGCGGCCGATCCGTCGGGCACCCATCCAGCTCCCCCTGAGAAGCCCGTACTTCTGGATCGCCTGTTCCGTGTAGCGCGAGCAGGTCGGCTCGTAGCGGCAGCTCGGCGGCATCCAGGCGAACAGGATGCGGTAGAGCCGGATCAGCCCGATCCCGATCCACTTCACCTGCCGGTCCGCCCTCCCAGGACGCCTCCGCGGTGGAGGACTTGCTGCAGCGCTCCGACCAGCGTCGCATGGTCCGCCTCGACGATGCCGGGCCGGGCGATGATGAGGACGTCCCAGCCCGGCTGGAACGAGGGCGCCATCACCCTGAGTGCCTCGCGGAGCCGGCGCCGGACCCGGTTCCGAACGACCGCGCCACCCAGCCGCCGGCCGGTGGAGAGACCGAACCGGACCTCCTGGTGGTCGGTCCGCCGCAGTCGGGCGACGAAGAGGGGGTGAGCCCGGACGAAGCCGCGCTCCTGCAGCGTCGCGAAGTCCTGCGGGCGGGAGAGCATCACCAGCCGCGGCCGGTCGGGGCCGCGGCCGTCCCTCAGACCGTCAGCCGCTTGCGGCCCCGCGCCCGCCGAGCGGCCAGCACTCGCCGACCGCCGGTCGTCTTCATCCGGGCGCGGAACCCGTGCTCCTTGGCGCGATGTCGCTTCTTGGGCTGATAGGTCTGCTTCATCGGGCGTGCGCGGGATCCTCTCCATCCGGCCTGGGGATCGTCCGTCGAACCCCTAGAGGCACAACGACGCGCCAAGCGCCCGAGAGCGCGGCGGCGCGTTCGTCGACGCGGGATTATATGGACCGCGCTGAGCGGGTGTCAAACTCCGCCGGCCCCGTCGGTCGGACGACGATACCCCCTGGGGGTATAGCACTTCGGCCGCTCCCGAGCCTTGCGGCGGCTGAACGCGCGGTGCTATCCTTCGGCCCGCCCCCGGCGCCGGGACGCTCGAGGGCCCTCCTCGACGAGGTTGGCGAGGGGGCCTGGGAGCGGTCTCTCCGTCCTCACCGATGGGCGCTTCCGGCGGCTCGGGCGCGTGCTCGCTGCACTCCGTCCCCGGCCCCGATCCGGCGTTGCCTACGTCATCGTCTAGCAGGACAGGTCGACGTCACCGATGGACGCGAAGCAGGTCTGGCGCGCCGCCCTCGGGGAGCTGCAGGTCTCCCTGTCGCCCGCGAACTTCGAGACGTGGCTGCGTGACACGCAGCTCGTGGACGTGGAGGACAACCACTTCCGGATCGGCGTCCCCAACGGCTTCGCGAAGGACTGGCTGGAGACCCGCTACCGCTCCCTGATCTCCCAGACGCTCGCCCGCATCGTCGGCTACAGCGTCCAGGTCGAGTTCGCGGTCCTCCCCGCCGCCCAGCCCGGGGCGGCGGCCGCTGACGGCCGCGGCAACGGGACGGCGCCCCCGCCCCAGGTCCGCCTCGAGCCCACCCGCGTCGGCGGCGAGGGCGGCGCGACCAACCTCAACCCGCGCTACACCTTCGCCAACTTCATCGTCGGCTCGGCCAACCGCCTTGCCCACGCCGCGAGCCTCTCGGTCGCCGAACGGCCGGGCCACGCCTACAACCCGCTCTTCCTGTACGGCGGGGTCGGTCTCGGCAAGACCCACCTGATGCATGCCGTCGGCAACGCGGTGATCGCCCGGTTCCCGCGCAAGCGGGTCGTCTACGCCACGAGCGAGAAGTTCACCAACGAGTTCATCACCAGCATCCAGCAGGGCAAGATCGACGAATTCCGGGCCCGCTACCGGCGGATCGACGTCCTCCTCATCGACGACATCCAGTTCATCGCCGACAAGGAGCGGACGCAGGAGGAGTTCTTCCATACCTTCAACGCGATCCACGAGGACGGCAAGCAGATCGTCCTGTCGTCCGACCGGCCGCCGAAGGCGATCCTGACCCTCGAGGAGCGGCTGCGGAGCCGCTTCGAATGGGGCCTCATCGCCGACCTCACCGCTCCTGACCTGGAGACGCGGATCGCCATCCTGCGGGCCAAGGCCGAGGAACAGGCCGTCCCGATCGGCTCGGACGTCATCGAGTTCGTGGCCCGCAAGGTCGTCAGCAACATCCGTGAGCTCGAGGGGGCCCTCAACCGCATCGTGGCCTACGCGAGCATGGGCGGGGTGCCGATCAGCATCGAGCTGGCGCAGGCGGTCCTCTCGAACGTCCTCTACAACCCGAAGAAGCGGCAGGTCACTCCCGAGCGGATCGCGAAGGCCGTCTCCGACTACTACGGCGTGGCCATGGACGTCCTGAAGGGCCAGAAGCGCGACAAGTCGATCGTCGTCCCGCGCCAGATCGCGATGTTCCTCATGCGCGAGGAGACGGACGTCTCGCTGCTCCGGATCGGCGCCGAGCTGGGCGGCCGCGACCACTCGACGGTGCTCCATGCCTGCGACAAGATCAACCGCGAGGTGTCGGTCAACGACGAGCTGCGCCGCGAGATCGCGGCCGTCCGCGAGCTGATCTACGCCGACTGAGCCGCCCGGCTCTGACGGCCCGGCCCTCCTCCGCCGCCGCGACCGCCGATCCCCGGGACCGCTCGTCAGGCCCGCGCTTCGAGATCGGCGGCCTCCCTGGCCGGCCCATGACTGCCCTCCGGAGCCCCTCGCCCGCGAGGGCGCGACAGGCCGTTCGGCCCTTGTCGGAGCCGCTGCTTCGTGGAAAAAGCGGCGGATTCCGTGGAAAACCATCGGCCGTTGTGGAGAACCGGGCGCCGATCCGGCGCTCCGCTGTCGACCGCCAGGGGCTGCCGGGGACCCACCACGTCAGCGTGGGATGTGGCGGCCTGGTCGTCCACGCCCGACGCCCCAGCCCCTCCACAGTCGCCCGGGCCTCATCCACGGCCAGGGGGCGGCCGTCCACGTCCTCGCTGCGCTCGGCGGAGCGCCACCGTCCACATCGTCAACGCCATGATGACGGTGATGACGGGATGAGAAGATAGATGGAGAATCCCACACACCGTCCCGTACCGCCCGGAGCACTTCCCGTCCAGAGCGGGACCGTCCGTCACCAGCGGCGAGCCTGCCCGGCCCGCGCCACGGAGTGAGAACGACGTGAAACTGTCGGTCATGCAGGAGAACCTGGCCCGCGGCCTGCAGGTCGTGAGCCGGGCGGTGTCGAGCCGCAGCACGCTGCCCGTCCTGGCCAACGTCCTGCTTCGCACGGAGGACGCCGGGCTCAAGCTCACCGCGACGAACCTCGAGATCGGGATGACCTACTGGGTCGCGGGCAAGATCGAGTCCGACGGGGGCACCACCATCCCGGCCCGGCTCCTGACGGACCTCGTCAACTCGCTGCCGGCGAGCGAGCGCGTCGACCTCGAGCTGCTGCCCCACGACACGCTGCAGGTCCGCAGCGGCCGCTTCGAGACGCGGATCAAGGGCATCGACGCCGAGGAGTTCCCGGCCATCCCGACGGCCGGCGAGCGACCGACGACCCGCATCGCCCAGAAGGCCCTCCGCCAGGCGCTCGGCGAAACGGCCTTCGCGGCCGCCACCGACGAGGCCCGCCCGATCCTGACGGGGGTCCTCGCCCGCTTCGAGGGCGACCGGCTGACCCTCGCCGCGGCGGACAACTACCGCATCGCCGTGAGCACCGTCGGCGTCCTCGATCCCGTCCAGGAGACGAGCATCGTGATCCCGGCCCGCTCGCTCCACGAGCTGTCGCGGATCCTGGCCGACGTCGACGACCCGGTCGACATCGTCCTCTCGCCGAGCCGCAACCAGGTCCTCTTCCACCTGGAGGGCGTGGACCTCGTCAGCCGCCTCATCGACGGCCAGTTCCCGAACTACCAGCAGGTCCTGCCGGCGAGCCACACGACGCGGGCCGAGGTCGACCGTGACGAGCTCCTCAAGGCCGTCCGCCTGGCGAGCCTCATCGCCAGCTCCTCGGCCAACATCGTCAAGCTGCAGGTCGGCGCCGAGGGCGAGCCCGGAGTGACGGTGACCGCGGCCGCGGACGTGGGGGACAACCGCGGCTCGGTCGAGGCGACGGTCGAGGGCGACGGGACGACCATCGCCTTCAACGCCCGCTACCTGATGGACGTCCTGCAGAACGTGGCCGCGGACCGCTTCGGCATCGAGCTCAACGGCCCGCTCTCGCCCGGCGTCTTCCGGCCTGTGGATCGCGGCGAGTACGTCCACGTCGTGATGCCCGTCCGGACCACCTCCTGACGGCCGGCCCGGACCGGCCCGCCGCCCTGCTGCGTTCCCTCAGCCTGCGCGACCTGCGCGGCTACCGCTCGCTCGAGGCGGCGTTCGGCCCCGGCCCGCAGCTCGTCTGGGGGCCCAACGCGGCGGGCAAGACGAGCCTCCTCGAGGCGATCTGCCTGCTGGCCTTCGGCCGTTCGCCGCGGGCGGCCAGCGACGCAGAGCTCATCCGGACGGACGCCGAGCTCGCCCGAGTGGTCGGCGGGATCGGCGAGGCCGGCGGGATCGGCGAGACCGCGCAGCGGACCGTCGAGGTCGCCCTCGTCCGGGCCGGCGGCGGCGCGCGCAAGCGGATCCAGGTGAACGGCGTCCCGCGGCGGCCCGCCTCCCTTGCGGGTGCCCTCCGCGTCGTCCTGTTCGCGCCCGAGGAGATGCTTCTGGTCGCCGGCGCACCGGCCCTCCGGCGGTCCGCGCTCGACCTGCTGGCAGGCCAGCTCCGGCCCGCCTACCAGCACGACCTGGCGACCTACGGCCGCGCCCTGCAGCAGCGGAACGGGCTGCTGCGGGCCATCCGCGAGGAGCAGGCCAGCCGTGACGAGTTGCGCTTCTGGGACGCCACACTGGTCGAGGCCGGCGGGGCCATCGTGTCCGAGCGCCTCCGCCTGCTCGACGCGCTGGCTGGCCCGCTCGCCGCGGCGCAACGCGAGATCGCGCCGGAGGAGGGGCTGCTCACCGTCCGGTACGAGACGAATGCGGTGCCGCTCCCGGGCGAATCGCCGCGGGACGCCCTCGCCCGGCGCCTGGCCGAGACGGCCGAGAAGGAGGTCTGGAACGGGGCGACGCTGGTCGGCCCGCACCGCGACGACCTCGCCTTCCTGCTGGCCGGCCAGCCCCTCGCTGCCTTCGGCTCCCGCGGTCAGCAGCGGACCGCGATCCTCGCCTTCAAGCTCGCCCAGCTCGACCTGCTCACGGAGCTCGACGGGCGCCCGCCCCTGCTGCTCCTCGACGACGTCTTCAGCGAGCTGGACCCGGCCCGCCGGAGCCACCTCGTGCGGCGGATCGCCGGCCTGCCGCAGGCCTTCGTCACGACGACCAGCCCGGATGACCTCGACCCCTCGCTCCGCGAGCGGGCGACGGGCTGGCGGGTGGAGCCGGACGCGGAAGCGGGGGCCAGCCTCGTGCCGGCCGGGGTGGTGGGCGCGGGCGCGAACGGCGACGCCTCGCGATGAGCGACGGACGGGACCCGGAGGACCCGCCGCGGACCCGCCCTGAGCGGATCGGGGACCTGTTGCCGGCCGCAGCTCGACGCCTCGGCCTGCAGGAGGAGCTGCGTCTCGCCCGGGCGATGGCGACCTGGCAGGCGGTGGTCGGCGAGCTCGTGCCGGCCGCCTCGGGTTCCTGCCGCCTCGTCCGGCTCGAGCGCGCCGTCCTCGTCGTCGAGGCCGACCACCCCATCGTCGCCCAGGAGCTGCGGCTCCGGGCGGCCGAGCTGCTCGCCGCGTTCAGCGCGGCGCCGGGCGGGACCCCGGCCGGGCAGCTGCGGGTCGTGGTCCGCCACGTATGATAGGCGCGGCCTGCCAGCCGCCTCGGGGCGGGCACCCGTCCGTCCGCACCCCCCAGCCGGCCGCGATCCCAGCGGCTGAGAGCCCGATCTCGAGAGACGCATGGCCGTTCGCCTGCAGATGAAGCTCGGCGTCGTCGCCGAGCGGGACCGCCTCCCGGACTCGCCCGACGCCATCGTGGCGGTCGAGCCCGCGATCGGGTCCACCGCGCGCTCGAAGGGCAATCTCTACCTGCTCGTCAGCGGTGTCGGCGGCAAGCGGCTGCGCGACGCGACGCGGCAGGTCGCCGAGGTCATCCGGAGCGAGTACTACTACGACGAGTCGGCGGGGATCGCCGTCTGCCTCGAGAAGGCCATCCGCTCGGCGAACAAGCGGCTGAGCCACGGCCGCGACCGGCTCGGGGTGGGCCACAGCGGGAAGGGCGGGCCGGTCGGGATCGCCCTGGCCGTGGTCCGCGGCGGCGAGCTGTACGTCGTGACGGTCGGCCCGGCCGAGGCCTATCTGGTCCGCCAGGCGCGCCTCATGACCCTGCCGGACCCGCACCGGGAGCAGGGGCTCCCCGCCGCGGACCTGGAGCCGGAGGTCTGGCGCGGCGAGATCGCCGCCGGCGACTCGCTCCTGCTCGTGTCCGCCAGCCTCACCGCCCGGTTGGGCTCAGACGAGCTGAAGGATGCGCTCGTCACCCTGCACCCGCAGTCGGCCGTCGACCATCTCCACCACCGCTTCGTCGCCGAGGGGGGGGCCGGCAGCGACGGCGCGATCGCCCTGGAAGCCGCCGAGGTCGCGGCGACCCAGAAGCAGCGCAAGCTCGTGCCGGTCTGGCCGTCGGAGCCCCTGGCCGGGGCGCCCGAGCGCTCGCCGATCCCCCTGGCCGACCAGGTGACGGACGGCGTGGCGGCCGCTCGATCCTCGGCCGACCGCGCCCGGAGTGCCGCCGCCGGGCTCCTCGCCGGGGGTGTCGACCGCGTCCTCGAGCTCCTGCCGCAGCGTGGCCCGCACTACCGCCGGGTCACGACGCTCTCGAGCCGGCGGGAGAGCCAGCGCCGGGCCGCCCTCGCCGTCCTCGTCTTCGTCGTCGTCGCCGGCGCGCTGGGCTTCGCCATCTACGCCCTCGGCGGTCCGCGCGAGGGCCGGATCGACGCGGTGACGGCCGGCCAACGGGCGCTCGACGCGGCCAGGAGCGACGTGGAGCAGGTCTACGGCACCGGCGACCTGCTGGCCGCCGACCGGCCGAGGGCGACCCGCCTGCTGACCGACGCCTACCACCAGCTCCAGGCAGCCGAGCAGGCGGGCGTTGGCGGGACCGCCATCGGACCGCTGCGCCGCCAGGTGCTGGCGGGGCTCGACACCATCTACGGCGTCGTCCCCGTCGCGCCGACGGTCGCCTTCGCCTTCCCGGCGAGCACGCCGCCGACCGACCTCGGGGCGCTCGTCCAGGGCCCCGACGGCGTCCCGTACGTCCTGGACCGCGCGACGAAGACGGTCTACCGGGTCGACGTCCAGGCGGGCACGGCGAGTGCGGTCGTGCGGGCCGGCCAGCAGGCGGCGGGGACGACGGTGGCCGACCCCTGGCTGCTGGCGGTCGGCGGCCCCGACCTCCTCATCCTGGACCGGAAGGACCAGCTCTGGCGCTGGCGGCCGGCGGACCGCAAGGGGGCCGGGACGCTGACGCGGGTGACGGTGAGCGAGGCGAGCGGCTGGGGCTCGGACGTCCGCGCCCTGGGAACGTACGTCCGGAGCGTCGACGCCGGCCTCTACAACCTGTACGTCGTCGACCCCTCGGCCAAGCAGATCCTGCGCTACTCGCCGGCGGCCGACGGCAGCGGCTTCCCGGCCGCCTCGACGGGCTACCTCGCGACGGCCCAGGACGTCAGCGACATCGACGCCCTGTTCATCGACGGCGACGTGTACGTGACCGAGCGCGGCGCCGTCAAGCGGTTCGTCGGCGGCCAGACCGGCTCCTGGTCGCTCGACGACCCCGGCGACGAGCTCCTGCGGCCCGCGCCGCGGTTCACGCTCCTGGCCTCGGCCTCGGCGCGGGGCACCGGCGAGCTGTATGCCTATGACCCGGCCAGCGCCCGGGTCCTCGCCTTCGAGAAGGCGGACGGCAGCTACAAGGAGCAGTACCGCCTCGCGGGCGGCGACCGGGACTGGAAGGACGTCCGGGGGATGTACGTCGTCGCCCGGCCGAACGGCCTCAGCCCGGTCCTCGTGTGGATCGATGCGAGCCGGGTCATGACCGCGCCGCTCGAAGCGGTGCCCGACCCGGCCTCGGGCCTGGGGCCGTCGCCCGTCGCCTCCTCCGCCGGCTCCGCCCCCGCCGGCTCGGCCGCCGCCTCCCGCCCGGCCACCCCGGCGGCCAGCCGGTGATCCCGCTCCGCGACGCCAACCCGACCCGCCGCCCCCCGGTCGTGACGTGGGGCCTCATCGCGGCCTGCTTCGTCGTCTTCGCCTACGAGCTCGGCCTGCAGGCCAACGGCGGCCAGGACGCGCTGGCCCGCTTCTTCGAGGACTGGGGTGTCACGCCCCGTGACTTCCTGGCCGCCCTCGGCAGCGGCCACTTCACCTCGCAGGCGGCCCTGACCGGCCTGACCAGCCAGTTCGTCCACTCCGGCTGGCTGCACATCCTGGGCAACATGCTCTACCTGTGGATCTTCGGCAACAACGTCGAGGACCGCCTGGGGCGGCTGCCGTTCCTCGCCTTCTACCTCGCCGGCGGTCTCGTCGCCGCCATCGCCCAGGCCCGCATCGACCCGACCTCGAGCATCCCGCTCGTCGGCGCCTCGGGTGCCATCGCCGCGGTCCTGGGCGTCTACGTGGTGCTCTATCCGGGCGCCCGGGTCCTGTCCCTCGTGTTCCTGGGCTTCTTCTACCAGCTGGCCGAGATCCCGGCCCTCATCGTGCTCGGCTTCTGGTTCGTCCTCCAGCTCATCGACGCCTCGGCCGCCCTGGGCCAGCTCCAGTCGGGCGTCGGCGGTGTCGCCTTCTTCGCCCACATCGGCGGCTTCGTGCTCGGGATGGCGGTCGGGTTCGTGGTGCGCCTGACCGGCGGCGTCGGCCGGGGCCGCGTACGATGAGCGGGCCATGGCCGACGACCTGATCCAGATGGAGGTCGAGAGCGTCCGGGTCCACATGCTCTCCAGCCAGCACGTCGTGATCCTGAAGGAGGCCGGCCGGGAGCGCTACCTGCCCATCTGGATCGGGCCGTGGGAGGCGAACGCGATCGCCATGCGCCTCCAGGGGCTGACACCGGAGCGGCCGCTCACCCACGACCTCTTCGCCACGACACTCGAGGAGCTCGGGGTCACCATCCGGCGCGTCGTCATCGCCGACCTGGCTGCCGAGACGTTCCACGCCCGCCTCTTCCTGGCCGCGGCGGGCCGCGAGCTGGAGGTCGACGCCCGGCCGTCCGACGCGCTCGCCCTGGCGGTCCGCGCCGGCGTCGAGGTGTTCGCCGCGCCGGACGTCCTGGAGCGGGCCGGCGTCGAGCCCGAGGAGCAGTCCGAGGAGCGCCTGGAGGTCTTCCGCGAGTTCGTCAACTCGCTCGACATCGACCTCGGCGAGGAGCCGCGCGAGGGGCCGCCCCGGGAGTAGGTGACCGGGGTCGACCTCGTCAGGCCGCCTCGAGCGACTCGAGGACGATCGGCAGGCCGCGCCGGAGGGCGCGCCGCGGCGCCGCCCAGAGTCGCAGGCGGAGGGCCCAGAAGTCGCGCACCGCGCGCAGGATGACGGAAGGCCGCGCGCCGGTCGGCGACCCCGCCCGACGGGGGTAGTGGGCGACGCCCACCTCGACGATCCGGCGGCCGGCCGCCCGAAGCTTCACCAGCAGCTCGGCCGAGAAGAAGGCGCCGCCGGACTCGACCCGGACGCCGGCCAGGGCCTCGCGGCGGAACAGCTTGCAGGCGCAGTCGACGTCGCGGACACGGAGGCCGAAGAAGAGCCGGTTGGCCAGGCGGTAAGCGCGAGCGTAGGCGGTCCGGATGGGCGGGTCCGCCCGGGCGATGCGGTAGCCGACGACGACGTCGGGGTGGTCGGCGCCGGCCAGGCGGTCGAGGAGGGGGCCGAGGTCGGCGACCCGGAACTGGCGGTCGCCATCGGTGAACGCGATCAGGTCGCAGCGGCTCGCCTGGAAGCCGGAACGGAGGGCCGCCCCGTAGCCGAGGTTCGTGACGTGGTGGACGACCCGGACCCGGCCGGGGTTGTCAGCGGCGAGGCGGTCCGCGAGCTCGGGCGTCGCGTCGCGGGAGCCGTCGTCGATGATCACGATCTCGAACGTCTCGGCGAGGCGGGGCAGCTCGGCCAGGGCCTCCTCGACGAGCGCCTCGATGTTGGCCGCCTCGTCGTGGGCCGGGAAGAAGTACGACAGCCCGGCGACGCGCGCCGCCGCGACCCGCCCTGCGGTCACCGGCTGCTCCCGAGCCTGCCGTCGACGCGGACCAGCGGGTCGAGGCCGGCCACGGCCGAGACCGTCTCGAGGCGGTAGCGCGAGCCGAGGTCGACGATCTCCGCGCCGGGTCGGATGAGGTACACCGGCCGCCGTCCGAGCTGCGCGTCGATCACGTCGTCGAGTCCTCCGAGGCCTTCGTCGAGGCGCGTCCGGTCGTCGACGATCCAGATGTCGGGCCGCCGCCCCTCCGCGCGCTGTGCATACCATAGCGGCGTCGAGTAGCTCCACCAGCTGACGACGACGGCCCGCTGCGGGAGGGCGGCCAGGGTGACGTCGAGCCAGCGCTGGGCGTCCGTCGGCGGCACGGTCCGCAGCAGGTCCAGGCGGTCCGGCGCGGCGCTCACGGCGGGGACGAGGAGGACCGCGGCGAGGGCGAGCTCGAACGGCCAGCCGCGCAGCCGGGCTGCCATTTCGGGCCCCGCGGCGCGGGAGGCCCCGTCATCGGCCCGCGGGCTGGCGATCCACGGCAGGAGCGCCGCGCGGGTCGGCGGGCGGAGTCCCACCGCGACCTCCACCAGGTCGAGCAGGAGGCCCGCGCCGACCGCCAGCCAGGAGAGGGCCAACAGGACGGGCCCGAGGTAGTAGCGGTCGATCTCGGCGTTCACGTACGAGGCCGCGAACCAGACGGTGACGACGAACGAGACGCCGCTCAGGAGGGCGTAGCGCGGCCGCCGCAGGACCGTCAGGACGAAGCCGAGCCCGGCCAGCGGCACGAGGTCGCCGAGCTGGCCGGAGAGGGCGTCGAGGACGGTCGTGAGCTTGTCGCCGAGATGGCCGAGCGGATCGACGAGGCTGCCCCGGAACTGCTCGGCGAGGACCACGTAGCGGAAGCCGTCGAGGGTGTCCGGGCGACCATAGACGAGCGGGGCGTGCATCGCGGCCCGGACCGGCAGCTCCAGGTAGAGCAGGCCTGTCACGGCGACGAGGACGACGGCGCAGCGGGCGACGAAGCCGGGCCGGCGGACGATGCGGGGCTCGACGACGAGCACGAAGAGGCCGATGCCGGGCGCCAGCAGGAGCGCCAGAGTGTGGTTCGCCAGGGCCACCCCGTACAGCGCCGCGGCCGCCATGAGCCAGCGGTCGGCGCCGGGCCGACGGGCACGCCGCCGCTCCTCCCAGCCGACGAGCGCGACGAGGAGCGCGGCGACCAGGGCGAGGTGGAGGGCATGGGCGTCGGCGCGGCCGGCGATGCGCCAGGCGACGGGGCTCATGGCCAGGACCAGGCCCGCCGCGGCGCCGAGCCAGGGCCGCCCGGCGAGCTGGCGGACGAGGATGGCCAGGCCGCCGGCGGCGACGGCGACGAGGACCGCCGACAGCGCGTTCATCCGGACGGCGGGCTCGCCGAGCGGCTGGAGGACGATCGAGGCGAGCCAGCCCAGCAGGACGTAGGCCGGGAAGCCGGTCGGGTGGGCGGTCCCGAGGACCGGGCCGACGGTCTGGAACTCGCCGGTGTCCCAGAAGCCGACGCCGGGCTGGAGGGCCTGGCCGGCCAGGAAGAGGGCGACGACGACGGTGAGCGCGGCGGGCAGCCACTCGAGCCCGGGGCCGAGGCGCGCCCACCGGCCGGGCCGGCGTGGGGGGACGTAGCCGCCGATCGGGTGGCGCTCGGGCGATGCGTCGAGCGTCGGTTCGAGCGGGCCATCGCCGTCCCAGGCCTCGGGCGGCCGCTCACCAGCCAAGGATCGAGCCCCAGATGATCCCCCAGGCGTTGACGGCCACCGACGCGCCGAGGAGGACCACGACGAGGGCGTCGACGGCGAGCCGCTCCGCCCGGCGCAGGCGCTCCAGGCCGAGCGCGACCAGCAGCAGGGCGAACGGCGCGAGATCGAGGCTGAAGCGGTAGCCGAATTGGACCCAGCCCTGGCTGAAGTGCATGAGGTTCACGACGGCGATGGCCGTCACCGCGACGGCCGCCCCGACGACGAGCCGGCTCGGTCGACGGCGAAGCAGCCCGGACAGCGCCGGCAGGGCGAGCAGGTAGCCGGGGCTCGTCAGCAGCAGGCTCATGCCGAGGGGCGAGGGGCGGAACCAGGGGCAGGCGGCGTCGAAGAGTCCGCGGGCGATCGCCGGCGGGTTGCAGGCAGGCAGGACATCCGGCCCACGGAAGAGCATGAGGGTGAGGTTCTGGGGGATGTAGCGGACGTCCTCGATCGACCACTCCGGGTGGTAGCCGAGCTCCGGGTAGCCGAGCGCCTCGAGGTGATAGAGGTAGTCATAGACCGGGCTGAACGGGTGGCCCGTCGTGGCCAGGTCGTAGGCGAGCAGGCCGAGGACCGGCAGGGCGGCCCCGACCGCCGCGGAGGCTGCCCGGCGGAGGCGGCCGCGCCCCGCGCCTACGAGCAGCAGGAACGGCAGGCCAAGGACGACGGTGAGGCGGGCGGTGGCGGCGAGCCCGAGCAGCAGGCCGGCCAGGACGCCGCGTGGGTCGAGGAGCGTCTCGCGGCGCTCGCCCAGGTCCGCCGGCGCGTCGGGCCGAACCGTGGTCGCGGCAACGTTCCCGCCGGACCCCGCCGCGACCGCCGCGGGGTCCGCGCCGAGCGCCACGCCGATGGCCAGCAGCGTCAGCCCGACCGCGACGACGTGGGCGAGGAACCAGGTCGTGCCGACCGCGGCCGCGTACCAGAGAGCCGTCCCGAGGCCGAGGAACACGATGGCCGAGAACCGCGTCGAGGGCCGGACGGCGAGCCGCCCCACGATCCACCAGGCGAGGCCCACGTCCAGCGCCCCGATGACGGCCCCGATGAGCTGGGCGTTGGTCGCCAGGCCCCAGATCGCCACGAAGGGCAGGAGGATGACGGCCGGCAGCGGCGGGAAGGGGATGAGGGCACGGCCCATGGGCAGTCCGTTCGCATCCGCGAGCGGCATGACGTCCTGGAAGTAGGCGTTCCCGGGCGAGGTCGCGGTCGCCGGGACCGGGTAGCGGATCGCGGCCTGGCCCTCGAGCCAGGCGGACGCCTGCCAGACGAAGTGGTCGTAGAGGTTGGGCCGCTCGGGATGGCTGAGCACGTAGACGACGAGCAGCACACCGGCCACGGCGAGGCTGCCGAGCACGGCGGTGCCCCGGCCGGCGACGGCGGGGGCGAGGGCGTCCAGGAGTCGGCCGGGGGTGCCCGAGGGGCGCCGGCCCGCTGCTATACTCCGCTCCACCTCAGCGCTCGTGTAGGAGGCCGACCTGGTTGGCAGGCCCCGCATCGGGTGAGGCCGGCCTGGGCATGAGCGCTCCGACCCGGAGGTTCCGCCCTGGCGGGGGCCTGGGTCCGCTCGTCGTCCTCCTCGCCCTCGGGCTCGCCCTGCGACTCATCATCGCATACGTCCTCGCCCCGGGGTCCGGCTTTGGCGTGGACGTGGCCTCGTTCCGCTTCTGGGCGAACGACCTGGCCACGCACGGCCCGTACGGCTTCTACGGCCGCGGCTTCTTCGTCGACTACACCCCCGGCTACCTGTACGTCCTCTGGCTCGTCGGCTTCGTGGGCAACGCCCTCGGCGGGATCGGCGACCTGGTCAAGCTGCCGGCGATCCTGGCCGATGCCGTCCTGGCCGGCCTGGTCTACCGGCTCGTGCTCGAGCTCGGCGCCTCGCGCCGCGCCGCCCTCGTCGGGGCCGCCCTCGTCCTCGCCAACCCCGTGACGTGGTTCGACAGCGCCGTCTGGGGCCAGGTCGACTCGGTCGGGACGATCGTCCTGCTCCTCGGGCTGTGGGCCCTCTGGCGCGACCAGCCCGAGCTCGCGACGATCGGCGCCGTCGCCGCCGCGGTGGTCAAGCCCCAGCTCGGCATCCTCCTGCCGATCGTGGCCGCGGTCCTCCTGCGCCGGGCGCTGTTCCCGCCCGGCGACCGCCCTCGGGACCCGCTCCGGCTCGTGAGCAGCGCCGCGGCCGGCCTCGCCACCGCGGTCCTGCTCTGCCTCCCCTTCGGGCTGTCACTGCCCGACCTGCTCGCCCAGGTCGTCAAGACGGCGGGCGGCTACCCGTACCTCACCGTCAACGCCTACAACCCCTGGGCCCTCGTGGGCGACGCGGGCCGGGGCCTCGCCGCCGGCGGGACATGGATCCCCGACGTGAGCGGGGTCGCCCCGGACGGGACGCCGCTGGTCGGCTTCATGATCGGCCCGCTGCCGGCCGTGACGGTCGGGACGGCCCTCCTGCTGGTCGTCGTCCTGCTCACGGCCGCGCTCGCCTTCCTGCGGGACGACCGCCTGACCGTCCTCGTCAGCCTGACCGTCCTGGCGATCGCCTTCTTCGTCGTCCCCACCAGGGTGCACGAGCGCTACCTGTTCCCGTTCTTCGCCCTGGGGGCGATCCTCGGCGCTGCCTCGGTCCGCTGGCGGTGGGCGTTCGTCCTGCTCGCCGCGGCGAGCTTCGCCAACCTCTACGCCATCCTCACCCTGCCCTTCTACCGGAACCCGGGCGTCGCGGACTGGCTCGGCCTGGGCGACACGATCCGCAGCCCGGGCGGCGTGGCTGTCGTCGCGCTGGCGCACCTCGCCGTCTTCGGCTGGGCCATCGCCCAGCTCCGCGCGGGCGCGGTGACGGAGCTGGCGGCCGAGGCGACCACGACGGCCGAGACGGCCGAGACGGCCTCCGGCGGCAGTCCGGCCGAGCTGCCTCCGGTGCCCGTCCTCGAGCGGCTGGCCGGGTTCGGGCGCGACCCGCAGGGCTCGGGCGCGGCCGCTGCCGGCGCCGGGGCCCCGGCCGCGACGCGTGGCGGCGAGGTCCCGGGCCGGCCTGTCAGCCGATCGGCGTCCGACGACCTCGAGAAGGACGCGGCGGGGATCGCCCTGCCCGCCGAGCCGCCGCTCGGTCCGCCTGCCGACGACCCCTGGGACCGCTTCGTGCGCCGCCTCACGACGCGGCCGATCCGGACCGACCGCTCGGCCGGCCTCGCCACCGAAGGTCGCGGCCGCCTCGACCGGCTCGACCTGTGGGTCTTCGTCGTCCTCGTCGTCGCCGTCCTGGTGCTCCGCGTCTTCCGCCTACCCGAGCCCTACTCGATGCATTTCGACGAGGTCTACCACGCCCGGACGGCCACGGAATTCCTGCAGGACTGGCGGTACGGCGAGCAGCACGCGATCTACGAGTACACCCACCCGCACCTCGCCAAGTACCTCATGGCCGTGGGCCTGGTCCTGTGGGGCGACGACGCAGTCACCGCCTCGTCCGCCGTCGGGGCGAGTGTCCGCGACGCCGCCCTCGAGCCGCGCTACGACGACCCGACGTTGCCCGGCGGCCGCGGCGGCGACCGGCTGTATGTCGTCACCGGCAGCGAGCTGCGGGTGTACGACCTGGCGACGCGGGCGACGGTCGCGGCGCTCGCCGTCCCCGGGGCGAGCACGGTCAGCGTGGACGCCACGTCGCATCGGCTGTTCGTGGGGACGGACGGCGGCGACGTCCTGACCATCGACAGTGGCGCCTTCGATGCCCGGCGACTCGATGCGCCGGCCGCGATCGCCGCGCCACGGACCGTGGCGCACCTCGGCGGGCCGATCCGCCGGCTGTACGCGGCCGACGGGGGCGACTGGGTCCTCGCCCTCCTGCCGGACGACCAGCTCGCGTCGGTCGACGTCACCGGTGGGGCGACGGCGGGCACGCTCCACCTCGTCGGCGCGGCCGACTTCGCCCCGGCGGGCTCGGTCACCGCCCTCTTCGCCTCGCCCGCCCAGGTCCCCGATCGGGCCGCGGCGGCGCGGACGCTGGCGGGGCTCGTCGGCGGCGACGCGGGACGCTACGAGCAGGCCCTGGCCGCGACCCACGACATCGTGATCCAGGCCGACGTCAGCGACGCGCAGCGCGCGAGCGTCCAGGCCGCCATCGCCGACGGGCGCCTCGTCGGCTTCTCGTTCCGTTCCCTGCCGCGCGTCGCGGTCGCCACCGCCTCCGGGGTGAGCCTGTTCGACCCCGCCACGGCGCGGACGACGGCGACGCTCGGCCTGCCCGCCCCGGCCACCGGCCTCGTCGCGACGAGCGGCCTGGACGCGCCCCGGCTCTACGTGGCCGACGGCCGCTCGGTGGCGGTCGTCAAGCTCGGCGCCCTCGGCGTCCTCGACACGTCGCCGACCGTCGAGACGACCATCCCCATGCCAGGTCCGGTCAGCCGGGTGACCTTCGACCCGGCCAGCGTCATGGTCCACGTCCTCGGCCGGACCCCGGACGGCAGCGCCGACACCGTCTACGTCATCGAGCCGCACGGCAACGCCGTGTACGCCGACGCGCGGCTGCCGTTCGCCCCGGTGGCCTGGGCGACCGACGCGAACCAGCAGTACCCGGCCGCCGACCGCGAGCAGCTGCTGGCCTTCTCGGCGACCGGCCAGGCGGTGACGGTCGACCTCGGCTCGCATGCCTTCGCCTGGCGCCTGCCCGGCGTCATCGCCGGCGCCCTGATGGCAGGGCTCCTCTACCTGCTGGCCCGACTCCTCTTCCGCCGGCGGGCCGTCGGCCTGCTCATCGGCCTGTTCACGCTCGTCGACGGGATGTTCTTCGTCCAGTCCCGGATCGGCATGAACGACACGTACGTCGGGCTCTTCATCGTCGCCGCCTACGTCGTGTTCGCCGCGCTCTGGCTCGGCGCGTGGCGGCGTCGCTGGACGTTCTGGCTGGCGATGCCGCTCATCGGGCTCCTGCTCGGCCTGGGGCTCGCCTCCAAGTGGGTCGCCCTCTACTCGATCGGCGGCATCGCCATCCTCATCCTCGCCCGCTCGGCCCTGGGCCGGATCCTCGTCGTGCTCGGCCTCGTCCTGGGGACGGCGGTCCTCGGCTACATGGCGATCGCGGAGGTACCGGCGGGAGCGACGGGCGGGGCCAATCTGTCCTACCTGCTGCTGATGATCGGGCTGACCCTGGCGGCCACGGTCGTCGTCGTCCTGCGGCCGATCCGCTGGACGCTCGAGGAGATCCGCTTCGCCGTCGGTGGCCCGCTCGTCGCCGGCGCGCTCCTCTTCGCGGCCGCCCTGCCGCTCCACCTGTCGGCCTCGACGAGCACGCTCGTCATGGGCGCCGCGACGGGCCTCGTCGGCCTGGCCCTGCTGGCGGCCGTGGGCTTCTGGCTCGCCGCGCGCTGGGGCTTCGGGCCGCTCGCCCCGCCGCCGGCTCCCGACGACCCGGTCCGTTTCGCGGAGCCGGCCGCCCCGGCGCCCGAGGGCTGGCTGCGGCCCGGCTGGGCCTACGGCCTGCCCGTCGCCTGGATGGGCCTCTGCCTGCTCGTCCTGCCGATCGTCGTGTACGTCGTGGCGTACGTGCCCTGGGCGCTCATCAACGACGACGTCCTGTACAAGAACCTGCCGCTCCTGGGGACGTGGCCGCCGGGCCACAACGGCCAGACGCTGGTCCAGCTGACGCAGGCCATGTACGACTACCACAACAACCTGCGGGTCGGCCACCCGGCCTCGTCGCCGTGGTGGGCCTGGCCGTTCGACCTCAAGCCGGTCTGGTTCTACCAGGGCTCGTTCGCGGCCTCGACCGCGGCCTCGATCTACGACGGGGGGAACCTCGTCCTGTGGTGGCTGGCCGTCCCGGCCACGGCCTTCGTCGCCTGGCAGGCGTTCAAGCGACGGAGCCTCGGCCTGGCCCTCATCCTGGTCGCCTTCCTGACCCAGTGGCTCGGCTGGTCGCGAATCGACCGGGCGACGTTCCAGTACCACTGGTACACGTCCCTGCCGTTCTTCCTGCTCGCCCTGGCCTACTTCGTGGCCGAGCTATGGCACGGCCCGTCGCGGCGGACGTGGCTGCTCGCCCGCGTCTCGGCGGCGCTGGCCGTCGTCGGCCCGCCGCTGCTCTGGTTCCTCAAGACGCCGCTCTGCACGTTCGTCCGGGTCGACGCGGCCTATCCGGACTCGCCGGCCTGCGGCAACACCGCGGGCGACCTGGTGGTGACGCAGCGGATCGGCGGGATCGTCGTGGTGATGGCCGTTGCCATCGTGGCGCTCCTGATCCAGCTCGTCCGCCTCGAGCGGGCGGGTCGGCTGCGGCGCGATGAGGCGGGCCGACGGCTGGCGGTGATGGCGGCGACGGCGGTCGTCGCTGCGGTCGCCCTGGTGGCGGCGGGCGCGGTCCTGGGCGACGGCGTCCTGCTGGCCCTGCCGAGCATCCGGGCCGAGGGCCTCGCCCTCCTCCTCGCCGTCCCGCTCGGGCTCGTCGCCCTGGTCGTCCTGACCGCGCGCGACCCGCGCCGCTTCGCGGTCGGCATCGCCTGGGCGGCCGTCCTCGACTTCATCGTCTTCTACCCGAACATCGCCGCGCTGCCCCTGCCGTCGGTCCTCGTCAACGCCTACCAGGGCCTCCTGCCGACCTGGCTGTACGTCTGGCAGTTCCCCGTCAACACCGAGGCGGCGGTGAGCGTCAGGCTGCTCGACGGGCCACCGCTCGTGCTGCTCCTCGCGCTGCTCGTGACGGTGGTCGTGCTGGGCTACGCGACGTGGGTCTGGCGCATCGTCCTGGCGGAGCGGCGCGCGCTGCGGGCCGACGAGCGGCTCGCCGGGGGGTCGTCGCAGGTCCCGTAGCGCGCCGGCGGCTACGCCCCCCGGAGGCCGGGCAGGGCATCCGTCACCGCGTCGGGCGTCTCCTCCTGCACGGCGCGCGGCGGTTGGGCGGGCGGTCGGGCGGGCGGCAGCGGAGCGTGGAAGCCCGGCGGGAGCTGGCCCTGCGCGGCAAGGCGGCGGATGACGAAGTCGTAGTAGCTCTCGACCTTGGCCGTCACCCGCTCCCAGCTGAACTCCTCCGCCCGCCGCCGGCCGTTCTCCGTCAGCCGGGCCCGCAGGGCATCGTCGGCGAGGAGACGGCCGATCGCGGCGGCGAGGGCCTTGGCGTCGCGCGGCGGGACGAGGAGCGCCTGCTCGTCGCGGTGCACCACGCCCTTGTAGCCGTGGATGTCGCTGCAGACGACGGGCGCGCCCGCCGCCATCGCCTCGAGCAGGACGATGCCGAAGGACTCGCGACCGGTCGCCGGGGAGACGAAGACGTCGGCGGTCCGGAACAGCTGGGCCTTCTCGTCGTCGCCGACGCGGCCGAGGAACTCGACGTTGCGGAGGCGGCGGGTCAGGACGTAGCGGCGCGCCTCGCGCTCCTGAGGCCCCGAGCCGACGACGAGGAGGCGACAGTCGTGGCCCGTCTTGCGGAGGATGCGGAACGCCCGGAGCAGGTAGGGCAGCCCCTTGCGGTCTTCCAGCCGGCCGACGAACAGGATGCTCGGGACGCTGTCCTGCCAGCGGGCGACCGGCACCGCCCGCTGGTAGCGGGCGACGTCCACGCCGTTGGGGATGACCTTGTAGTCGCCCGGGAAGAAGCGGTCGATGAAATGGCGGGCCGCGGCGCTGACGGCGATCCGCCCGTGCAGGCGGCCGGCGTAGTGTCCGAGCACGCGGCTGCCGAACTCGTAGGCCGGCGAGAAGCCGGCGTAGGCGTGGAAGGTCGCGATGTTCACGCTCTCGGACTCGCGCAGCACGACGAGCGAGAGGAACGGCACGAACGGCTCGTGGAAGTGGAGCAGGTCGAAGCGCTCCCGGTCGAGGACGTCGCGGACCTGGCCCAGGTAGCGCGGCGAGACCGTCAACGTCCCGACCGAGCCGTTGGTCGGCACGCTGAAGCCCTTGCCGAGGCGGATGACGTCGCCCTCCGACGCCCGCTGCAAGCCGTGGCTGCTGGTGATGATGCGCACGTCGTGGCCGCGCAGGCGGAGGTTCTCGTACAGGTAGCGGACGTGCTCGGTGACGCCGCCCGGGAGCGGGTAGACGTACGGCGTGACGAGGCCGATCTTCACCCTCGCTCCTCTCCGGCCTCTGCGCCCGCCTCGGCACGAGCCAGGCGGCGGCCGTGTTCGGCCTCGTAGGCGGCCTCGTCGAAGCGCGGCGGGCGGAGGTGGCCGCCCGGGTAGCCGAGGTGGCGACCGGTCCGCTCCCGGCTGAGGCGGCCGCGGACCTCGTCGCGCAGGTCGCGGCCATACTTGCGGAGCTGCCGGCCGAACGTCGGCAGCTGGCCGACCGTGGAGTGGAACGAGCCGCCGGGCGCCGTCCGGCCGCTGAGGATGGCCGCCCGGAGCTGGGCGGCGCTGCCGCCCGGAAATGCCGTCCAGCACGTCCCGAGCGCCGCCAGATCGTGGGCGTCGCTGCCGCCGACGGCGGCCAGGCTGGCCTCGGCGGCGAACGCCACGACGCGGTCGTGGACGGGCCGCCCGAACGTCGTCGGGTTGAACGTCTCCAGCGCGTCGGGCCGGACCTGCGGGTCGGGATCGTGCAGCAGGCGGTGGAGCGTGCGGCCGCTGGCGCACATGGGGTAGGGGAAGAGCGGGTGGGCGGGGATGGCCAGCCCGTCCTGCTCGTGGACCGCGGCGATCGTCGAGCGGAGCGAGCGGAACGGTGCGATGCGCTCCTCCAGGAACAGGGCGAGCAGATGCCCGCCGCGGGTCGTCACCTCCTCCCCCACGACGACCTCGACGCGGAACCCGCGGGCCCGGGCGATGGTGCGGGCCGCGAGAGCGGCGTCGATCCGCTCGTGGTCCGTGATGGCGACGACGTCGAGGTCCGTCGCTCGTTCGACGTGGGCCAGGATCTCCTCGACACCGGCCGTCCCATCAGAGGCGACGGTGTGGACGTGGAGGTCGGCCCGGCCCCACCGCAGCCCGACCATCTCAGCGACCGGCTCGGCGTCGCGTCCCCCGCGCAGCGCGCTCACGCGACGGTCTCCAGGTCCGGCCAGATGGGGAAGAAGACGGCCCACCACTGGGCGGGCGCGGTGGCGACGACCCGCTCGAACGCCCGCGCCTCGGCCTCCAGCAGCGCGGTCACCCGTTCGCGGTGGCTGCCCGCCGGCGGGAGCGGCAGCCGCTCCAGGCGGCCCGCGTAGCGTCCCGGCGCCGTCCGCCGCACGGCCGCGACGTTGAGCGGTCCGCCCGCCTCGAGGGCGAGCAGGGCCGGTCCGATCGGCAGCCTCGCCGGTGCCCCGAAGAGCTCGACGGCCAGGCCCCCGCCGGCGATGTCGCGGTCGGCGACGAGGCCGACGGGCTCGCCCCGCCGGATCGCGGCGAGCAGCTCGGACCGCGACCGGCGGATGGCGACGAGGTTGATGCCGACGGCGGCCCGCGAGCTGGCGATGTAGCGCTGGAGCGGGCCGTCCGCGATCGTCTCCATCGGCGCGGTCGGTCGGCCCACCTCGGTGACGAGCATGAGCGAGGGCAGCTCGATCGCCCCGAAGTGGAGGCCCACCAGGATGAGCGGACGCTCGGCGAAGGCCTCGGCGACCGCCTCCGGCGTCTCGATGACGAGCCGCTCGCGGACGTAGGCGCGGGTCATCGTCCGGACCCGGAGGAGCTCCAGGTAGTAGCGCGCCTGGTGGCGGAAGGCCGATCGGACGAGCCGCTCCAGGGCGGCCCGGTCGCGCGCAGCGGCGCGGGCCGCGGCAGGGCCGAGTCCCGCTGCGTCGAGCCAGGTGGCGACCCGCTGCAGGTTGCGCCGGGCGCGGGCGGCGCGCGCCGGGGCCAGCCGATACCAGGCCTCGCCCGCCACGGAAGCCAGGCCGATGAGTGGTCGCTCCGGGAGCCGGCAGGCGAGCCAGGCAAGGCCGGCCACGAGCCGGGCGCGGCCCCGTTGGGCGAGGGTCCCTGCCCCGCCCTCGACAGCGAGTCCTGCCGCGGCGCCCGCGTCGCCGGCCCGGCTCGCCATCGTCAGCCTCCCGACGGCTGCGGACTGACCGCGGGGTGGCCATGCGAGGCCGCCAGGCGCTCGAGACGCGCCTCCTCGTCTGCCGTCTCCGGCCAGATCGGCTTGAAGATGTACCACTGCTCGGGGGCCGCGGCGACGGCGCGCTCGAGGGCATCGGCGATCGACTGGGTCGCCCTGGCGAGCTCTGCGGGATCGGTCGAGGCGACGGTGATGGGGAGGTCGGGCCGGACCGAGAAGCGGCCGTCCGGCAGCCGACGGACGAAGACCGGCAGGATGGTCGAACGGTTCCGCGCCGCGAGCACGGCCGGACCGGCGGGGAGCGCCGTCCACGCCCCGAAGAGGCGGACGGGGATGCCGTCCGGCCGGTAACCCCAGTCGACGAGCAGGCCGAGGATCTCGCCGCGGCGGAGGACGCCGTACACCTCCCGCAGGTTGCGCCACGGGATGATGCGCACGCCCCAGCCCTCCCGCTGGCGGCGCAGCAGGTCGAAGAGCTCGCCGTAGGCCGTGTCGTCGGCGACGGCACTGACCGGCAGTCCGTGGAGGGCCAGGCCCGCCGCAGCCGCCTCGTTGTTGGCGAGGTGGGCGACGACGACGATGAGCCCGCCGGGGGTCCCGTGGAGGTACTCGGCGACCACCTCGGCTCCCTCGAGTTCGACGAGGTCCGCCGCTTCCTCCCGGCTCAGCGAGGGCAGCCGGAGGAGCTCGACGGTGTACCGGGCATAGGTCCGGAAGGCGGCGCGGGCGAGTCGCCCGGCGGCCGGGTCGGAGGGCGGGACGCCGAGGACATGGCCGAAGTTGGCCCGCGCCCAGCGGCGCTGTCGGCCGGCCAGGACGTAGCCGACCATCGCCAGTCCGCTGCCCACCCGCCAGGCGAGCTCGGGTCGGACGTGGGCGACGAGCCAGGCGAGCGCGCGGTAGGCGAGGACGACGAGTCGCTCCCGGCGACGGCCCCCACGCGCCTGGCGGCGGTGCGGCGCCTCCAGGTCGTGGCCGTTACCCGCCCCGTCCGCGATGGTCCGGGGCCGCCGCGTCGGTCGAGCGGCGCCCGTTGCCGGCTGCTGGTCCGAACGGGCCCCGTCCGCCGCCAGCGGCTCGGACATCGGGTCCGAGCCCGGTTCGAGCGGTCCGGGGCCCTCCGACTCCCGGCTCACCGGCCGCCGGCCGCCGCCTTGGCCCGGCTCGGGGCGACCTGCTTGCGGGCCTTCGGCGCCGCCTGCTCGGTCCCCACCAGCGTCTCCGTGTCGTCGCCCCGGATGAAGGCCTCCACCCGCTCCCGGGCCACGTCGTCGTGGACCTGGACCGGCGGGCTCTTCATGAAGTACGAGGACGGCGCGACGAGCGTCCCGCTCAGGCCGCGGTCGATGCCCAGCCGCAGGCAGCGCACCGCGTCGATGACGACCCCGGCGCTGTTCGGGCTATCCCAGACCTCGAGCTTGAGCTCGGCGTTGAGCGGCACGTCGCCGAACGTCGTGCCCTCCATCCGGATGTAGCACCACTTGCGGTCCTGCAGCCACGGCACGTGGTCGGACGGGCCGACGTGGACGTCCTCCGGCTCCAGGTCGTAGTCGAGCATCGAGGTCACGGCGTTCGTCTTGGAGATCTTCTTGGACTCCAGCCGCTCGCGCTCGAGCATGTTGAGGAAGTCGGTGTTGCCGCCGAAGTTGAGCTGGTAGGTCCGCTCGAGCTTCACGCCACGATCCATGAACAGGCGGGTCAGGACGCGATGGCTGATGGTCGCCCCGACCTGGCTCTTGATGTCGTCGCCGACGATCGGCACGCCGGCTTCGGCGAAGCGGCGCTGCCAGTAGGCCTCGCGACCGATGAAGACGGGGATGCAGTTGATGACGCCGACGCCGGCCCGCAGGGCCTGCTCGACGTACCACTTCGTCGCCTCCTCGGAGCCGACGGGGAGGTAGTTGATCATGACGTCGACCTGGCGCTCCCGGAGGATACCGGCGATGTCGGCCGTCGGCCCGGGCGCCTTCTCGATGATCTGGCTGAGGTACTTGCCGAGGCCGTCGTGGGTCATCCCCCGCTCGACGGTGACGCCGAGCTTGGGGACCTGCTGGAAGACGTAGGTGTTGTTGGGCTTGGCGTAGATCGCCTCGCCGAGGTCCTTGCCGACCTTGTTCTTGTCGATGTCGAAGGCGGCCACGAACTCGATGTCGCGGATGTGGTAGCCGCCGAGGTCGACGTGCATGATTCCCGGGATGAAGTCGCCCGGCTCGGCGTTCTCGTAGTAGTAGCGGCCCTGGACCAGGCTGCTGGCGCAGTTGCCGACGCCGACGATGGCGACCCGGATCTTGCCGTCGCGCCGGCGGGGCCGGCGACCCTCAGCCAAGGCCTCGCGCGCGGCGCTGCCGTTGCCGTTGCTGCTCCCGTTGCCCGTGCCCGGCTCGGCCGGCGCGGTCCGCTCGAGATCGTCCACGAAGAGTCACTCCTCCTGGGTGAGGTGCGCCTGCGAGCGCACGTACCAGATCCGCTGGATGACGGTGACGGCGGCCAGCAGGGCGATGACGGCCAGGGCGAGCCCCAGCCAGCGAGCACCTCCGCCGCCCGGACCGACCCCGCCGTCGAGGCCGGCCCCGAGAAGGCCGAGGGTGAGGATGACGACGCGTTCGGCGCGCGGGGCGATCCCGACGTCGCCGCGGTAGCCCACGCCCTCGGCGCGGGCCCTGGTGTAGCTGACCTGGAAGGCGAGGACCATCGCGCCGGCGGCCAGGACGGCCAGCCGAGGATCGCCGACGGCCGACGCGGCGGCGACGACGCCGACGTAGACGACGCCCTCGCCGAGGCGGTCGAGGGTGGAATCGAGGAAGGCCCCGAAGCGCGAGACGCGGCCGGTGGCCCGGGCGAGGGCGCCGTCGAGGAGGTCGAAGGCGCCCCCGAAGATGACCAGGCCCGCGGCGAGGAGCCAGGCCTGCAGCCCGGCGGCGACGGCCGCCAGGACAGCGATGCCGAAGCCGACGACGGTCAGCGCGTTGGGCGAGAGCCCGAGCCGTCCGAAGCTGAGGGCCACCGGGACGGCGGCGCCGCGCAGCCGGGCACGCGCGGCGGGCGGGACGAAGGAGCGGTCGCCGCCCACCGTCAGCCCTCCGCCCGCTCGAGGACGGGGCCGCCCGCCGGGATCACCGCGAGGCGCTGCTCGTCGGGGCGGCCCGCCACGGTCGGCCCGCCGTCCGCCGCCCCATGGCCGGACCCGTCGGCGCCGATGAGCCGTCGCTCGCGGGCGGCGACCTCCTCCCAGGCCTCGGGCCGGAGCGTGCAGCGCGTCTCGCGACCGACCCGCTGGGTCAGGACGATCCCCGCCGCGCGGAGGCGGGCGAGGTGCCAGCTGACGAGCGGCTGGGAGAGGCCGACCTCCTCGATGAGGTCGGTGACCGTCGCCGGGCCCGCCGCGAGTCGCTGCACCATCCGCAGCCGGTTCACGTCGGCGAGCGCCTTGTGGAAGACGCGCAGGGCGCGCAGCTCCTCGGGCTGGTCGACGACTGCGGCGATGGTGGTCCGGATCCGGGCGGGTGAGGGCACGGGCTCCCAACAACGAGACTTGATATAAAGGCTCGTTGATGCTAGATGGCGCGCTCCGAGGTGTCAAGGTGAATGCGTGACAGCGCCGGTCGATGCCGTCGAACGCCCGGGTCTTCATAGAATCGGGCGATGAAGAAGATCGGCTTCCTGTCGTTCGGGCATTGGTCGTCGTCGCCGCACTCCCTGGTGCGCTCGGCGGGGGATGCGCTCATCCAGTCGATCGAGCTCGCGGAGGCGGTCGAGGAGCTCGGCGCTGATGGCGCCTACTTCCGGGTCCACCACTTCGCCCAGCAGCTCGCGTCGCCGTTCCCGCTGCTCGCCGCCGTCGGCGCCCGGACGTCGCGGATCGAGATCGGCACGGCGGTCATCGACATGCGCTACGAGAAACCCGCTGTACATGGCCGAGGACGCCGGTGCCGCGGACCTGATCGCCGGCGGTCGACTGCAGCTCGGCATCAGTCGCGGCTCGCCCGAGCAGGTCGTCGACGGCTTCCGCTACTTCGGCTACGTCCCGGCGGAGGGCCAGACCGACGCGGACATGGCCCGGCAGCACACCGAGGTCCTCCTCCAGGTCCTGTCCGGCGTCGGGTTCGCGCAGCCGAACCCCAGCCCGATGTTCCCCAACCCGCCCGGGCTGCTGCGACCCGAGCCGCACTCGCCCGGCCTGCGCGAGCGGGTCTGGTGGGGCGCCGGATCCCGCGCCACCGCCGAGTGGGCGGCACGCCAGGGCCTCAACCTCATGTCGTCGACGCTCATGACCGAGGACGCCGACGTGCCGTTCCACGAGCTCCAAGCCGAGCAGATCCGGCTCTTCCGCGCGGCGTGGGCTGCGGCCGGACACGCACGGGAACCGCGCGTGTCCGTGAGCCGGAGCATCTTCGCGCTCGTCGATGACCGCGACCGCGCCTACTTCGGACGCCGCGGTGAGGACGCCGACCAGGTCGGCTTCATCGACCCGCAGACGAAGGCGATCTTCGGGCGGTCGTACGCGGCCGAGCCGGACGTCCTGGTGCGGCAGCTGGTGGAGGACACGGCGATCCAGGCCGCCGACACGCTGCTGCTGACGGTGCCGAACCAGCTCGGCGTGGAGTACAACGCCCACGCCGTCGAGAGCATCCTGCGGTACGTGGCGCCCGAGCTCGGCTGGCGCTAGGCCACGGAGGCCGAACCATGGCCGGCGGCGACCGGTCCTCGGCGTGTCGCCCGGGATAGCCGCCCGGATCAGCCGCCCGCGATCACCCCCCGCTCGGTCAACAGGGCCACGACGCGGTCGTTGGGCAGCCCCGGCGTCCGATGCCCGCGGAACCCGACCATGTCGTCGTTGACGACGAGGACGTCGACGACCGCCTCCTCGACCGCCTGGACGACGCCCTCGTAGAACGGGTCGAGGAAGCCCCACGGCACGAACTCAAGCCGGTCGAGCCGGCCGCGGCCCTTGCCGTAGAGGCTCTCGGCGCCGGGCAGGATGCCGCCCGCGTTCGCCGTCGACAGGGCCAGGAAGAGGTCGCCCGAGAAGTGGGAGCCGGCCGTCCCCGTCCGGGCGAGGCCGAGGGTGACCCGCCGGGCGAGCGCGCGGCATTGATCCGGCAGGAGCGGCGCGTCGGTCGCGACGATCGCGATGCACGACCCCGCCCCGACGGGGGCGGAGAAGAACTCGGCCATCGGGTCGTCGTCGGCCAAGGCGGCGCCGAGCGGCGCCCCGGCGATGGTGAGCTCGGCGCGAGCCCCGAAGTTCGCCTGGAGGAAGACGCCGATGGTGTACGAGCGGTCGCCGTACTCGACCACCCGCGAGGCCGTCGTCGAGCCGCCCTTGAACGAGTAGCAGTTCATCCCCGTGCCGCCGCCGACGGAGCCCTCCTCGATCGGCCCCGACCGTGCGGCTTCGAGCGCCTGGACGGCGGTGTCGACGGTGACGTGCCCGCCGTTGATGTCGTTGAGGTAGCCATCCCACGTCTCGCCCGCCACGGGCAGCAGCCACGCCTCGGCGATGGCGGGGTGGTGCTTCGCGGTCCACTTCACGATGCCGCCGTGCGCGATCCCGACGGCGTGCGTGTTCGTGACGCAGATGGGGCCGGCCATCGTGCCCGACTCGTGGATCCACGAGACGCCGGTCATCTCGCCGTTGCCGTTCTGCGAGTGGTACCCGGCGACGCACGGGTCGCCCGGGTTCGCGCGACCACGCGGGTGGATCGCGGTCACGCCCGTCCGGACGTCGGTGCCCTCGATGAGCGTCGCGTAGCCGACCTCGACGCCGGCCACGTCCGTGATCGCGTTCCAGGAGCCCGGAGTCCCCCCGAAGGGGATCCCGAGCGATCGGGCGCGCGGCCGACCGGCGGGCGTGCGGAGCCATGCCTCGTTCATGCCCTCATGCCTCCTCGAGCTCGTCGCGGAGCGGCTCCCGCAGGTTCCAGGCGCGACCGCGCTGGGGAAGGATGACGATCAGCCAATAGACGAGCCCGATCACGATCGTCCCGCCGGCGACGATGAGCGCGGTCGACGTCTGCTGGGTCGTGATGTAGGCGAGCGCCGCGAGGGCGAGGATGGGCGGCAGCGGCCAGAGCGGCATCCGATACGGGCTGCCTGCCGTCGCGCCGGTGTAGCGCCCGACGAGCGCCGCCAGCGCGACGAAGGCGTAGTCGGCCACGAGCGCCGCGCCCGTCAGGGTGATCAGGGTGTTGAGGTCGACGGCGATGCACAGGACCGCCGAGACG
>DASVYJ010000064.1:0-29106 GCA_036392215.1 Candidatus Limnocylindrales bacterium | reverse complement strand
GCGGCGCCACTTCGCGATCGCGCTCCTCACCCCGCTCGCGCTCGCGCTCGTGGACCTGGGGTACGTCGTCGCGACCGGCCGCGCGGAAGGTTTCGGCGCGGTGCTCGGGTTGGCCCTCGCCGCCCTGCTCGTCGCCTCGTCCCGGCGTGCCTTCAGGGACTAGACAGCGTCGGTTCTCGCGACGTCAACCTCGTTCGGGGAGCCGCCGTTGCTCTCCAGCCAGCGCGCGCCTGCGGCAAAGAGCGCCTGCGTCAGGGATGCCGACTGGCCGAAGGGGAGGTTCGGCGGGAGGTACACGATCTGGCCATCCCGGCCCCGGCTGAGCAGGACTCGGTAGCTGTTGAGGCGAAGTTGGTGTGAATCGCGGGCCCGCCGCAGCGGGCGGCGGCTGACCCAGCCTCCATCCCACGCCAGATCGTCGCCCCAGCAGACAATCGGCAGATCGAGCTCAAGGCCTTGGCACTTGAACTCGGTGATCGGCTTGGACAACTGACAGCACGACTCAGGGTCCGAGGCGGGGGCGTTGAACCATCGCCCGATCCGGATCCGCTCGACGCTCCAGAACGAGTTGTCGACACCGACAGCGGGGAGATTCCCGGCGCGCGACGAGGCCAGGAGACCGAAGCGCTTGTCCGGCGCGTCGGCGTATCTCCTGACGAGGTACTCCTTGGCCGCCCTCAGGTCGTCAGTCACGTAGAGGTCGTACCCGGACTCGCGGAGCGACGGCGCAATCCGGCCTGCGACGTCGAGCCGACCGTCGATGAAGGCCGCAAGCCATCCCTCGACGTTGTCGGCCCGGTGGGTTCGAAGTGAGAGCGTGAGGTTCAGCCGTCGGTCGAGCACGGGCGCAACCGGCGCCATGGTCGAATCGAGGTGCGGTGGGACGTGGACGTTCATCGGCACGCCGACAGACCTGACGGCCTCCACCCACTGGCCGAGGCCTGCTTCCTCGCCGAGGTAGATCTCCTGCCCTTCGCCGACGAGCGCGATCACGATCCCCCAATCCGGGAGCCGAGCGAGCGCCTCGATGGCCAGTTCCGGTTCGGACTTGTCGATCCCGTGCTTCTCGCGCATCCGCTCTCGATCCCACGCTCGCTGCGCCTCGTCGAAGACGAGCACGTGCTGCGCCGGCAGGCGACCGTGGGCGCCGACTTCCCGGTCGAACGCCTTCCAGTCGCGGACGAAGACCTTCGTCCCGCCGAGGGCATCCTGGAGCACCTTGACGAGGGGGCCGTTGCCTGACAAGAAGACGGCCTCCGGCTCATCGCCGGGCTCCACCTCGTACACGAACTGGAGCCCAACGAGCGTCTTGCCCGAGCCCGGCACGCCCGTCACGAGCACGAGATGTCGCTCGCCCCTCGCTCGCGCGTCGCGCGCCAGTCGATGCAGCCAGGCCAGGAGGTCCGGGATCCCCGCGCTCTCGGCGCGCCTGATGAACGGCAGTGGCTCGCGCTCCCATACGAGGCGGGCCGCTCGGACGAGGCTCGGCAACGGGCTGTACATGCCGTCGAGCAGGCAGCTCAACGCCGGCTGGGGCTCGCCACCCGCGAACTCCTGGAGCGCGCCGCTGAGGGCGAGGCAATCGACGAGTTCTACATCGTCGACGCGACGACGGCCCCGGGTGTGCGGAAGCACGAGCAGCGGCGCCACGGCTCTGTCGCGGCAGCAGCTGTGGTACTCGGCGAGGTCCCGGGCATAGGCCCGAGCCTGGTCGATGTCCGCCTGGCCGGGCGCCGAGGTGTCCTTGAACTCGAGCACCAACACCCGGTCCCCTGCGAGGAGCACTACGTCAGGCCGCCGTCCGCCCTCGAACGGCAACTCGTACTCGAGGATGACGCCCCATTGAGCAGCCTCTGATGCGAGGTGGAGGCCGGTGCTCAGGCACGCTACCTCGTGAGACCACGCTGCTTCCTGCTGATGCCCGGGCGCCTGACGGTAGTGTCGCTCGGCCGCGTCACTGAGCTTATGGAGCAGGGCAGCCGGATCGTGGGCGACGAACTCCGCGCCGGTTCCCGCCCATCCGAAGACCATGTCCGGATCCTACCGGACTCAGGGCGACGCTGACCGCCCTCGATCGGCCTTGGGCGGCAAGGCTCCGCTGCCCTCCGCCGCGGCACCGGCCGGACGGACCGCGAGAAGGGGACCGTCGGCGGCTGCGGACGGCACGCTCCGGGACGTAGGGTGGCCGAGGCGTCCCGGAGGGCTGGCCCGAAGGAGGCGCCAGATGGCCGACGTCGGCATCGCGCTCACCCCCGAGGACCTCATCGAGGAGGTCGTCTTCCGCCTCGAGGTGCAGCGGCCGGACGCTCGCCTCTTCGCCGAGTTCGGCGAGCACCTGCGGCGCCTCGGGACGCAGCCCGCGCTCCTGGCGGAGCCGCTGGCGAGTCTGCCCGGGACGGGCTCGACCATCCGCATCCTCGCCCAGGCGGGGACCGGCCCGACGCTGCTGCTGGCCCGCTTCGACGAAGAGCCCGGTCCCGTGCATGACCACGGCTCGTGGGGGGTGGTCCACGTCCTGAGCGGGACGGCGCGGTTGACGCACTGGTTGCGGCTCGACGCCGGGCTCGAGCGCGGGCAGGCGCGGATCCGCTCGCTCGGCGATCGGCTCCTGCGCGCCGGCGAGGTCGCCTGGTTCGGTGAGCCGCCCGACGACATCGTCAGCCAGCAGGGCGTCGGCGGCGACGTCTATGAGCTGGTGCTGTTCGGGCACAACCCGACGCGCGGCCGGCGGACGCGCTACGACCCGGCGACGGGCGAGGTCCACCGCTGGGGGTCGCCCGTCTAGCCGTGGCGGACCGACGCGCAGCCGCCGCGGGCCAAGTCTCGAGTGGAGGCGGGGGGACGGACGCGATGGTCGACCATCCGAGCGAAGCGGCCGTGGGATCGCGCTGGCCGGGGAGGACATCGGACGGCGACGCGGACGTGGCGTGCGGCTGCGCCTGCGGCTGTCGACGGCCGGTCGACGACTCCGACGACCTGCGCTGCTTCGACTGCGAACGCGGCGACCACCAGCGCGGCTGGACGGCCGACTCCCCGGCGGACGGCGGCTACGGGCCCGCCGCGGGATCGAGCGGCAGGACGTAGCCGAGCAGGGGGACCTCCGGCAACGGCAGCCAGTCGAGCTCGGGCGCGCGGACGAAGCCGAGGCGCGCGTACAGCCGGTGCGCGGCGAGCATCCAGGGGGTCGTGTGCAGCACGATGCGCCGCCGACCCTCGGCGCGGGCGCGCTCGATGACGGCTCGGACGAGGGCCGCCCCGACGCCGCGGCCCTGGCTGGCCGGGTCGACGGCGAGCATCCGGATGCCCGCGTCGCCCTCGCCGAGCAGCTCGGAGTACGGGTTCTCGGGCCCCGGGACATAGGTGGCGCCGCCGAGGAGCGCGCCCCGGGCGTCGATGGCCACCAGGACGACGGCGAGGGCGGCCCGGGTCGCGACGTCTCGGAGCTCGGCGAAGTAGTCGGGCTCGTCCGGCGCGTCGGCCAGAGCGCGGTAGGCGGCGACGGTGAGGTCGCCGAGGGCGGCGAAGTCGGGCGGCTCGGCCGGGCGGACCCGGACGGCCGCGCCCCGCCCCGCCTCGGCGGTCACGCGTCCGCTCGCGGCCGCTCGCCCGCCTCGCGGGGGAGGGCGTGAGCGAGATTGCGAAGCAGGTTGAGGCCCTCGGCCACCTCGGCGGGCGGGGCGTACGGGCCCGGCATCAGGAAGCAGGGCCGGCCGGCGAGGGCCATGCCCTCGACCTGGCCCCACGGCTCGGAGATGCGGCGCCCCGCGGCCGCCTCGGCGGCCCGCTTGTAGATGAACACGACGGCGGCCGGGCGCCAGATGGCGATCCGCTGCCAGAGCGGGCCCACGCCGACCCGCAGCTCGGCGTCCGTCGCGACGTCCCGCGGACTCGGCAGCTTCAGGAGGTCCGTGATGCCGTGGCCGGCCGCGACGAGCGCGTCGTCCGCGGTCGCGAGGTCCGTCCCGGCGGCCAGGATGCCGGCCGCGATCAATCGCCGCCAGAACGTCCGCCCGAGGCGGCCCTGGTGGTAATGGCCCGCCGCGACGCTCACCGGCGAGGGGTTCAGCCCGACGAACAGGAGGCGACCCGGTCGCGGCGGCAGGTCCGCGAGGGTCTCGACGTGACGCCCGTCGAGGGAGAGGGCGATGCGATGGGCTCGATCCGGCACCGCCGGAGCGTATCGCTCGGAGGCGGCTGCTGCGCGGACGCCAAGACGCGACCCGGTTGACCGTCGCCGACCGCGTGTCCATACTCGGGTCGTGCGTCCCTCCCTCGTCATCGACCGTCGCTCCTGTCGCTGCGCGTGTCCGCGCGCCGGCGCGACCTGAACCTCGTCCCCGAGGTGCGCGCCGGCGTCGTCCCCTTCCCGCGCACCTGGAGACCGAGCGATGACCGCCACTCTGTCGCCGCAGCCCGCGCCGACCGCGACCCTTCCACCTCCTGATCCCACGGCCGACCCTCGAGCCGACGCTCCCCACACCCGCCCGACCCAAGAGGGCGTCACGATCGTCGTCTTCTCGGGCGACTTCGATCGCGTCCAGGCGGCCTTCAACATCGCCATCGGTGCCGCCTCCAGCGGGATGCCGGTGACCATGTTCTTCACCTTCTGGGGGCTCGACGTCATCACCCGGCCCGATGCCCGGCGGCTCGGCCGCGACCCGCTGCGGACGGCGTTCCGGTGGCTCAAGCCCGGCGGCGCCCGCCGCCTCCCGCTCAGCCGCTTCAACTTCCTGGGCCTCGGTCCCGTCCTGATGCGCCGGCTGATGGGCGAGTTCAAGATGCCGACCGTCGACGAGATGCTCGAGCTGGCCCGTTCCCTCGGCGTGAAGATCGTCGCCTGCACGATCACGATGGGCGTGATGGGCCTCGGCGAGTCGGACCTCATCGAGGGGGTCGATTCGTTCGCGGGCGTGGCGACCTACCTCAACGACGCCCGGTCCCGCTCCGTCAACCTGTTCATCTGAGGTCCGCCCCCATGACCGTCCAGCGCCCCGCGCCCGCCCTGCCGCGGGCCGACGTCCTCGTCGATGCCTCCGGCTTCCTCTGCCCGATGCCGATCGTGAAGCTCGCCCAGGCGGTCGCCTCGGTCGAGGTCGGCCAGGTGGTCGAGGTCGTCGCGACGGACCCCGGCATCCTGGCCGACGCGCCGGCCTGGGCCGCGATGAGCGGCCACGACATCATCGGCGCCTGGTCCGACGCGGATCGCCACCACTTCTGGTTCCGCAAGCTCCACGCCTGATCGGGGAGGACGGCAACGGGTCCCGGCAAGGCGCCCCGGCCGGTAGACTCGGCCGCGTGACTGCCACGCCCGGCTCCGCCGCAACGCCCGGCCCCGCCGACGACGCCAGCGCCGGCCTGGTCCTGCCCGACATCCGGGCGGAGGCCGAGCGGCTGGCGTCAGCGGCCCTGGCCGCCGGCCTGCCGCTCCGGCTGATGGGCGGGCTCGCCGTGTGGCTGGCCTCGCCGTCGGTCCGCCAGCCGCCCTTCGCCCGGGCCTACGCCGACCTCGATTTCGCCGCGGCCTCGCGAGCGCGGTCGCCCGTCAAGGCATTCTTCGAGGCCCAGGGCTACGTCCCCGAGAAGCTGTTCAACGCCCTCCACGGCGCCCAGCGGCTGAACTACGCCGCGCCGCACGGCGGCTGGACGATCGACGTCATCTTCGACGAGCTGGCGATGAGCCATCGTCTTGACCTCCGGGACCGACTGGCCGGGCCCGGGGCGACGATCCCCCTGGCCGACCTGCTCCTGACGAAGCTCCAGATCTGGGAGATCAACGACAAGGATCTCGGCGACGCGCTGTGCCTGCTCGCCGACCACGCCGTCAGCCCGGGCCCCGACGGCGGCGCGGCGCCCGGCTCGGCGACGCCCGGGCCGGCCGTCCTCGACGTCCGCCGCATCGGCGCGGTGCTCGGGGCCGATTGGGGCTTCGGCCACACCGTCGAGGGCAACCTGAGCCGGGTCGCCCGGCTGTGGGCAGAGCGCCGGCCGCCCGCCGCGGCGTTCGACGTCGCGCGCCAGGTCGCGGCGCTGCAGGAGGCGATCGAGGCTGCGCCGAAGACGCTCGGCTGGAAGGCCCGGGCGCGGGTGGGCGAGCGCGTCCGCTGGTACGAGACGCCCGAGGAGGTCCGCCACTAGGGCGGTGGCGAGGGCCGACGGGGCGAGGGTCGCACTGGCGCAGACGGATCCCGTCGGCCGCCCTGACATGCCAGTGCGAGCCCCCGGCCGGGCGATGTTCGTGGCGCGAGGCGGCCTGCGCCCCCCCGTTCGGCTCCGTGCGCCCGCCGACCCCGGAGGCCGACCTCGGCCCGCCCGCGACCCGACTCACGCCCCGCGACCGAGGCCGACGGGGGCGGAGACGCGGCCGAGGCCGCGGCCGCCGACGGGGCCGAGCTCATCGGAGCCTGAGCGGGGGTCAGTCCGCGGCGACGCCGCGCCGAGCGAGGGCCTCTCGCCAGTAGTCGACGGATGCCCGCAGGTCGTCCAGGACCGCCTCGTCTTCCTGCTCGAAGGGCGGGATGACCTCCAGGACGAGGACGCTGCGCTCGACGCCGCCCTCCCCGAGGGCGTCGATGACGCGGTCGGCGTCGATGCGCCCGACCCGGTTCCGCTCCCCGGTGAACGGCCAGTGATGGTCGCCCTCCGCGTCCGACTGCTGGAGCTGGACGACCGGCGCGGAGCGGCCGAGGTCGCGGAGCCAGGCGTACGGGTCGCGATCCGCGCCGCTCGTGCCCGGCACGCACAGGTGGCCGACGTCGAGGCAGAGGCGGACGGGCGCGTGACCGTCGTCGCCGGACGTCAGCAGCTCGCGGACCATCGCCATCGTCGACGGCTCGCGCGCCGCGGCGAGGTTCTCGACCATCAGGTATTCGAGCCCGGCACGACGGCCGTCCGCGGCGAGCTCGTCGAGCGACCGGCCCAGCTCGGCCCAGCGGGTCGCGCGGCGTTCGCTGTCGCCCCAGTCGGAGACCGAGAAAGCGCCGACGTGGCCGCCCGTGGCGACGCCGCCGACCGCGGCGGTGAAGTCGATCGCGACGCGGTACCAGGCGAGGGCCGCGGCGCGCGCCGCTGGCGCGGGGTGGAGCAGGAGATTCGCCGAGTAGGCGGCGAGGCCCGTGAACGTCGAATGGAGGACGAGCTCATGCGCCTCGACGGCGGCGCGCAGCGCGTGCGCGGCGTCGCGGGCGCCTCCTGTGGGCGCGCGGGACAGGCCGGGCTCGACCAGGTCGAAGGAGTGCTGGACGAGGCGCAGGCCGAGCCGCTCGCGGACGATCGCCGCCCATCCCGCCGGCTCGGGCCAGCGCTTCACCGCGAAGCAGGTGTTGATACCGAGTGCGAGGCGCATCGTCAGCCCTCCCGTCGGTCGGCCGTCGGCGCACGGCGGACGGAGATCGAGGCCGCCAGGCCCCGCCAGGCCGCGAACGCCTCGGCGTAGCGGTCCCGCGCCGCGGGATCGGGGTCCAGCGCCGGCTCGAGGTGGACGCATCGCTCGATGGCCTCGGCCGGGTCGCGGTACGCGCCCGCGCCCAGGCCGGCCAGCATCGCGACACCGGTCGTCGCCGCGTCCCCAGGGACGCGCCGGACGGGGACGCCGACGACGTCGGCCTTGACTCGGTTCCAGGTCGCCAGCCGCGTGTCGCCGCCCGAGACGCGGAGCTCGTCGACCGGGGCCCCGGCCTCGCGGAGGAGGTCGAGCTGGTCGCGGATGGTGAAGGCGACCCCCTCCAGGACGGCGCGCGCGATCACCGCCCGACCGTGACGCTCGGAGAGTCCGGTGATCGCACCGCGGAGGTCCGCGTCGGTCCGCTCCCCGTCGCCGAGGACCGGCAGGGCCAGGACGCGGTCGGCGCCGGCCGGCACCCCGGCCGCCTCGGCGTCCAGGCGGGCGAAGTCGGCGCTGCCCGGCCGGCCGCCGCGCCCGCCATAGAGCAGGCGGGCGACCCAGCCCACCGCGGCCCCGGTCGTGTTGATGCCCGTCTCAGTGCACCACGGGCCCGGCACGACGTGGGTGTAGTGGGTGATGGCGAGCGCCGGGAGCGGTGCGGCGACGGCTGCGTTGAGGCAGGTCGAGGAGCCGGCCATCTCGCTCACCGGCCCGGGCTCGACGACCCCCGCGCCGAGCGCGCAGGCCTGTGAGTCCGCGCCACCGAGGACGACCGGCACGGCCACGCCGGCCGGCAGCCCGAAGCGCCGGACGAGGGCCGGGCGGAGATCGCCCACGACCTCCCAGGCGCCCCGGATCGGCGGCAGCGACGCGGGGTCCAGGTCGAACGCGGCGAAGAGCTCGTCGTCCCAGCGCCGAGCGCGGAGGTCGAACAGCAGGGTGGCCGCGGCGTGGGAGCCGTCCGTCGCTGCCTCGCCGGTCAGGGCCAGCGCGGCGAGGTCGCGCGGCTGCAGGAAGCGGACGGCCCGTCCGAACTCCGCCGGCCGATGGGCTCGCAGCCAGAGCAGCTTCGGGCCGATGTGGAACGCGGCGGGGAGATGGCCCGTCCGGCGATGGATCGCGGCGTCGCCGAACCGGGCACGGAACGCCTCCGCTTCGCCGGTCGCTCTGTTGTCGCGGTACATCAGCCCCGGCCCGACGGGCTCGTCGCGGACGTCCAGGCCGACGACCGAGGGCACCTGCCCGGTCAGCCCGATCGCGAGCACCCGCGACCCCGGTCCGAGCGACCGGATCACCCCGTGGAGGGCGGCGAGCGCCTCGCCGCGCCACCGCCGGGCGTCCTGCTCCGCCCAGCCCGGCTGCGGCGTGGAGATCGGGTAGGGCCGGCGCACCTCGAGCAGTCGCCGACCGGCCAGGTCGAAGACGGCCGCCCGGGCGCCGGACGTGCCCACGTCCACGGTCAGCAGCAGCTCCCCGCGCGGCGGCCCGTCCCCTGGCTCCGCCGCGTCGGGAACCGTGCCGACCACGCGGCTACCCGCGGACGAGCTGGTGGGCGCTCACCCTGTCGCGCTCGAGCGTCACGAGCGTCCCGTTGAGCGTCCCCGTCGAGTAGTCGCTGCCGGGGTTGATGGCGATCGTGCGGCCCAGCCGGCGGATGCCCGACGCCTCGTGGATGTGGCCGTGCAGGCCGAGCAGCGGCTGGTGCGTCTCCAGGAAGTCGCGTACCGCGGTCGAGCCGGCCGGGGCGAACTTCACCTGGCCCAGGACCTGCTGGACCCGGAGCGTCTCGTCGAGGACCGGCGCGTCGTCGAGCTGACTCCCGTACGGCGGGACATGCACGTTGACCACGGCTCGGGAGGGGTCGCGGAGACCGGCCGCCAGCGCCTCGAGGGACGCCGCGAGCTCGCCTTCCGGCTGCTCTCGATGGCTGTGCCAGGGGGTGATGTTGGCGTAGCCCCAGGAGACCATCTCGTGGTCGTCGTCCAGCATCACGACGCGACCTTCGGCGTGCTCGCCCCAGGGCGCGGCGTCGAGGAGGGCGGCCAGCTCGGCGGGGTCGTCGTTGCCGAGCATCAGGAAGAGGCGCTTACCGAGCGGGCGGAGGCGCTCGTCGGCCAGGCGCAGCCAGTCGGTGAGGCGCTCCCGCATGAGGCGCAGGAAGAGCGCGTCGAGGGTGCCGTCGGCCGCCAACGCCTCGACCTCGCCGGGCTCGGCCCGGTAGGGGTAGTAGCCGTGATCCGCGATGAGCTTCTCGAGCGCCTCGAGCTCAGGGCCGTCGGTCACGTCGTGCTCGACGCCGATGAAGGTGCACTGCCAGCGGCCGCCGGGCTGGCGGACGATCGTCTGGATGGCCTTGCCGGCGAGGTCGCCGCCCAGGACGAGGACGTCGGCGCCGTACACCGGCCCGGCGTTGAGGAACTTGCGGAAGCACTTCGAGGACCCGTGGAGGTCCGTCGCGAAGTAGACCTTCGTCCGGCGACCCATCGTGTCCAGCCCGCGCCCGTTCGCCCGGCCCGGCTAGACGGCGACCGGCCGGGCCCGGAAGGCCCGCACGGCGTCCATCAGGCGGAGGGCGCGCTCGCGGTCCACCGGGTTCCAGGTGACGCCGTCGACCTTGAGGCTGGTACCGACGATCGCCCCGTCGGCCACCCCGAAGATCTCGCCGATGCGTTCCGCCCTGACGCCCGTATTGGCGACGACGGGCGTCTCCGGGGCGGCCTCCTTGGCCGCGATGAGGTCGCCCATGGCCATCGCGCTGCCCGCGGCCCAGCCACTGATGAGGATGGCGTCCATGCCGAAGAACGCCGCGCCCTTGGCGCGGTCGGCGACCGTCCGGCTGCCGAGGGCGGAGCTGAACTCGGGGGCGATGTTGTCGAAGAGCGCGACGTCGGAGGCGCCGATCGCGCCGCGGTAGGCGACGATATCGCCGATGGCGGGCGCGATGATCCCCTGGTCCGACTCGTAGACGCCGGTGAGCACTTCGCGGATGAAGCGAGCCCCGGTCGCGCGGGCGAGCGCGAGCGTCGCCATCGGGTCCCACAGGATGTTGACCCCGAACGGCAGCCGGATCCGGTCGTGGAGGCGGCCGATCGCGTTCGCCATGGCGGCCGGCACCTCGCCCCCCACCTTGAGCTGGTACGGGTAGTCCTTCTCGTTGCAGAACAGCAGCCCGTCCACGCCCGCCTCCTGGAGGACCTCCAGGTCCCGGGCCAGCGGCTCGACGATCGCGTCCTGGCCGCCCGCGACGTCGTGCAGCGGTCGACCGGGCAGCCCCGGCACGTGGAGCATCGCGATGACGGGCTTGGGCACGCCGAAGATGCGGGTCAGGCTGTCCATGCGGTCCGTCTGCCTTTCTGTGTCGCGGTGACTGGGCGGGGCGCAGGTGGTGTCGGGATGGCGGCCGGGACGGCCGCCCGTGGCGCCGCCAGGACGATGCGGACGCCCTGCTCGCGGAGCAGGGCAAGCTCGTCCGGAGGCGCGCTCGCATCGGTGACCAGCGTATCGACGCGGCCGGCCGGAGCGACCATGGCCGGCGCGGAGAGGCCGAGCTTGGAGCCGTCGGCGATGACCACGACGCGTTCGGCCTGCTCCACCGCGCGGCGGTGGATCTCGGCCTCCTCGTCGTTCAGCTCGGTGAGTCCCCAGCGAGCAGTCAGGCCGGCGGCGCCCAGGACGGCCAGATCGAAGCGGTAGCGCTCGAGCGTCGCCCGTGCTGCAGGGCCGACGCAGGTCAGCTCGTCACGCCGGACGGTGCCGCCGAGCGCGACCACCCGCAACGCCCGCGTCCCGAGCAGGCTGGCGATCGGCAGCGAGCCGGTGACGACGGTGAGGTCAGGCCTGGCGGGCAGGAAGCGGGCGAACTGCTCGGCCGTGGTCCCGATGCCGAGGAAGAGGAAGGTCGCGTCAGCGAGCTCGTCGAGCGCGGCCAGGCCGATGAGCCGCTTCTCCGCGGCGTGCTGCAGGGCCCGCGCGTTGAATGCGACGTCGAAGGAGCGCGTGACGTGGGCCGTCGCGCCGCCATAGGTCCGGCGCAGGAAGCCGTCGCGCTCGAGGCGCTGGATGTCGCGGCGGATGGTCATCTCGGAGACCGCGAAGTCGCGCGCCAGGTCGGCGACCTGGATCGACATCCCCTCGGCGACCCGCTCGAGGATCTTGAGACGACGGTCTGCGGCGAGCACCCCTCTCCCCTTCGCTGCCGGCGTTCGGCCTACCTCACATAGTCGCACACCCGGTCCCGCCGTACGACGCGCGGATTCGGTTGACGCGGCCTGTTCGATTGTGTTGGACTATCGAGCGGGGGCGGCGGGCCTGTCAAGGCAGCGCCGTCGCAGGGGCCCGGGCGGCCCGACCAGGCTTGCGGGCGACCGGGTGGAGAGCGGTGCCCCTCGCGGCGCCGCGAGGGAGGTGACGAGTGCTAGGACGCAGTCAGCTGTTCGTCCGCCAGAGCACGGGGCTGGTCCGCGAGGCGTCGGCTCTCGACGCCACGATCTTCAATGCGGTCTTCTCCGCGCCCGTCGGCGCCACCCTCGCCTGGGGCGTGTTCGCGGCGCTCAGCGCGTTCCCCGGCGCCGACCTCGTCTGGGCGACGATCATCTCGTTCTTCATCAACATCCCGGTCCTGATCATGATGGCGCTGCTCGCCTCGAGCATGCCCCGGACCGGCGGCGACTACGTCTGGGTCAGCCGGATCCTCAGTCCGCCCCTGGCGACGATCTCGAACTTCGGCGCCGCGCTGTCGGCGACGATCGGCGCCACCTACTGGGCGCGCTACTTCCCCGTGTTCGCGCTCGGCCCGATCCTGGTGACGCTCGGCGTGACCTTCAACAACGCCGACCTCATCGTCTGGGGCCAGAACTTCCAGGACCAGGCCGGCCATCCGCTGTGGGTCTTCGCCGGCTCGATGCTGATGGTCGTCCTGATGGGCGCCATCCTCATCGCCGGCCTGCGGACGACCTTCCGCTGGCAGAACGTCTTCTGGATCGTCGCCTCGCTCGGCACGTTCCTCGCCTTCGCCGTCCTGCTGCTCGGCAACCACGACCAGTTCGTCTCGAACTTCAACAGCGTCAATGCGCAGTACGGCGGCAAGACGGCGGCCGAGGTCATCGCCGCGGCCAAGGTCGGGGGCGCCCAGCCCAACGCCGGGGACATGAACGCGACGCTCCCGACCGTGTTCATCGTCATGACCTTCATGATGTGGAACTGGTGGTCGGTCTACCTGAGCGGCGAGCTCAAGAGCGCGGCCAACCGCGGTCGGCAGCTCAGCATCATGTTCGGCGCGCTGGTCTGGGACGTCGTGTTCATCGTCATCGGCGCCCTGCTCCTGTTCAAGGTCACCGGCTACGACTTCATGGTCGCGGTGAACACGGCGGGCAACACGGCCTACGCGATCCCCACCGGCCCCTGGTATCACTTCATCGCGGCGCTTGTCTACAACGCCCCGGTGCTCACGTTCCTCATCGTCGGCTCGTTCCTGTTCTGGAGCCTTCCGGCCATGGTCGGCAACACGTTCATGCCGATCCGGACGTGGTTCGCCTGGTCCTTCGACCGGCTCCTGCCCGAGAAGCTGTCCGAGGTCAACGAGCGGACACACTCGCCCGTCTGGGCGATCCTGCTCGAGATGGTGATCATCACCGCGATGCTCATCTGGAGCATCTCGGCGACGGACTTCATCACCTGGCTGACGCTCGGCGTGCTGGCTGGCGTGGTCTGCGTGGTGATCGTCGGGATCGCCGCGATCGCCTTCCCCTCGCGGCGGCCCGACCTCTACCAGGCCTCCCCGGCGAACGTCCGCTTTCTCGGGATCCCGGTGCTGTACATCGTCGGTCCCCTGTCGATCGCGGTGATGCTCTTCCTGACCTGGTGCACGGTGGTCTACCCGGGCCTCGTGATGATGGGCGACACCAAGAACATGTGGTGGATCCCGGCCTTCATGGGCATGATCGTCGTGGTGGGCCTGGTCGTGTACTACGGCTCGAAGTTCATCCGGCGTGGCCAAGGGGTCGATATCGACCTGGTCTACCAGGAGCTGCCGCCGGAATGACGGCCCACGGCTGACGCCGCGTCGTCGGCCGACCAGCCCAGATGCTCGCCCGTCCGGCCCCGCCGGGCGGGCGAGTCCGTTCCGGCGGGATGTCACGAGGCGGCGTTCAGGAGCCGAGCAGCTCGTCGAGGGTGGCGAGGCGCAGGCCCTGTGCGCGCAGGTCGGCGACCACGGTCGGCAGCGCGGCGAGGGTGTTGTAGCCGCCGAGGTGCAGCAGGACGATCGAACCGGCCTGGGCGTGCGACCGGACGGTCGCCTCGATCATCGAGGCCGTCTGGTAGCGGGTCGAGCCGGGCGCCGCCCAGTCGAGCGTGTCGACGTCCCAGTAGATCGTCCGGCTGAACCCGGCCGAGCCGACGGCATCGAGGATCTCGTAGTACGTCGCCGTCTGCCAGCCGCCGAGGGCGCCGCTCGGCGGACGGAAGTACGGCCGTGAGGTGCGCCCGCACCAGGTCTGGTCGACCGCCTCCGTGTCGAGCAGCTCGGCCCGCATCTCGTCCGGCGTCAGCGTCGTGAAGTCCGGGTGGTGGTAGCTGTGGTTCCCGAACGAGAAGCCGGCCGGGTCCGGGCAGACCACGGACAGTACCGAGCGTACCGCCGCCGCGTCCGCCGACGTGCCGCCGGCCAGGGCCACCTGCTGGCCGGTCGCGAAGACGGTGGCGTGGACACCGTGCGACTGGAGCCAGGTCACGATCGCGACGGCGTCGCCGACGCGGCCTCCGAAATCGAAGGTCAGGGCGACCGCGCCACTCGACCGGTCGCCGTGGGCGATGTACTGGCTCCGGTCGGTCGCGAAGGCGGTCGGCGTCGGCGCCGGTCCGACGGTCCGGGTCGGAGTGGGGGCCCGGGTCGCGGTCGGCGATGGCCGAGGCGTCGCGGTCGATGACGGGGCGGGGGTCGCGGTCGGTGAGGGGGCAGGGGTCGCCGTCGGCGACGGTGAGGCAGTCGGCGACGGCATCGGGGTCGCCGTCGGGCTCGCCGTCGGGGCGCTCGTGACGGCGGCCTGCGAGCCGCAGCCGGCGATCAGGAGCAGGACCAGGGCGATCGAGAGCCGGCTCGGCTTGCGGGACATGGGCACCTCCCGGCGAGGCGGACGTGCCGCGGGGCGCCGGCGTGACGCTGAGCCGGGTTCCTCCTCAGCCGTCGCCGAGCGCGGCGAGCCGGTCGAGCAGGGCGCGACGGTCGAGCGGCGCCGCATCCGCTGCGTCGTCCCGGAGCCGGTCGGGGCGGCCTTCGATCGCGACGTACTCGCGCTCGAGGGCGAGCCGCAGCGGCTCGGGGCCGGCGACGAGGACACGCTCGCAGCCGAGCAGCTCGTCGACGAGCTCGGCGAGATACGGCGCCGGCTCGGGCGCCGCGGCGAAGGGCCGGAACAGCTCGCGGACGAGGACGCGGCCGTCGGGCAGCGAGCGGGCGACGAGGGCGTGGCCGGCGCCGATCCAGGTGACGGCGGCGGTGGCGTGGACGGCGGCTCGGGTGGCGGGGCGGCGACGGAGCGATGCGGAGCGCATGGCGGACCTCCTGGTCCCGGCCACCGTAGCGCCATCGTCGACGCCCGACGTCTGCCGTTGGGCACGGGCGGACGGGCCGAACGGCGGCACTCCCCCCACCATCGGTGCGGGGAGTGCCACGCCCCGACGGCGGGACGGTCGCGGCGGCATCATTGACCGTCATGGCCGATGGACCGCTGCTCGTCTTCGGGCCCCGCTCGCTGACCTACGACTTCGGCGCCGACCACCCGCTCACCCCCCGCCGCTTCGGGCCGGGCATCGAGCTGCTGCGCTGGGTCGGCGCCGTCCCGGGACTCGCACCCGAGCCGGCCGCCGACCGGGAGCTCCTGGCGCTCCACGCGCCGGGCTATCTCGATGTCGTGCGGCGGTTCTCCGCCGACCCCGACGGCGACGCGGCCGAGGCCGGCATCGGGCCGGGGGACGACCCCGCGTTCCCCGGCATGCACGAGGCCGCGGCGGCCGTGGCCGGGGGTTCGCTGCGGGCGATGGAGGCGATCCTCGACGGCGACGTCGAGCACGCCTTCCATCCCGGCGGCGGGCTGCACCATGCGATGCGGGCGAGGGCGTCGGGCTTCTGCATCTACAACGACCCGGCGCTGGCCATCTGGCGCGCGAGGGGGGAGGGTGCGCGCGTCCTTTACGTCGACCTGGACGTGCACCACGGCGACGGCGTCGAGGCGCTCCACCTGGCGGACCCACAGGTGCTCACCATCTCCCTGCACGAGAGCGGGCGGACGCTGTTCCCGGGCTCCGGCTTCGCCGAGGAGCTCGGTGCGGGCGCAGCCGCGGGCACCGCGGTCAACGTCCCGCTCGAGCCGCTCACCGGGCCCGACGCGTGGCTGGCCGCTGTGGAGGCGATCGTCCCGCCGCTCGCGGCGGCCTTCGGCCCGGACGTCATCGTCAGCCAGCACGGCTGCGACAGCCATGCCTGGGATCCGCTCGCCCACCTGCTCGTGACGACGACGGCGATCGGCCGCGCAGCCCGGCTCGTCGACCGTATCGCCCATCGCCACGCGGGAGGGGCCTGGCTGGCGACCGGCGGCGGCGGCTACGACGCGTACCGCGTCGTGCCCCGCGCCTGGGCCTTCACCTGGCTCGCCGGCGCGCACCGCGAGGCCCCCCACCACACCCCGGAGAAGTGGCGCGAGCGATGGGACGGCGAGGCCCGGCGGTACGGGCAGGCGCCCCTGCCGGAGTACTTCGACGACCTGCCTGGCACGGCCGGGTCGAGCTCGGGGCGGGAGCTCGCCGCGTCCCGCGACGCGACGACGGTCGCCCTGGTCCGGGCGGCGGCCGTGCCCGCGCTCCTGCGGGTCGCCGAACCGCGGGGCTGGTGGTCGCCGCTCGACGGGGCGGCCGCCGATGGAGGGGCGACCGACCCCGCGGTGGACGAGGCGGGGTCGGAGTCGCGCCGCGAGCCCGAGCTCGTCGACCCGCTCACGCCCGAGCACCTCGACAGGCTGCGACTCGCCCGCTGGACGATCGCGCCGGCCGATCCGGCCGATGGCCGCCGCCTCCTGCAGGCGGCCCTCCTCGACGGGGCCACGGCCGTCGGCGCCGTCGCGGGCTCGGTCCTCGTCGGCGTGGCGGTGCTCGCGCCGGCCGGCCGTCCGGCCGGCGATGGCGGCGCGGCATCCAGCGAGCCGGGGCGGGACCCGCTCACCTGGGCGGCGGCGCTGCCTGCGGGGACGGACCTGTTGGTAGCCCTCGGCGTCGCACCGGAGTATCGCGGCCGCGGCCTGGGCCGGCGACTGCTCCGCGCGCTCGTCGCTGCCCCCGCGCGCCGGACCCGTCAGGTCGTTGCGCTGGTGACCGCCGCCGAGCGGGATCCCTCGGCGCCGCTGCCCGTCGAAGCGCGCCGGGCCATCGCCGCGCGGCTCCTCGTCGGGGCCGGGTTCCGCGACCTCGGTGCGCCCGCGGCGCTCCGGTCGGTCGATCCGGGCGCCCTCCTCGCGGTCGCGACGGGCGTCGAGGTGGAGGCGGCCGCGCGCCTCGCCCTGCGGCGGGCGCTGGCCGACTGATGCATCGCCGCGGGCGTCGTCCCGCGGATGCGTGCCGCGCGGCGACGGTACCCTGAGGCCGTGCCCGCCCCCACCGCCATCCCCGACCCGCTCGCCCTGTTCAGCCCGGCCGTCCGCGACTGGTTCGCGGGCGCGTTCGCCGCCCCGACCGCCGCGCAGCGGGACGGCTGGCCGGCGATCGCCGCGGGGGGCCACGTCCTCATCCACGCTCCGACCGGCAGCGGGAAGACCCTGGCCGCCTTCCTGTGGTGCCTCGACCGCCTCGCCCGTGACGTGGCCGCGGGAGCGGCGGCATCGGCGGCGCCCGCGCGCCGTGGACCCGATCGAGGGCGGCACCCGTCGAGCGGCGTCCGCGTCCTGTACGTCTCGCCCCTCAAGGCCCTCGTCTACGACGTCGACCGCAACCTGCGCGCGCCGTTGGCCGGCATCGCCCTTGCCGCCGAGCGCCGGGGCGCTCCCGTCCCGCGCATCGCCGTCGGCGTCCGGACCGGCGACACCCCCGCCGACGTCCGCCGCGACCTCGTCCGCCACCCGCCCGACATCCTCGTCACCACCCCCGAGTCGCTGTACCTGCTGCTCACCAGCGCCGCGCGGGAGACACTTGCCGGCGTCGAGCACGTGATCGTCGACGAGGTCCACGCCCTGGCGGGCACCAAGCGCGGCGCCCACCTCGCCCTCAGCCTCGAGCGCCTCGAGACGCTGGTCGCTCGCGCCGGCGGGCGACCGCCGCAGCGCATCGGCCTCTCGGCGACGCAGCGGCCGCTCGAGACGACGGCCCGCTACCTCGCCGGCGTGGGCCCGGGCCGCGAGGTGGCGATCGTCGACGCCGGGACGCGCAAGCCGCTCGACCTGCAGGTCGTCGTGCCCGTCGAGGACATGGGCCGTCTCGGCGAGCTGCTGCCGCTCGACGAGCAGCCGGGCGGGCCGGCTGCGGGCCCGGAGGCGCGGGTGAGCATCTGGCCGGCGGTCCATCCCCGCATCCTCGAGCTCATCCGGACGCACCGCAGCACGATCGTCTTCACCAACAGCCGGCGCCTCGCGGAGCGGCTCGCCCACCGCCTCAACGAGCTCGCCGGCGAGGAGCTCGTCCGGGCCCACCACGGCTCCATCGCCCGGGAGCAGCGGCTCCTGGTCGAGGAGGACCTGAAGGCCGGCCGCCTGCCCGGCATCGTCGCGACGAGCTCGCTCGAGCTCGGCATCGACATGGGCGCGGTCGACCTCGTCGTCCAGGTCGAGTCGCCGACGAGCGTCGCCCGGGGTCTCCAGCGGATCGGCCGGGCCGGGCATCAGGTCGACGAGCCGAGCCGGGGCGTCATCTTCCCGAAGTACCGCGGCGACCTGCTGGAGTGCGCGGTCGTCGCCGAGCGGATGCACGAGGGGGCGATCGAGGCGACGGCGCCGCCCCGGAACCCGCTCGACGTGCTCGCCCAGCAGCTGGTGGCGATGACCGTGATGGACCGCTGGACCGTGGACGAGCTGGAGGCCCTCGCCCGGCGCGCCGCCCCGTTCGAGACGCTCGGCCGCGAGGCGCTCGAGGGCGTCCTCGCGATGCTGGCCGGCGCCTACCCGTCGGACGAGTTCGCCGAGCTCAAGCCGCGGCTCGTCTGGGACCGCGTGACGGGGATGGTGGAGGGTCGGCGGGACGCGCGGACGGTGGCGATCACGAGCGGCGGCACGATCCCGGACCGCGGGCTCTACCCGGTCTTCCTCGTCGGCGAGGCGGGCACGCCCGGCCGGCGGGTCGGCGAGCTCGACGAGGAGATGGTCTACGAATCGCGCGTCGGCCAGGTCATCACCCTCGGCGCGACGTCGTGGCGGATCGAGGAGATCCGGCCGGACCGCGTGACGGTGTCGGCCGCCCCGGGCGAGGTGGGGACCGTGCCGTTCTGGCACGGCGACGCGATGGGCCGGCCGATCGAGCTCGGGAGGGCGCTCGGGGCGTTCGTCCGCGAGCTGGAGGCCGACCTGGCGCGCGGGGGTCGCGGCCGGGCTCGCGCCCTGGCCAGGCTGCGCGAGCGGCACGACCTCGACCAGTGGGCGGCCGAGAACGTCCTCGGCTACCTGGCCGACGAGCACGAGGCCGCGGGCGCGCTGCCGACGGACCGCCGCGTCGTCGTGCAGCGCTTCCGCGACGAGCTGGGCGACTGGCGGCTCGTCCTGCTCACCCCCTTCGGCGGCCGGGTCCACGCGCCCTGGTCGATGGCCCTCGAGGGGCGTCTCGGGGAACGGCTCGGCGCGGAGGTCCAGACGATCTGGTCGGACGACGGTATCGCCATCCGCTTGCCCGAGGGCGCCCTCGACGACGCGGCGACGCGGGCGGACGTCGAGGCGCTCCTGTTCCCGGACCCGGACGAGGTCGAGGACCTGGTCGTCGAGCGGGTCGGGCAGTCGGCCCTCTTCGCGGCGCGCTTCCGGGAGAATGCGGCCCGGGCCCTGCTCCTGCCACGCCGCCGGCCGGGGACGCGCATGCCGCTCTGGCAGCAGCGCCAGCGGGCGGCCGACCTGCTGGCCGTCGCCTCGCGGTACGGGTCGTTCCCCATCCTCGTCGAGACCTACCGCGAGTGCCTGTCCGACCTGTTCGACCTGCCGGCGCTGCGCGAGGTGCTGGCCGGCCTCGCCCGACGGGAGATCGCCGTCCACTCCGTCGAGACGCTGCGGGCCTCGCCCTTCGCCTCGTCGCTCCTGTTCGACTACGTGGCCGCCTTCATGTACGAAGGCGACGCACCGCTCGCCGAGCGGCGGGCCGGCGCGCTCGCGCTCGATCGCGACCTGCTCCGCGAGCTGCTCGGCCAGGAGGAGCTGCGCGAGCTCATCGACCCCGCCGCGCTGGCCGACGTGGAGCTGGCACTGCAGGGGCTCGACGCCGAGCGACCCGCGGCCTCAGCCGACGCCGTCCACGACCTGCTGCGGCGGCTGGGAGACCTGACGGTCGACGAGGTGGCAGCGCGGGCAGCGGACGCCGAGGGGGCAGCCGGCTGGCTCGCCGAGCTGGCCGCCTCCCGGCGCGCCGTCGAGGTCCGGATCGCCGGCGAGGCGCGCTGGATCGCCCTCGAGGACGCCGGGCGCTACCGCGATGCGATCGGGGTCCAACCGCCGCCCGGCGTGCCGGCTGCCTTCCTGGGGCCGACGGCGGCCGCCCTGGAGGGGCTGCTCGCCCGCTGGGCGCGGACGCATGGCCCGTTCCTGGCAGTCGAGGCGGCGCGGCGCTGGAGCGTGCCGGTGGGCCCGGTCGAGTCGGCCCTGGAGCGGCTGCTCGAGCAGGGGACGCTCCTGCGCGGCGAGTTCCGGCCCGGCGGGGCGGAGCGGGAATGGTGCGACCCAGAGGTGCTCCGGCGACTGCGCCGGCGGTCGCTCGCCCGGCTGCGTCGCGAGGTGGAGCCCGTCGAACCCACGGCCGCGGCGCGGTTCCTGGCGGCCTGGCAGGGCGTGGCCGCGCTGCCGGGTCCCGGCGGTGGCCGCGAAGATGGGCGGCCGCCGCTCCACGGTGAGGCGGCGCTCGAGCGCCTGGCCGAGGTGGTAGACCAGCTGGCGGGGCTGCCGATCCCCGCCTCCGTCCTCGAACGCGACGTGCTGCCGGCTCGCGTCCCGGGCTACCAGCCGCGCCTCCTCGACGAGCTCGGCGCTATGGGCGAGGTGAGCTGGGCCGGTCGCGGCTCGCTCGGTCGCGACGACGGGCGCATCGTCCTGCTGCGGCCCGGGCGCGACGTGCTGCGCGCCGCGGTCCTGGCCCCGGCCGGCGACGCCGATCGACCGGCCGCGCCGCGCCACGAGGCGATCCGCGAGCAGCTGGCGACGCGGGGTGCGTCGTTCTTCCGCGACCTCCAGGCCGCCGCCGGCGGGACGGACCGCGACGTCCTCGATGCGCTGTGGGATCTCGTCTGGGCCGGCGAGGTGACCAACGACACGTTCGCGCCGCTGCGGGCGCTCCGCTGGTCGCGGCCGGCTCGCCGGCCGGGCGCCGAGCGACGACCGCGTCTCGGCCGACTGACCGCGCCGCCGGAAGGGGCCGGACGCTGGTCGCTCGTGGGCGCGGCCTCGGCCTCGACCGAAGCGAGCCCTCCCGACGGGCTGGCGAGCGCGACCGAGCGCCTCCACGCCGTCGTCTTGGCCCTCCTCGAGCGCCACGGTGTCCTGACCCGCGAGGCCGTCGCGGCCGAGGACGTCGCGGGCGGGTTCAGCGCCCTGTATCCGATCCTGCGGGCGATGGAGGAGGCCGGTCGGATCCGGCGCGGCTACTTCGTGGTGGGCCAGGGCGCCGCGCAGTTCGCCCTGCCCGGCGCCGTCGACCGCCTGCGCGCCTGCCGCGAGCCCGAGCCCGGGCGACCGCTCGTCCATCTCCTCGCCGCGGCGGACCCGGCCCAGCCGTACGGCGCCGCGCTGGCCTGGCCGCGCCGCGGGCCCCACGACCGGCGGCCGCTGCAACGGGCGGCGGGAGCCCACGTGGTCCTCGTCGACGGGAGTGCCGTCTGCTACCTGGAGCGGGGCGGCACCTCGCTCCAGACCCTCCCTGCGATGGACGATCCCGAGGTCCGCGAGGCTGCCCTGCGGGCGCTCGGGGCGCTCGTCGGCGACGGTCGCCTTCGCGAGCTCGTCGTCCGCCGGGTGGACGGCACGCCCGTCGCCGACTCGCCGTGGCGGGCCGCCCTCCTGGAGACGGGCTTCGTGGCCGGCTACCGCGGCCTGACCCTCCGGCCGGCCCGCGAGCCGGCCCTGGCGCGCTGGTAGGCGCTGCCCGATGCCCGAGGGCGACACGCTCTTCCGGACCGCGGCCGGGTTGCGACCGCACCTCGTCGGCCGGCGCCTGCTCCGGGCCCGGGTCCGGCCGCCCGGGCCGCGCGTGGAGCGGCTGGTCGGCGCCACCATCATGGCGGTCGACTCGGTCGGCAAGAACCTCCTCATCCGCTTCGAGGGCGGCTGGGAGCTGCGCAGCCATCTCGGCATGCACGGCACCTGGCACCGCTACCGGCCGGGCGAGGCGTGGCGCCGCGCGCCGGCTCGGGCACGCCTGGTGCTGGAGGTCGACGACGCGGTCGCGGTCTGCTTCGACGCCCCGACGCTCGAGCTCCTGGAGACCCGGGCCGAGGCCGTCCACGCGCCCCTGGCACGCCTCGGGCCGGACCTCCTCGGCGCCTGGACACCGGACGACGAGGCGGAGGCGGTGCGCCGCCTGCGCGACCCGTCCCGCGCGACGCTGACCGTCGCCGAGGGCCTCCTCGACCAGACCGCCGTCGCGGGCATCGGCAACATCTGGAAGAACGAGACGCTCTGGGCCGAGCGCGTCTTTCCGTTCGCCCCGCTCGCGGCACTCGACGAGCCGACGCTCCGGCAGCTACTCGCGACGGCCCGCTCGAAGCTGCGCGCCAGCGCCGAGCCGGGAGGCCGGCGGCCGACGATGGCGGCCTATGGCCGGGCGGGACGGCCGTGCCGGCGCTGCGGGACCGTGCTGCGCAGCAGGACCCACGGCGCGCTCGCTCGACGGACGACCTGGTGTCCGCGCTGCCAGGCCGCACCGGCGCCTTCGGCGCGATCGACGCGGGAGGCTGCGGGATGAGCGAGGTCGAGGTGTCGGCGGCGCGCGCCGGCGACGGGTGGCGATGCGAGGTGGTGGTCCGCGACGCCGGGTCGGCGACCCGCCATCTGGTCGGCGTCGACCGACCGACGCTCGAGCGCCTGGCCCCCGGCGCAACGGATCCGCTCGACCTGGTCCGACGCTCGTTCGACTTCCTCCTCGCCCGCGAGCCGAAGGAGTCGATCCTCCGCTCGTTCGAGCTGCCCCTCATCGGTCGCTACTTCCCGGAGTACGAGGCCGAGATCCGCGGCGGTTGAGGTCGCCCGCCGGGGTCGCCGGACGTATCCACCTGGCGCTCCGCGGCGGCCGCCACCCCGCGCCGCCCCTAGAATGGCGGCCCATGTGCGAGCTCTTCGTCGCCCGCGCCGCGCAGCCGTTCCGCATCGCCGAGCTGTGGCCGCTCGCCGAGCGGCTGGAGCGGTACGGGATCGCGGGCTTCGGGTGGGGCGCCGCCTGGGTCCGCGCCGACGGGAGCCTGGGCAGCCACCGCGACACGGGCGCCTTCCGCGAGGACGCCGCCGGGCGGGCCGCCGTCGGAGGGGAGGAGACGACGAGCCTGCTCGTCCACCTCCGGCGGCCCTCCCGGCTCTCGACCCTGGGCGTGCCCGACACGCAGCCGTTCGTCGACCCGGCGGGCCGCTTCGCCTTCGCCCACAACGGCGACCTGCGCCATTTCCGGCCGTTCCGGGAGCGCTACCGCGCAGCGGGCCGGATCCACGGGCGGGCCGATTCGGAGGTCGCCGCGCGCTGGCTCGAGGACGAGTGGGGGCACGGGGAGCCGGGCCTCCTGCTGGCGGCCCTCCACGACGCGATGGGCGGCCAGGCGAACCTCGCCCTGATCGAACCGGACGGGGCGCTCGCCTTCTACGCCGGCAACCAGGAGAACCCCGTGTTCCGGTTCCGCCTGCCGGGCGTGGGCGAGCGCGTGGACGATGGGATCGAGGTGGTCGCGAGCGGGATCTACTCGCTCGACCGCTCGTTCTTCCGCTACGTCGCCCCGGCGGCGCTCGAACGACGGGCCGTCGCCTACCGGACCGCGGCGGTGCTCGGACCCGCCGCAACGGCGAGCCTCAGCTGACCGCCGCTGGCTCGTCCCCGGCGGCCGGCCCCGCGTAGAGCTCGACGAAGGCATCCACGACGTCCGGGTCCCACTGTGCGCCGCGGCCGTCCTGGAGCAGCTGGAACGCGACGTCGTGGCCCCGCCCCGCGCGATAGGGCCGGTCCGTCGTGATGGCGTCGAAGGCGTCGGCAACGGCGACGACCCGGGCCGCGAGGGGGATCGCCGCCCCTCGCAGGCCGCCGGGATAGCCCGCCCCGTCGAACCGCTCGTGGTGGTGGAGGACGACGGGCTCCGGGGCGCTGAACGAGGCGAGCGGCCGGACGATCTCGGCCCCGGCCTCGGGATGGGCGCGGATGAGGGCGAACTCCTCGCGGCTCAGGTGGCCCCGCTTGAGCAGGACGCGGTCCGGGACGGCGATCTTGCCGAGGTCGTGGAGCAGGCCGCCGAGGCGGACCGTCTCGAGCTCCCGGCCGGTCAGGCCGAGCGTGGCGGCCACCCGCACGGAACGGTCGGCGACGCGGTGCAGGTGGCGCTCGGTGTACAGGTCTCGTGCCTCGACCGTCCTGGCCAGCGCGACCATCACCGCCTCGGCGCTCACCAGGTGGTCGGTCAGCCGCTTGGTCCGCAGCAGTGAGCGCGCCCGGATGAGCAGCTCCTCGATGTCGAACGGCTTGCTGACGAACTCGTCCGAGCCCGCCTCCAGGGCGGCCAGCCGCTCCTCGCGGTCGGTCGAGCCCGTGACGTGGATGACCGGGGTCAACGACGTCCGGGCGTCCGCCTTGATCCGCCGGCAGACGGCGATCCCGTCGTGGCCGGGCATGCCGATGTCGAGGACGAACAGGTCGGGTCGCTCGCGGGCGGCGAGGGCCAGCGCGGTCTCGCCGTCGGCCGCTTCAAAGACGCGGTAGCCGGCCGGCTCGAGGATGCGCCGAAGCAGATGCCGGGCGACCGGCTCGTCGTCGGCGATAAGGACCGTGGCCGGCCATTCGGCGCGAAGGGGCTCGCCGATGGGCACACTGACCCCCCGAGGGCTGCGTTCCGATGCACGGTCCGGGCCGACCGCGGCCCCCATCGTAGCCGCCTTCCGCGGAGCGGGGGCTCGGGCCGATGGTCAGGCGTTGAGGCCCAGGAAGTCCCGGACGCGCGCGGTGACCGTCCGCCGCGCGTCGGCGGCGGCCTGCTCGGGGCTGCCATGCCAGCGCTGCGTCCAGCCCGCGAGACCGGAGCGCGCCGACGCGGCGATGCCGGGCCACGACGCGGGGGCGAGCCACCAGAGCGGACGAGGGTGGGTCCAGAGCCAGGGCACGGCGGCCCACAGGAGGACGAGGTAGTCGAGGCGGATCGGCCTCGGGAAGGCGAGCACCACCTGGACCTGGACGAGGGTGGCCGGCAGGGTCGCCAGCGTCAGGATCGCGGCCACCGCGAGCCAGGCCAGCCCCCAGGCGCGGGCACGTGGCTCGAGGATCAGCCAGAACGGCGCCGGGACCCACTTGGTCCAGGTCGCGGTCGCCCACAGGAATCCGCTCAGCCGCGGCGAGGCGGCCTGCGCCCCCCACAGCAGCAGGGTGAGCAGGAGCGTGATGTTGCCCGTGTCGAGGTTCGCGGCGATCGGGAAGGCGAGCAGGGTGAGCGCGATCGCCGTGGCGAAGGGCCGTCGGCGGTAGGCCCAGTGGATCGTCCAGGCGAGCAGCAGGATCGTCCCGCCGCGCCAGACGAACCAGGCCACGTCCCAGGGCAGCAGGGCCCACGGCGCGAAGGCTGGCAGCATCCAGGGCGGGTAGACGTACGGCATGAACGGGCCGGTGGGGTGGTAGGGGTCGCCGCCGTTCAGCCAGATGCGGACGGCGGCCCAGTACGCGCGGGCGTCCGCGCCAGCTGCCTCGCCGCGGGCGATGAGGCCGGCCGCGGCGAGGCCGATCAGGACCGCGATGAGGACGACGGCCGCCTGGCGCTGCGGCTCCCGCAAGCGGGACACCTCCCGGCGGAGGGCCCGCCGGAATACTCCGGCACGCCGGCGAGTCGACCGGTCGAGCAGCTCGGCGGGCAGCTGGCTCGCCACCCAGCTCACCTCGGCCGCCACGCGGTCCCCGGCGACCCGCCCCTCCCGGACCACCTCCCGCGCGCCCTGGGCGACGTGGCTCGGTCCCGTCCGCGGCGGCAGCGCCGAGGCCGACCCGCTGGGGTCGTCCGACCGGCTGGGGTCCGCTCGCTCCGCCATGGCCCCCCGATTGTCGCACGGCCCGGACGGGCCACCGCCGTAGACTGCAGCGCATGCCTGACACGCTGCCCCTGCCGGCACCCGGGCTGGTCGTCCGCGAGGCCGAGCTGACCGCCCTGCGGGCCTCCCTCGAGACGGACCTGCGCGGCTATTTGGCCGACCTGGCGAGCCTCGTCGCCATCGACTCCGGCAGCTACGACAAGGCCGGCGTGGACGAAGTCGGCCGCTGGGTCGCCGGGTTCTTCGAGCGACTCGGCGCTCGCCTGGCGGTCCACCCCGATGCGACGCTGGGCGACACCGTCGTCGCGACCTTCGACGGGCCGCCCGGCGGCGCGCGGCTGCTCCTCATCGGCCACCTGGACACGGTCTTCCCCGTGGGGACCGCGGCCGCGCGCCCGTTCCGGATCGAGGACGGGCGCGCCCTCGGGCCGGGGGTGTCCGACATGAAGGGCGGCCTGCTGGCCGGGCTGTACGCGATCCGCGCCCTGCGCAGGCTGGCGGAGGCCGTCGGCGGCGAGGCCGCCTGGCCGTTCGAGCGGCTCGTCTTCGTCGCCAACCCGGACGAGGAGATCGGTTCGCCGGTCTCGAGTCCCGTCATCCGCGCCGAGGCGGCCGACGTGGACGCGTGCCTCGTCCTGGAGGCGGGTCGGGCGAACGGGGACATCGTCTCGTCCCGCAAGGGCATCCTCGACGCCAGGCTCACGATCCACGGTCGGGCGGCCCACGCCGGCGTCGAGCCGGAAAAGGGTCGCAACGCCATCGTCGAGGCGGCCCACCAGGCGCTGGGGATCACCGGGCTCAACGGCCGCTGGGAGGGCGTGACCGCCAACGTCGGGGTCGTCGCCGGGGGGACGCGGCCGAACGTCGTGGCCGACCTGGCGACGCTCGAGGTCGACCTGCGGGCGGTGCGCCGGACGGAGCTCGAGGCGGCCGAGGCCGAGCTGCGCCGGATGGCGGCCTCGCCGACGGTGGCCGATGTCAGCATCGAGGTCGAGGAGATGAGCCGCTGGTGGCCGATGGAACGGCTGCTGGGGTCGGCCCGGCTCGTCGACCACGCCCTCGCCCTCGCCCGGCGGCTCGGCTTCGAGACGCGGGACGCGGCGACCGGCGGCGCGTCGGACGCGAACACGACGGCCGGCCTGGGCATCCCGAGCCTGGACGGGCTCGGCCCGATCGGCGGGGATGACCACTCCCCCTCGGAGTGGCTGGCGGTCGACAGCGTCGTGCCTCGGGCGACGCTGGTCGCCGGCCTGGCCCTCGCGATCGGCCGCGACCCGGGTCTGCTGGGCGGCGCCGGGCGCGAGCGGCGGTGAGCCGCCGGCTCGTCTCGTCGGGCGGGCCGTGGGAGCGGCGCGCCGGCTACAGCCGAGCGGTCATCGTCGGGGATGCCTGCTGGGTCGCCGGCACGACCGACGCGGGCCCGGACGGCCGGAGCCGCCACCCGGGCGACGTCGGAGCCCAGGCCCGGGCGAGCCTCGAGATCATCGAGGCCGCCCTCGTCGAAGCCGGGTTCGCCCTGGCCGACGTCGTCCGGACCCGCCTCTTCGTGACCGACATCCAGGTCGCCCGCGAACCCGTCCTGGCGGTCCACGGCGTGGTCTTCGGGGAGATCAGGCCGGCCGCGACGATGGTCGAGGTCGCCCGCCTCATCGATCCCTCGCTCCTCATCGAGATCGAGGTCGACGCCGTCCGCGGCGCGCACTGAGCGCGGCGTCGGACGTCGGTCGGGCGGGGTCGGGTCGGCGGGCGTTCCCGCCGTCAGGCGAGACCGAGGGCGCGTGATCCGGCCGCGATCGCGACCGCCAGGCAGAGTCCCAGGAACAGGTTCCGTCGCAGGGCGACGACCGCGAGGCAGGCGCCCACGGCGAGCCACTCCACGCCGACGTGGAGCGAGCCGTGCCGGGCGGCGTCGGTGACCACGGCGACGTTTACCGCGGCGAGCGCCGCCAGGGCGCCCGGCCCGACGAGCCGGAGGTAGGCGAAGGCGCGCGGCGGCAGCCGCTCGAGGCCCGGGGCGAGGAGCGGCACCGCCCGTGACGGGTAGGTGACCGCGGCCATCAGGGCGGCCAGCAGGACGAGGTCGAGCCTCACAGGGCGACCCCGATCGTCGGGTCCTCGCCCGCTCGTGGCGGGCCCGACCCGGGCGACCCGCCGAGCGACCCCGGCGATCCGCCGAGCGGCCGCGCGTCGCGCCCCGGCGGGACGGCCAGGGCAACGAGGGGTCCCACGACCCCGCCGACGACGATGCCGACCGCAGGGTCGGACACGAGGCTCACCCCGACGGCGAGGCCGGCCGCGACGACCGCCGCGACGAGCTCCCGGCGCTGGCTGACGAGGGCCACGGCGAGGCCGCCCATGGCGGCCGGGAAGACGATGTCGAGCCCGATACGGGTGGGGTCGGGCACCGCGCCCGAGGCGAGGTAGCCCAGGCCGGTCGCGACGATCCACGGCCCGACGACGAACGACGACGCCAGCCAGTAGCCGGGGCCGTCGGCGCGCCCGATGCGCCGGAAGTGGGGCAGGCTGAGGGCGAACGTCTCGTCGGTGAGGACGTGGGCCATCGCGACGCGCTGGATCCCCGGCCGGTCGCGCAGCCAGGGGCCGAGTGCGGCCGAATAGAGCAGGTGGCGGGCGTTGAGCATGGCCGTCAGGGGCAGGATCGCGATCCAGGGCACGCCCTGGGCGACCATCCCTACCGCCGCGAATTGCGACGCGCCGGCCAGGACGACGACGCTGGCCGCCATCGCGGCGAGGAGCGAGAAGCCGGCCTGCCGGGCTGCCAGGCCGTAGACGAGGCCGAAGGCGCCGGTCGAGACGGCGATGCCGAGCCCGTCGGCGACGAGTCGGCGACGGGAGGCCCGGACCTCGGCGCGCGTCCCCGGAGCGACACCGCTCACCCGACGGGCCCGCCCCTCGGCCGTCCCGGCGCCGTTTCCTCGGCGGCCCGCCGCCAGATCCCGGCGTAGTCGACCACGAGGCCGTCCTCGTCGACCTCGAGATCGGCCGCGAAGCTCCCCGCCCGGTAGCGATAGCGGCCCGGGGCGTGGCAGGCGTACTCCTGCTCTGCGACGACGAGCTCGAGCGACGGGACGCGGATCCACAGGGCCCGGATCGTCGCCGTCTCGCCGGCCTGCAGGCCGAGCCGCCGGATCGGGAGGGTGTTCGTGGCCGGGGTCACCACGAGGTCGACGTCGGGGCAGCCGTCGATGCCGAGCGGTTCCGCGTCCCGCCACCACTCGTCGGCCCGCTGCTCGAGGCGCAGTCGTCGCGGAGGCTCCGCTCCGAGGGCCAGCCGCACGTCGGCGC
>DASVYJ010000063.1:0-16912 GCA_036392215.1 Candidatus Limnocylindrales bacterium | reverse complement strand
AAAGTACTCCTCTCGGAGCGCGTCCCCTCCCGCCCGTCACACAGGGGAGCGAGTGACGCCCATGACCTACCCTCGACGCCGCTCTCGCGGCCAGGCCCTCGCCGAGTTCGCCCTCGTCCTGCCAGTTGTGATGGCGATCGTCGCCGCGATCATCCAGTTCGGCATCGTGTTCTGGGCCCAGAACACGCTTACACAAGTCGTGCGAGACACGGGGCGGTGGGAGGCGACTCAGTATTCATGCTCGAACGGAGACGCCGTTGTTACCCAGGCCAACGACATCGCCGCGAAGTCCTCACTGATGAGCTACTACGCAAGCTCACCGTGGTTCGCTGCTCCGGCGGGTAGCCCGGGAGTGAACGTACAGTTCGTCACGAAGCCTTCGACCCGCGTCGGCAATCCGGTAAGCAACTGCCCGCCCCAAGACAACACTGACATCGATTACGTCCAAGTCACCATCACCCATCGGGTCCAGACCTTCTTTCCGGGGATGCAGTTCCTGCCTCAGCTCGGAAGCTGCGACGCGAATGGATGTTTCATCGCACTAACCAGTTCGGCGCAATTCCGACTGGAGCCGAACCCATGAAGCGCGAGACTCAACGCGGGCAGAGCCTGGTTCTGCTCGTTGGGGGCATGCTTGCGTTCCTCGCCATCGCTGCCCTCGCAATCGACGTCTCCTCGATGTACTCGACGCGGCAGACCGAGAAGGCCGCAGCTGATGCCGCTGCCCTCGCCGGAGGCCAAGACCTCCAAGTCAAAGGGACGCGCACCGTCGATGGGACGCAACAGCAGCGCGCGCGCGCGCATGCCCTTGAGGATGTGGCCGGTCGGTTCGGTGTCCCCACGCCCGCTTGCGCACCAACCGCCGACATCTCGGATTGCCCACTCGGAACGACCGCCTACCGCGTCGACATCTCGACACCGGCCAAGACGACGCGCTGGGACGCGGCTACGAAGACGTTCTCGCAGCCGGGGGATCTGCGAACGATACAGGTCACTGTTCGGAACCCATCCTTTTCGCTCTCGTTTGCTCGAATCTTCGGCCAAAGCACGTGGGCAGTCGGGGAAACGTCCGTAGCGTCCATCGACTACGGCGAGAAGTACGCGCTTGTTACGCTCAGGCCGCCTAACCCACTCCGAACGCACGACCAGAATCAAGACGACATCTTCGTGAAGGGTGGCACGCACCTCAACGTTGTTGGTGATATCGGCACCAACAGTAATGTTGTGCCCGACAACCTTTCGTCTGTGACGCTCGGAGATGGGTTCAAAGTCTACTACTACGACACCTATCAGTATTGGACGAGTCCTCCTCCCGGCGAGCAGATCTTCGCGCCAATCCCAGACCCGAACTACCCGACCCCATCCCGAAGCGGCGTACTCGCGGCTGGCGAAGACACAACCGGATGCACCGCCCAGATTACCAAGGCCGTCGCTGCTGGCTACGTGGGTTACGCTTCCAAGGATCCCGGGAGCGCCTACACACTTACGCCTTCAAACACCAGGTGCTGGCACTCCGGAACGTACGACGCGACCGAGACTTCGAAGATCAACGGGGCTATCAAGAACGATACGGCCGTTCTTCTGGAACCAGGCGTCCATTTCTTCGATAACGGCTTCAGCCCGGGCGGCACTGTCATAGGCGGATACGAGGCGGGCAAGCCCGGCGTCTCCCTCGTCTTCCCAGAGTCGGTCTCGAACCCATTCTCGGGCAACAACGCCACGCTCATCGCGCTGAATGCGGGCAGTTGTATCAACGGTGATCCACTCGCGTGCACCGATTGGGCTGCTCCAACAAACGGGCTTGGGGTCGATTTCGTTACCCCCACTGGCACCCTTACTGTGCCCGAGTCCATCATCGTCTTTCCTAAGACGCCGTTCTGCATCGTTGGCGCAACCGAGAACCCATCGTGCAGGTCCGTCAACACGGTCGATCTCGAAGGCGGCGGGCTCTGGTTCTTGGCTGGCGTTCAATACGGTCCCACCGATGACATGAAGATTTCGGGAAACTCTTACGGGAAGGGCTTCGTTGGCCAGATCGTGGCGTACACGGTCCAATACACTGGCGGGTCAGTGATCACAGAGGTCTACCCAGGCGGCCCGGGGAATGGGATTCTCCACCTCGATAAGAGGTGTTCTGGTCTGAACACGACGTGCTATCCGTGATGCGTTCGACGTCAAGGAGGAGCGCGCACCCGAGGGACTAGAAGTTCGCCGACGCAGAGCCGGGCGGCCGTGAGGCCGCCCGGCTCGCGGGTCCCCGAGACCTGGCGGCGCACCGCGCTGCGCCACCGATCCCCCGGATGACGGTCGCCGGTCGAGCGAAGCGCTCGCGCGGGAGGGAACCGCGCCGGAGACCGTCGGTTGTGGTCGGGTCGGGCGGGACGACCCAGGACCCCGTCAGGAGTCGAGGCCGACAGCGCCCCGCCTCGGAAGCTAGCGGACGAGCTGCACGCCGAGCATCTGCGGGACGCTCGGGTCCGCCGGTGTCGCGGACGTCGGCCCGTTCCAGAACTCCTTGCGCCAGACGCCCTCGAGGTTCTTGCCGCCGCTGCAGCCCGTGATCTGGAAGCCGGCGAAGCCGACGATGTGGTAGTAGGAGTTGGAGCCCGAGCCGCCGGCCGAGTCCCAGATCGGGACGGTGACGGTGACGCCGTTGTTGACGTAGTAGCTGCAGTCGGCGCTGACCTTGTTGCCGGGCAGGCTGCCGATGAGGTCTGCGCTGCCGGGCAGCTTGACCTGGGTGCAGCAGCCGAAGCTCTTGCTCGGCGGCCCGATCTCGGTCTGCAGGAACGGGATGTCGTTGCCGCAGCCGCCCGCGTTGGCCGGCGGGACCTGGCCGAGGCCGTAGCCGTTGCAGCCGAACTTGAGCCAGCCGAAACCGCCCGGCACGTTGAGGTTCCCCGGCGTCAGGTTCTGCGGGTAGCAGGGGCTGGACGGGTTGACCGTGTCGATCGGGCCCGAGCAGTAGGGGTACGTCTGGAAGAAGGCGAGCGAGATGCCGGCCGGGAAGAGGCTCCCCGGGGGCGGGGCCGCGGTCGAGAAGCCACCCTTGGCCACCGCGTCGGCGGACGAGCCCCACTGGCCGATGCCGGCGAGGCCGAGGAAGTAGGGCTTCCAGGTCCGGGTCGAGCTGAGCTTCACGCCGGCCGCACCGGTCGGGATCGCCCCGTTGCCGACGTAGCTCGCCGCCGCCCCGACGCTCGGCACCACCGCGCCGGCGTCGTTGACGTACACGGGGCCGTTCGGGGCGCCGAAGGTCAGCGCCGTTCCCTTGTTGATGGCGATGGAGGCGGTGATGGCCGCCTTGACGTTCGCGTCGGTGCCGTTGGTCGTGTCGCCGCCGATCCACTCGGCGATGACGCGCGCCCCGGCGAGGGCCGCGAAGTCGGAGGCGTTCTGCGAGGCGCGGCGCTGGGCGAGCGCGTAGCCCCCATCGATGACGAGACCGGTGCCCAGGATGATGACGGTCGAGAAGAGTGCGAAGAGGACCAGCATCTGGCCGCGCGGCCGACGCTCGGGATCACGAAGGCGAGACATCTCCCCTCTCCTAGTTGATGACCATCGTCGCCGAGCCCGAGATCGTGCGGCTGCCGAGGTACTGGCCGACGATCGGCGTGAGCGGGGTCCAGGTGAGCTCGACGCGGACCGAGACCGCGTCGGAGTTCGGGAAGGAGCTGGCGCACGAGACACCGGTCCAGGTGCCCGTCGGGGCGCTGCCGACAGCGTCGCAGCTCAGGTAGATCCGGCTGGCCGAGATCGAACCGAACGGCGAGACCATCCGGTTCGCTGCGGCGAGGGCGTCCGACTTGAGCGCTGCGATGTCGGCCGGGCAGACGGGCCCCCCGGGCTGGTTGCAGGCGGTGTCGGTGTGGCCGACCCAGTAGGCCTCGACGGCCGCGAGGCGCGCCCCTTCCCTGGCGGCCTGCGAGAGGACGCTGTTCATGTAGACGAAGCGGCCGGCGTCGATGACGCCGAAGACGAGGATGAGGAAGATGGGCACGATCAGGGCGAACTCGACGAGGCTCTGGCCGGGCGGCCGACGACGAGACCGGGCGCGGACAAGGACGCTCATTTCGTGGTCACCGTCTGGATGAGCTGCTTCTGGCCGCCCGGATTCGTGACGGTGAGGGTGACGTTGTAGGTCGCCCCCGAGCTCGGGTAACTGTGGCTCGGCTTGACCCCCGTCCCGTCCGCCGACCCGTCGCCGAAGTCCCAGCTGTACGAGCTGATGGCGCACGAGCCGCTCGTCGGCGTCGAGGCCGAGGCATCGAAGACGACGGGCTTGGTCCTGTTCTGCTGCGACCAGGTGAACGAGGCCGTCGGCAGCGAGCAGGTCGGGTTCGTCACGGTGACGGACCGAGTCGTGCTCAGCGGCCCGCCCTGGTTCGTGACGGTCAGGGTGATCGTGAACGTGCCCGGTGCGAGGTACGTGTAGCTCGTGCCGGTGCCGGTCCCGACGCCCTTGCCTGCGTCGCCGAAGTCCCAGTTGTAGCCGGAGATCGCGCAGAGCCCCGTGTTCGGCTGCGAGGCCGAGCCATCCACCGTCACCGTGAGGCCATTCGTGGCGACGGTGAAGGTGGCGAGCGACGGCGGGCCGCACGTGCCGGGTGGCGTCCCGGTGCTCGGGGCGACGCCCAGGACGACCGCGGTGGCCGCGGCGCCGACGTGCAGGTCGTTGCCGTTGAACAGCCCGCCGATGAGCGGCGTGAAGAAGGTGAACTTCTCGTCCACGTTCGTCGTGATCGTGTTGCCGGTGCCCGACCCGCCGGCCGCGCTCGCGCACGAGAGCGCGGCGCCCCCGGCGTCGGCGCAGGCGGCCGTGACGGTGATCGGGTTCTCGCCGCCCTGGGCCTGGGCGTTCGTCTCCTGCCTCGCGCGAGCGGTGATCGCGGGCAGGTTCGTCGGATCGCCGGCCCCGTAGGCGGCGGCCTCGCGCGCCGCGTTGCTGACCTCGATGTAGCTGAAGAACAGGCGCCCGAAGTCGATGGCGGTCAGGAAGAGGAGCATGAAGACGGGGAGGATGATGGCGAACTCGACGAGGGCCTGACCGCGGTGCCCCGAGCGCCGGCCTCGGGCGACGGACGACGTCGACCGGCCGACGGGCCGGCGGCCCGGCGGCGCCGGCATGCGGAAGAGGTAGCGCAGGACGGGCAGGCGGCGCAGGCCACGCCACGGCGACGGCGTGGCGGATCGCCACAACGGCACAGACATCGTATGGATCCCCGGCGGATATGCGCTCGATGCGCGACGTCGAGTCTCTGCAAGGAACCTTGCGACGAACCTTGCAAGGTACGTCGGACGACGTAGCGGCGGTGCGAGGCGGCACCGAACCGGGACCTTCGGCTGGTACGAGCGGGTCATGGCTGCGCGGCCGCGGCTGCAGCACCCTGCGGCCATGACCAAGCGCGTCATCGCCGCCCTGCTCTGGTTCTATGCCGGCTGGTCGCTCGGCGCCATGCTCGCCTTCGTGCTCGGGATCTCGCCGGCCCTCGGGCCGATCCTGGGCGCCGCCGGGGCGATGGTGATCGCCGGTGATCCGCGCCACATCATCTGGCGGACGCCGACCGCCTGAATCCGGCGCGCCGGCCGGCTACGCCTCGTCCGGCGCCTCCGCGGGCAGATAGACGCTGAAGCTCGCCCCGCGGCCCGGCGACGCAGCCTCCAGCACGAGGTCGCCGCCCATCGCCCGGGCGAGCTCGCGCGAGACGTACAGGCCGAGTCCCGAGCCGTCCTCGCCGGAGCGGCCGCTGCCCCGGCTGTAGCGGGCGAAGAGGCGGCCGCGGTCCGCGTCCGGGATGCCCGGGCCCGCGTCGGCGACCGTGAGGCGCAGCCGCCCGGTGCCCGCCTCCAGCGCGACCTCGACCGTCACCGCCCGTCGCTCCCCGTACTTGACGGCGTTGTCGAGCAGGGCCCAGAGGACCTGGTCGAGCTGGTCGGGATCCGCCACCGCGAGCCAGCCCGCGGAGCGGTCGTCGAGGCGGAAGGGGACGTCCGTCGCGGCGAGCGCCTCCCACGCCCGCCGGACGCGCGGGGCCAGGGCGATGACCTCCGACTCGGAGCGCAGCGTGACGCCCGACTCGAGCCGGCTCACGGTGAGCAGCTGGCGGACCATCCGCGAGAGACGCTCCGACTGCTCGGCGATGATCGACAGCCGGCGGTCGGGCTGCTGCCCGGCGAGCTGCGCGGCGTAGAGGCGGATGCTGGTCAGGGGCGTCTGGAGGTTGTGGCTGACGCCGCGCAGGAACTCGTCCTTGGCCGCGTCCAGCGCGAGCAGCTGGGCGTTCTGGGCCTCGACGCGGGCGAACAGCTCGGCATTGCGGAGGGCGACGCCGACCTCGCTGGCGAACAGCTCGAGGAGGTCCTGGTCGGCCGCCTCCCAGGTCCGCGTGGCGGGCAGCCGGCCGACGAGCAGGCCGAGCCGCTCCTCGCCGGCCCGCACATCCGCCCGGACGGGCCGCGGCTCCCCGGGCACGCGCTCGAGCTCGGGCACGCTCGCGGGGTCCACCAGGAGGACCTCGGCGTCGATCAGCTCGAACACCTGGCGGGCGTCGGCGGCGGCCCGACCGGCGAGCCAGCTCGCGCCGTCGCGGGGCGACCAGGCGCCGACGGCGGCCAGGATGTCGGCCAGCTCGCGGTTGCGCCGGTGCGTGTCCGCGGCGAGCCGGTTGTGGCTCTCGGCGAGGCGGGCGAGCTCGTCCTCCCCGGCGACGCGGACGCCCTCGCTGGGCTCTCCCGCGGCGACACGCTCGACGGCCGCGGCCATGGCCCGGATCGGCGAGGTGAGGTCGGCGGCGATGAGGTAGGCGATGAGCAGCCCGAGCAGGGCGGCGGCGGCGATCGACAGCAGGAGCAACCGCAGCACGGTCTGTTCGGCGCTCAGCCCGGCGACGACAAGGACGAGCCCGAAGCCGGCGAGGGGCAGGACCGCGGCCGCGATGAGGGCGACGGTGAGGCGGGTGCGGAACGAGAGGTTGAGGATGCCGCCCGGGGCCGGGGCTCCATCGGCCTCGGCAGGCTCCCCGTCGAGCAGCAGCGGGTCGTCGGCCTCGCGCGCTCGGGCACGGCGCGCGGCCGCGGCCGCTTCCCGGTCGAGCAGGGGCGTCCCGGTGGGGGCGGGCCGTGGGCGACCCGGACCGCCAGCCCTGCCTGGCCCGTCGGGCCGCGCCGACCCCGGCCGCTCGCCCGAGGTGGCATCGGCCGGCAGGCCGTCCGTCGTCATCCGTCCGTCATCCGTCCGTCATCCCGTCCGCCGACGTCTCGCCCTCGGCTGCCGCTTCCTCGGCCTCGCCCGCCGCGTCGCCCGTGTCGGGCACGGTGGCCTGGCGCCCCACGAGCCGGTAGCCGACCCCGCGGACCGTGAGCAGGTGCGCCGGCCGGTTCGGGTCCCGCTCGACCTTCTGGCGCAGCCGGCGCATCGTCACCCAGACGTAGGACGGGTCGGCGTCTTCGGTGTCGGCCCAGCCGCGGGCGAGGAGCGTCTCGGTCGTGACGATCTGGCCGAGGTTGGCGGCGAGCGCGTAGAGGAGCCGCGACTCGGTGGGCGTGAGCTGGACGCGCTGGCCGCCGATGACGGCGGTCCGACGGTGCAGCTCGAGGGTGAGGTCGGGCCCCAGGACGAGGCTCTGGCGGGGGACCTTGTCGCCGAGCCGGCGCAGGACGCGCTGGATGCGGGCCCGCAGCTCGGGATAGTGGTAGGGCTTGGTCACGTAGTCCTCGGCGACCTCGTCGAGGAGGTCCGCTTTGGAGTCCGCGGCGTCGATCGCCGAGAGGACGATGATCGGAAGGTCGGCGATCGCCTTGATCTCGCGGGCGAGGGTCAGGCCGTCCTTGCGGGGCATCATCATGTCGAGCAGGACGAGGTCCGGCCAGGCGGTCTCGAGGCGGTGGCGGGCCTCGACGCCGTCACGGGCCGACGTGACCTCGAAGCCGTCGTCGCGGAGCTGCTCGGCCAGGAGCACGAGCAGGTTGGGGTCGTCGTCGACGAGCAGGATCCGCGGAGCCTGGGGCCCGGCGCTGAGCATGGGCCGAGTATAGGGAGGCGGTGGAGGGGGCCCGGGACGTGCGGCCGCGGGCGCGAGGCCGCCGGGCCCTGGCCTCCTCCCGACGTACCTCAGACGTACATTCCTGACGTCCTCGCGCCCGCTCAGGTCAGAACCGTACCTCTGGTGCAACTTCCTGGCGGCCGCGGGGGCGGGCGAGGGCCGACCTCGTCAGTTTCGTACGTCTGATGCACGATCGCGACCGACGCTCGGGCGACGGTGTCAGGAATGAACGTCAGGCGTACGGAGGGCCCGAGGGATCCGCGGACGAGGGGTGAGACGAGGGGATCGGCGGACGAGGCCGTCGGGACGAGGAGGCCGGCGCGGCTCCGGCCTCAGCGCCGCCGACGCGCGATGGCAGGCGCGGCTCGCGGTACCTCGGCTCGAGCCGACTCGTCGACGGTCCGCGGCGTGCTCCCTGGCACGCCCGAACGGAGGAGCCACGCGGACAGGCCGATGAGGAGCAGCCAGCCGACGGCCAGGACGAACACGAGCCAGGCCTCGGACCCGCCGACGCGCGAGAAGAACGGCAGGTGCCAGAGGTCGAGGTAGGAGAACCAGGGTCGCGTGGCCAGTTCCATCGGGGCGCCTCGTCGTGCTCGGGCCAGGCCCGCCGCGGCGGTCGGCACGCAGCGCCCGACCCGCGGGACGTCAGGACCGTATCCTCGGCCGCTTCCCTTGGGCCATCCTGAAACGTCAGGCGGATGTAACGCGACCGTGGCGACCAGGCGGGAACAGTCGCCGTCGCGGCCTACGGCGCTTTCGGGGCGACGTACCGGCAGCGGGGCGCGACCGGGCAGATCGGGCAGCGGGGGGCGCGGGCGACGCAGATCCGCCGCCCGTGCTGGATGAGGTTGACGTGCGCTTCGTAGGCCTGGTCCGGCTCGAGCAGGGCCAGGAACAGGTCGTGCGCGTCCTCGGCCGTCGCCCTGGCCGGGAGCAGGCCGATCCGCTTCGAGACGCGCTCGACGTGGCGGTCGACCGGCATGAGCGGCATGCCGAAGCTGAACAGCAGCACGACCGACGCGGTCTTCGGGCCGATCCCGCCGATGGCCGTCAGCCAGTCGCGCGCCTCGCGGGCCGGCAGCGCGCCGAGGAACTCGAGCGAGTACGAGCCGGTCGCCTCGCGCACGGCCCGCAGCGAGGCCTGGATCCGCGGCGCCTTCTGCGGGGCGAGGCCGCCGGGCCGGATCACGTCGATCAGCTCGGAGAGCGGCGCCCCCTCGACCGCGGCCCAGTCGGGGTCGGGCGCGAGCTGCAGGCCGACGCCGCCCCAGCCGGGTCGGGCGAGGGTGCGCTCGGCCGAGGGGTCGGCGGAGGGGTCGGCCAAAGGACCGGCCAAGGGCACGCCTGCGTCGTCGGTCCCGACCGCCCGCGGGTAGGCCCGCCGAAGCGCCTCGAACGCCTTCTCGGCGTTCACGTCGGCGCTGTTCTGCGACAGGATCGTCAGGACGAGCTCCGAGGTCGGGTCATGCCATCGCTCCCAGGTCGGCGTGCCGTGGGCGGACCGCAGCGCCTCGAGGACGAAGGCGAGCAGGCCGGGGCGGCTCCGGGCGAGCCGACGGGCCCACGCCCTGGCGGGATCGGCGGGCCGGCGTCCGGCACGACGGGGCCGGGCAGCGCGCGCGGTCGGACGCGCCCCGTCGCGGTCCGCCCGCGACGCGCCGGCGGCGGACGGGCTCATCGGAGGGCGACCCCAAAGGCGACGAGCCGCCCGAGGCGCTCGCCGGTCCGCTCCAGCGGGCCGGGTCCGGCCGCGATGGCGTCGTCGAGCGACATCGGGCGCTCGAGCACGGGCACGACGACGACGCCGATCCGGCCGAGGGCTGCCGCCCCCTCCGGCTCGACGCCGCCACCGACCGCGATGCACGGACGACCCGCCTCGGCCGCGCGCCTCGCGACGCCGTGGGCCGTCTTGCCGAACGCGGTCTGCGCGTCGATGCGGCCCTCGCCGGTGAGGACGAGGTCCGCGGCCGCGAGCCGGCGGTCGAACCCGACGGCCTCCATGACGAGCTCGACGCCGGGCCGCAGGTCGAGGGAGCGGAAGCGCTCCCGGAGGCAGAGGAGCCCGAAGGCGGTGCCGCCGGCCGCGCCGGCGCCGGGCGTCTGCCGCTCGCTCCGTCCCGTGGCGGCCTCGAGCCGGTCGGCCCAGTCCGCCAGCCGCGCGTCCAGCTCCAGGACCTGCGCCGGCATCGCGCCCTTCTGGGGCCCGTAGGTGGCCGCGGCCCCGTGCTCCCCGAGGAGCGGGTTCGTGACGTCGCAGGCGATCCGGAGCCGCGTGGCGGCGAGCCGCGGGTCGAGGGACGAGAGGTCGAGCGAGCCGTCGCCGCGCACCACGCCGCCGAGCGCCTCCAGGATCCCGCGGCCGCCGTCCGTCGTCGCGCTGCCGCCGATCCCGAGCACGATGTCGCGGATCCCCTCGTCGAGGACCGCCCGCAGGAGCTCGCCCGTGCCGCGGGTCGTGGCGCCGAACGGGTCCCGCTCGCCGGCCGCGAGACGAGAGAGGCCGGAGGCCGCGGCGAGCTCGACAGTCGCCGACGCGGGGGCCGACCCCGAGGCCGACCGGAGCCAGGCTGCCCGGACGGGTCGGCCGAGGGGGTCGGCGGCCATGGCCTCGCAGCGCTCCCAGCCGCCGGCCGCCTCAAGCGCGGCGAGCGTCCCCTCGCCGCCGTCGGCGAGCGGGGCGACGTCGACGGTGTCCTCGGGCCGCGCCCGCCGCCAGCCCGCCGCGAGCGCGCGGGCGACCTCGACGGAGGTCAGCGACCCCTTGAACGAATCCGGCGCGACCAGCAGACGGAGCGTCCGAGACGTGGGCTTGCGCATCGGCTGCCGGAGCGCCTCAGCGCTCGGTCGTCGCCACCGGCGCGCCCGCCGCTCGCCGTCGCTCGAGGTACTCGGGGATGCGGATCATCGGCGGCCGCTCCTGGTCGGCCAGCTCGATGACCTCCAGGCCGAGTCGGCCGTGGCCGGAGCGGGGCAGCTTCATCGTCGAGCCGAGCTCGGCGAACAGGCGCGCCTTGCGCCGCTCCTCGATCCGCTTCATCACGGCCTGCAGGATGACGAAGGACATCCGCGAGAGTCCCTCGAGCTCCTGGTTGCGGTGCACCCGCCGCTCGAGGTCGACCTGACCGAGCCCTTCCAGGCCGACGCGCTCGGCGACGTCGATGAGGTGGCCGATCTCGACGGCATAGCCGGTGAAGAAGGGCAGGGTCTCGAGCAGGGACCTGCGGCCGGCGTACTCGCCCGAGAGCGGCTGGATGAGGCCCGACAGCTCCGGGAAGAAGAGGTTGATGAGGGGCCGCGCGACGAGCTCGGTCACCCGGCCGCCGCCGCCCTCCTTGAGCACGCCGCCCTCGACGATCGGCCGCTGGTAGTAGCCCTTGACGTACTGCAGCCGCTGCTCCTGGAGGAGCGGCCCGATGGTCCCGTAGACCATCCGGGGGTGCCAGTTGCGGACGTCCGTGTCGGCCCAGACGACGATGTCGCCGGAGGTCTCGTAGAGCGACTTCCAGAGGGCCTCGCCCTTGCCCCGGAAGGACCCATACCGTGTTAGCACGTTAGCATGCTGCAACACGCGAGCGCCCTCGGCCGCGGCGACCTCGACGGTCCGGTCGGTCGAGGCGGAGTCGATGACCAGGATCTCGTCGAGGAGCGGCACCTTCTCCTGCAGCTCGCGCCGGGCGCGGCCGACGATCGGGCCGATCGTCTCCTCCTCGTTGAGCGTGGGCAGGACGAGCGAGACGGTGACGCCCTGCTTGGCCTTGAGCGACGCCAGGCGGCCGAGGTCGCCGAACTCGCGGTGGTGGAAGTTCGACTCACCGAACCAGCGCTCGACGCGGGCGGGCACGGCGCGCGCGTCCTCCGCGGCGCGGTCGGCGGCGGCGAGGGTCTCGGCGCGCTGGGCGAGCTGGTCGAACGTGGTCCGGCCGATGGGCTCGCGGGTCTTGACGACGATGACCGTCTTGCCGGCCCGGGCGGCGACGGTCTCCGGCAGCGCCCCGAACAGGTGCGTCTCGCCCCCGCTCGTGCTCGGGCCGGCCGAGGCGCCCATGATCAACAGGTCGGCCTGCTCGGCCTCGCGGAGGATCGCATTGCGGACGTTGGTCGCTTCCTTGACGAGGGGCTCGGCGTGGCCGCGGACGTGCTCCTTGAGGACGTGGCCGAGGGCGCGCTCGGCCTGACTGCGGACGCCGGCCGTCACCCCGGGCGGCACGAGATGGAGGGCGACGACGCGCGCGCCGTGGGCTCGCGCGAGCGCGTCCGCGAAGCGCAGGGCGAGCTCGGCGTGGGGACCGCCCCGGACGGGGACGAGGATCCGCCGGATCTCGGTCGAGCCGCGCTGCTTGACGACGGCGATGTCGCAGGGTGCGTCGCGGACGACCTCGTCGATCGTGGGGCTGAAGACCGCAGGCCCGCCGACGCCAGCCGTCCCGTCGCCCGAGAGGGCGGTCGGGCCCGCCGTGCCGTCGGTCGCGGCCGCGATCCCGCGGCTGCCACGGCTCGACGTCCGCGCGGCCGGCTTGCCGCCCCAGCCGAAGATGATGAGGTCGGCCTCGAGCTCGGCGGCCGCCTCGACGACACCCTCGGCCGCCCGTCGGCCGATGCGGACGATGGGCCGGATCGTCGTCCCTTCCGGAGCGTAGTCGAGGACGCGCTGGAGCAGTCGCCGCGCCTGCCGGGCGCGGGTCGCGCCCTCGGAGAGCGGCATCCCCTCGGGCACCTCGACGATCCCGAGCGCCGTGAGGTCGCCGGTCCGGCGGTCCAGGAGCGCCGCGCCGATGCGGACGAGCTCTTCGGCGGTGAGGGGATTGGCGACGGGGATGAGGATGCGTGACGGCAGCGGAGCGTGACCGGTCACCGGACGCGCGACCGGTGCCCACGCGCTGACCGGGCCGGCGCGACGGTCTCGCCGGACGCGCCAGCCGGCGTACCCCCGCCGTCGGGGCCGGAGGTGCCGTCGCCCGGCTCGTCAGCCGCCAGCTCGCCCCAGCGCCGGACCAGGTACGGCTTCAGCAGCTCGAACTCGCGGGCCTGCCGCTCGACGCGCTCCTCGGCCTGCTCGGTCGGGACGTGCCGGTTCTCGATCATGAAGCTGCCGACGCGCCCGAAGTAGATCGGCACGAGGGCGGCCACGAGCCGGTCCATCGGCAGCGTCCCGCGGGCCGCGGCGACGACCAGGTCGTACACGATCCGGGCCCAGAGGTCGTCCGGGAAGTGGAAGGCGGCCACGGCCTCCGACATCTCGTCGGTCGTCGGCAGCGTGCCCGTCCCCTCGCCGTCGGCCGCGACGCCGAGCTTGTGGGCCGCCGACTCCGCGAGCGAGCCAGCCTCGCGGGCGAGGACCATCACGGTGTCCAGGTGCTCGGGCGCGAGCATCGTCGCCCACGTCTCGACCAGGGTCAGGGAGCCCTGGTGGAACTGGGCCAGCAGGCGGAGCGTGTTCACCTCGAGCGGCGTCGGATCGACGATGCGGTCGAAGCCGTAGGCCGGGACGTCGTGGCTGCCGGTGATCGAGAGCCAGCGGTCGGGATGCTCAGCCGCCAGGCGGAGGATCGTCCCGACGACCTGGCGGAACATCGGCCCGAGGTCGGCGCCGGGGTCCTTCGGGTCGTGGATCTTCGCCCCCAGGCGGGTCTGGCAGACCGCGAAGCCGCCGAGGAGGGCCTGCGTCGTCATCCAGATGTCGATGCCGAAGCGGCTGATGTCCGGCGTCCAGTCCTCCTGGGCGAGGTAGTGCCGGACGAGGTCACCGCTGACGCCGAAGTCGCCGCCGATGGGCTGGCGGATGCGGTGGCCGTAGAGGGCCCGGGTCAGCGGGTAAGTGACGGTGTTGGTGATCGTGCCGTCGTACTTGTAGCGGGCGTAGAGCGGCGCGACGAAGTCGTAGCCGCCCTTGAGGATGGGCCCGGCGAGCAGCTCGACCCATTCGGGCAGGATCGAGCGCAGGTCCGAGTCGACGACCACCAGCGCGTCGACCTCCAGGGCGGCGGCCATCTCGAAGATCGTCCGCAGGGCGGCGCCCTTGCCGCCGACGCCATCGACGTCGGGATAGGTGAGGCTGACGCGGGCGAGGCGGTTGGTCGGCCGGACGAGGAGGATCTGCTCCACGTAGTCGGGCGGCTCGGTCTCGACGACGACCCGCTGGGTGCCGTCGGGCGAGCCGGCGTCGGCGTTGACGAGGACCGGCCGCAGGTCCGGGAAGAACTGGACCAGGCCGGCCTGGGCGGCGCGGGCGACGTAGCCGATCGTCGCCGCGTTCTTGAAGCTCGGGATGCCGACCATGATGTCGGCCCGGCCGAGGCGGGCGATCTCCTCGCGGATGGCCGGCGTGAGGGACGTCGTGGGCATCCGGCTCACCCTACCACCCGGCCGACGGTTCCGGGCTCGCGTTGCGGGCGCTCACGTCGCCGGCATCGCGGCGGTCGTCCAGTCGTCGGAGGCCTCGCCGGGGTGGTAGCGCGCGTTGGCCGACTTGTAGGCCAGCTGGCGGAAGCCGTTCGAGCGCCACGAGACGAGCCAGGTGTCCACCGGCGGCCGGACGTACGGGCTGCGGCGGGCGAGGGTCGACTCGGCGAGGACGCCCTCGAGGAGGCGCTTGCGCTCGAGCAGCGGGACGTCGAGCAGGCTCTCCCCGTCGACGAGCAGCAGGTCCACGGCGACGAACGCGACGGGCTGACGATCCGGGTCGATCTCCGGGGGCTTGACCTCCTGGCGGGCGGCGCCGCCGACGACGAGGCGGGCGAGGCTCTCGGTCGGGGTCGGAGCCTCCGCGGCGACGATCGCGGTGCCGGCCCCGGAGCGGGTCGCCTGGCGGGTGAGGTAGCCGTCGAGGACGAGGCCGTCGCCGGCGTCCGCGGCTGCGCGGATCGCGGCATCCACGTCGGGATACTCCCCGGCGTAGTCCTCGCCGCTCTCGTCGAGGATGGCCAGGTCGCCGCCCGGCTCGAGGTGGACGAGGACGCGGACGCCTTCCCAGAACGGCTCGATCAGGGCGTCCTTGATGTGCCGGAAGTTGCGGGTCCCGAACCGCTGCGGGCGCCATCCGCGGGGATCGTCGGCCATGGCCCACCTCGAGTGTCGCCGGGACGGGGAGGCGCGGCGATTCTACGGCCGGCCTCGCGGCCCGGCTTCGTTGCGCCGCGGCCGTCCGCGCGGCCCTGAGGATCTCAGGCGTCGTCGGGAGCGGGCGCGCGACCCGGCGACGTGCTCGGCGCCCCGGCCTCGCTCGGAGGGGTCGTCACCGGCGCGGCCCCGAGCTCCTCCTGCCGCCCGGCCAGCCGCCCGGGCGAGAGTTCGGCCGTGAGCGCGGCCACGATCTCCGCGCTCAGGACCAGCAGCAGCGAGCTCACGTAGAACCAGACCATCAGCACGACCACGCCGCCGAGCGAGCCGTAGGTCGCGCCATAGCGACCGAAGTTCGCCACGTAGAACGCGAAGACGTAGGTCGCGACCAGCCAGCCGATCGCGAAGACCGCGGCGCCCGCCGCGCTCCAGCGCCACGGCGCCGCGACGTTCGGGGCGAGCCGGAAGAGGAGCGTGACCGCGGCCACCAGGACCAGGAAGACGAGCGGCCAGCGCAGGACGGACAGCACCGTCCAGAGCCCGTCGCCGAAGCCGAGCCGGGCGGCCACGTCCTGGGTCACCAGCGACCCGCCGACGATCGTCACGAACGAGGCGACCATGCCGACCGTCGCGAGCAGCGTCAGGACCACGCCGCGCCCGTAGCGCAGGACGATGTTGCGGGTCTCCGGGACGTCGTAGGCGAGGTTCATCGCCTTGACCAGGGTCATCGTCCCGCCGGTCGCGGCCCACAGCGCACCGATCGCGCCGAGCGAGAGGATGCCCGGCTGGCTGCGCTGGATGACCGAGGCGAGCTCGGGCCGGATGAGGTCGACGAGGTTCGCCGGGAGGTTGTCGCCGAGCGCGCCGAGGATGCGCGCCGTCGCGTCGTGGACCCCGAGCGTCCCGGCCACGACGCCGACGAGGGCCGCGGCGAAGATGCCGAACGGAAAGACCGCCAGCAGGAAGCTCCAGGCGAGCTGCGTCGCGAGGCCGCCGGCGTCGTCCTGACCGCTGCGCTGGACGACCCGCCGGCCGATGCCGAGCAGGCGTTTCACCGGCCCCTCACCGCCGCCCCGTTCGCGCCGCGTGCACCCATCGCCGCTCCCTCAGATCGGTCCGCTGAACGTATCGCACCCGTCCAGCGTCCCGCCCTGGTAGCCCACCGTGAACCAGTGCTCGCGCTGGGCGGACGAGCCGTGGGTCCACGTCTCGGGGTTCGTCGAGCCCTGCGTCTCCTGCTGGATCCGATCGTCGCCGACCGCGGCGGCGGCGTCGAGCGCGTCGGCGATGTCGGCCTGGCTGAGCGGCTGGAGGTAGCCGGTCGCCGCGGCGTGGTGGGCCCACACGCCGGCGAGGCAGTCGGCCTGCAGCTCCGTCCGGACCGACCGGCCCTGGGCGCCCTGCTGGCTGCTCCCCGAGCCGAGGGTGCCGAGCAGATCCTGGACGTGATGACCGTACTCGTGGGCCATGACATAGGCCTCGGCGAACGGGCCGCCCTGGGCGCCGAACCGGTCGTGCAGCTCCTGGAAGAACCCGAGATCGATGTAGACGAGCTTGTCGGCCGGGCAGTAGAAGGGCCCGACCTGGCTCGTCGCGGTGCCGCAGCCGGTGTCGATCTGGTCGGTGAAGAAGACCGCCTTCGCCGGGACGTACTGGCGGCCGCGGGCCGCGAAGTCGGACGACCACCAGGCCTGGATGCTGTCGACGTAGCCGACGATGCGGCAGTCCTCGCGGGCGTTGGCGTCCGCGCCGGTCTGGCAGCTCGAGAGCGACGAGGACGAGCCCGGCCCGGCCTGCTGACCATTCAGGCC
>DASVYJ010000062.1:0-86869 GCA_036392215.1 Candidatus Limnocylindrales bacterium | reverse complement strand
CCGGCGCATCGGCAACGGACGCGACGGCAGGGGGTTGCGGCGTCGCCTCGTCGGCGTCGTCGGCGGCGGCGTCGGCCGAGGACGCGACCATGAGCGCCGGGTCTGGGCCGTTGTCGGGTTCGGCGACCGCCTCGGCGGAGTCGGAGACCGGCTCGACGAAGGCGTCGCGGCTCTCGGCGGACTCGCCCTCGGGCTGGCCGGGCTGCGCGGCGGGGTTGGCGCTGGCATCGTCCGGGACGAGGGTCTCCACGGCCGCGGTCTCCTGCTCGTTCCGGTGATCCGTGGTCCACGGGAGCCGGAATCCGGACCGTGGTTCCGTCGTCGCCATCTTGGGTGGACCCCTCCAGGTCGTGCGGTCTCGAGGCGTGGGCGCATTCTCTGGCGAGGAGGGTGGAGCGGTGCAGTCCGCTAGAGGTACCACCAGACGTCCCCGGTGGTACCGGCGCGCACCGGGCCTCAGCCGCCGGTGCACGCGCCCACCGGCTCCGGGGGCCGTCCATTCCGGCGCGCTCGGCGGCGCTCGCCGCGCGCCGTTCCTCGTCGGGAGCCGCGGGTCCGCCGGTCGCCGGTCCCGCTCGGCCGCTCGGCCGCTGGGCTGTCCACACGCCGTCCACAGGCGGTGTGCTTCCGTGGATAGCCGCACCTCGGCGGCCGCGCGTTCGTGGACAACTCCGTTGACCGGCCGTCACCGCTCGCCCTATCGTCGGAGGTGCCCGAAGGGGCCGTCAGGGACCGAGAAGGCCGAGATCGCATCAAGGGCTTCCAGCTCAGCCGGTCGCTTCGGGCGCTTCGTTGCCCGCCCCCTGGCGGGCGCCCGCCCGACGGGACGCGACCGGCATCCCGGTGTCGGTACTCCCGTCGGGCCGGGCGAAGCCGCGGGCCCCGACCGTCGTCGACGCGTCCCTGGAGACCCGCATGACCGAGCTGACCTCCCCGTCCGTCGAGCCCGCCGCTGCGCCGCTGCCGATCCCGCCCGCCGCCCAGCCGGCCCGTCTCGCCGCCCTCGAGGCGGCGGTCCGAGCGCGGACCGACCTCGTCCCGCGGGTCGGCATCGTCCTCGGATCCGGCCTCGGCGGCCTGGCCGACGCCCTCGCGGACATGGTGGCCATCCCGTTCGCCGAGCTTCCCTCGTGGCCGGCCGCCACCGCGCCGGGCCATGTCGGCCGGCTGCTCCTCGGCCGGCTCGACGGCGTCCCCGTGGTCCTCCTCCAGGGCCGCTTCCACCTGTACGAGGGCCACGACGCCGGCCTCGTCGTCCAGCCTGTCCTGCTCATGGGCCGCCTGGGCGCCCGGACCATCGTCCTGACGAACGCGGCCGGCGGCGTCGACCCCCGGTACGCTGCCGGGACCATCATGCTCATCGCCGACCACCTGAACCTGACCGGCCGCACGCCGCTGCTCGGCCCGAATGCGGACGAGCTCGGGCCGCGCTTCCCGGACCTGACGACTGCCTGGGATCCCGAGCTGCGGCGACGGCTCCGGGTGGCAGCGGCCGCCGAGCGCGTCGAGGTCGTCGAGGGGATCTATGCCGGCCTGCTCGGCCCCGCCTACGAGACCCCGGCCGAGGTTCGCATGCTCCGCACGCTCGGGGCCGACGCTGTGGGGATGTCGACGGTGCTCGAGGCGATCGCCGCCCGCTGGGCCGGGCTCGACGTCTGTGGCGTCTCGCTGGTGACGAATCCGGGCGCGGGAGTCACCGGCCAGCCGCTGAGCCACGAGGAGGTCGTGGCCGCCGGGATCGAGGCCGGGCCGCGGCTCGGCCGGCTCCTGCGCCGCTTCGTCCGCGAGCTGGCGACCGAGCCATAGGCCAGCGACGAGCCGGGCCGCGCCGGGCGACCCGCCGGCGATCCGCCGCCTACCCCTCGGCCGGTCCCTCGGTGCGGTCCACCGGCGCCCGGGCCCGCTCCCGATCGACCAGCGGGTCGACGCCGGGCGTGGCGCAGACGTAGTAGCGGAGGAGAGTCCGCCCGGTGTTCTCCACGCGGTGGACCAGCCCGGGCTCGACACGGATCCCCTTGAGCGGCTCGAGCGGCTCCTCGATCGGCCCGACGCGGACGAGGCCGCGCCCCTCGAAGATGACGAGCACGTGCTCGGCGGCCGGGTGGCGGTGCCACTCCTGGCTCGCCCCGGGGTCGATCTCGACCTCCGTGACCGTGAACGTCGCGCTCCCGAAGTCGCCGGGCCGGACGAGGCGTCGCCAGCGGATCCCGTCGCGGCTCACGACCTCGGCCTCTACCCGCCGGCGGACCGGTTCCTCGACCGACTCCCAGCGGCGCAGGACCAGGCCGACCTGGCGGGGATCGGGTTCGGTCGCCGCGAGCAGGGCCAGGGCGTCGGCCGTGCCCTCGTTCCGGACCAGGTGCTGCTCGGCCGGCGCCTCGTAGAGCACGTCGCCCGCATGGACGACCGTCCGTCGCTCGAGCGCCTCGCCGTGCTGGAAGACGAGCTCGCCGCCGGCGACGTAGACGAGCGTCTCCACGCCGTGGCGATGCGGGCCGACCTCGACGCCGGGCGGGATCCGGTCGAACTGGAGCTGGATGCTCAGGCCGTCGGCTCCGGCGCGGTCACCGCGGCCGCGGCGACTGGCAGCTCGCGGCCCGCAGCGCGGGCGGCCTTCGACCGTTCGGCCCAGGCCGCCAGGACGTCGTCCTTGTGCGGCCTGATCGGGCAGTGGCCGTCGCGGTTGCCCATCTCGTCGCAGTAGCCCAGGGGCACGCACTTGGGGGCGAGGAACGAGCCGAGGAAGGGGCTGACGGCGAAGACCTCGTGGCGGATGAGCTGGAAGAGCCGCCGGATCTCCCACTGGGCCATCGTGCACAGCCGCAGGCCGGCCATGTGGATCAGGGCCCGCAGGTTCGCGGTCATGACCAGGTTCGTCCGGGTCGCGTTGGGGAACACGAAGCGGGCGTCCTCGCCGGGGATCCCGGCCGCCAGGAGCTCCTCGTAGAGCGCCAGCGCGCCATCGACCTCCTGCTCGTAACGCTCGCGCAACTCGGGCTCCGCCTCGGCGATCGAGCCGGGCGTGAGGGTCGAGGCGCCCTTGTACGCGACGTAGCGCTGGCTCTGCTGGTCGAAGGCGACGCCGGCGCGGTGGCGGACGAGCTGGTGGGAGAGGGTCCGGCTGACGCCGCTGATGCCGAAGGTGAAGACGACGTGTTCGATCGTCGAGCCGTGGCCGGACTCGATGACCCGGGAGATCAGCGCGCGCTGCTTGGCCGGGTCGACCCGCCCCTCCGCCGCGCGGCGGAAGATCTCGTCGGGCTCGAGCTCGCTGTAGCACGTCCGGCAGGCCGTGTAGATGAGCGGGACGTAGTAGCGCTCGACGATCTCGCGATCGGGGAACAGCAGGGTCGCCTTCAGGCCGAGCTCGTGGCGGCCGGGGTTGCGCGGGATGCCCGTCGGGTTCGGTCCGCGGCGTGCCGCGGCGGTCGGATCCGCGGGGGCTTCGGGAGTGGTCGTCAACGAAGCCGGGGTGGCGGTCGTGGGGGCGCTCGACTCGGCCGTCATGAGACGTCCAGCATAGCCGCTCGGGGGGCCGGCGACCGTCGGCGCGCCGAGCGCCCGGGCGAGCGCTCGCGGTGCGCCCCCGCCCTCCCGGTGCCGATGCGCCGCGACGTGGAGGGTCAGCGAGCGCGCAGCCGGGCAGCAGCGAGTGCGACGCCGGCCTCGGCCTCGCGGAACCAGCGCCAGAGCAGCCCGGTCGCCAGCGAGTAGAGGACGATGACGACCAGGAAGTCGATCGTGTAGCCCACGCTGAAGCCGAACAGGCCCTGCAGCAGGCTGTAGAACGGTCCCGCCACCGCCCAGCCGAGGCTCCACAGCAGGTTCGCCGCCGCCGCGTACGTCGCGCGCTCGGCCGCCCCGACGTGCTCCATCGCGAAGGCGTTGAAGATCGGGTTCCCCGCGTTCATCAGCGAGTTGCGGACGGCCATCGCCAGGACGACCGTCCACAGCAGCGGCGAGAAGCCGAGGACGGCGAAGAAGGGGATGCTCGCGGCCTGGACCAGGACGACCGAGCCGACCTTGCCGAACCGCCGGGCGAGGGCCGGCTGGACCATGATCGCGGCCGCCGTGCCCAGACCGGTCAGGGCGAAGACGGCATTGAGCGAGGCGATGTCGAGGTGGAACCTGCCCTCCACGAAGACGTTGAGGAAGGGGATGATCTGGCCGGCCCCGAGCGAGGTCAGGAAGCCCGGCAGCAGCAGCCGCGCCATCCGGCCGCGATCCAGGACAGTCACGCCGAGGCGGCCGGGTCGCGTCGACCGATCGGCCGGCAGCCCGGCAAGCCCCCGGCCCGGCCGATCGTCCGCGATGAGGAGGATCGTGCCGAGGGCCGCCAGGGTGAGCAGGACCATCAGGCCGAGGAGCACCCGGAACGGTCCCGGCCCGGTCTCGCCCAGGCCGAGCGCCCCGGCGACCGGGCCCGCCAGCAGGCCGCCCACGACGGCTCCGCCGACGTTGGTCAGGTTGTTGATGGCGAACTGGACCGAGAAGAGCTCGTTGCGATGCTCGCGCCGGCTGTGCTCGGTCATGAACGGTGAGGCGACGATCTGGCTGGCCTGCGAGCCGGCGCCGTAGCAGACCGCGAAGACGAAGATGGCCGGCAGGGCGGTGAAGGCGAGGAAGCCGCTGAAGGCGAGCAGGGTGAGCCCGGCGCCGAGGAGCATCACCCGGCGACGACCGACGCGGTCCGAGAGGGCGCTGGCCGGGAAGGCGACGACGACGCCGGCGATCGACGAGGCCGCGGCGACGAGGCCGATCGTCGAGCGGCTCATCCCGAGCGACTGGAGGTAGAGGTTGAAGTCGATCCAGTACAGCGAGATCGCGGCGCCCAGGACGACGGTCGTGAGCAGGAAGATCCGGGCGTCGCGCTCGAAGCCGGTGAAGCGGCGAGCGTAGCGCCGCAGGCGACCGGCGCCTGGTGGGCCCGGGGAGTCGGTGGCGGGTCGGCTGGTCACAGGGTTCCCTGGCGCTGCGTGGCGCGCGCGCTGGCGAGGTGTTCGAGGTGATGCGGGCGGTCCGCGGGACGCCGCGGGAGGCGGCGTCCCGGACGGGCGCCGGCTGCTGGCCGTTCGGACAGCGGAGCCCGTCGCGGCGAGCGGAGGCCCGCGGCGCCCGTCAATGGTAGCGGGCCCGAGCGGGTGCTCGCGCCGCCAGGGTCGCTTCTCGCGAGGCGGGCCGCCGCCTCACCGCTGGCGTGCGTTCCTGACGCCGTTGCCGGCGAGGTCGTCAAACCCCTGCGTCAGGGGTACGGATCGGGCGCGATGGCGGACTGCCCGGGTCCGGACGCTACGTCAGACGCGCAGTCCTGACCGCGCCCGAGCGGTGGACTCCGCGAATGTACCTGTGGTGCAAGGAGGCTGGTGCGAAGGCGTCGTCGCCCGGCCGACCCGACTGGATGAGCTCCTCATCAGCCATGTGCGGCTACAGGCGCCCCAGATAGCCGTTGACGGCTACCACGTCCGCCTGTAGCCTGCTCCCGTGACCGAAGACGCCGCGATCGTCCTGTTCGGCGACCTGATCCATTCGCGCCGCGAGCCCGCCGCGTCGGCGGCGTGGCTGCGTCGACTCGTCGACGAGCTCGACGCTGCCTACGGCCCGGACCGCCTGGCGCCGTTCGGATTCACCCAGGGCGACGAGTTGCAGGGCCTCCTCGGCCCGTCCGCGGACCCGTTCCGCGCCGTCCTCCTCGGCATGCTCCTCCCTGACGCCCGGCCCGCCCGCTGGGTCGTGGTCGCGGGACCCGTCGAGCCCGGCGAAGGGCCGGCCACGGAACGGACCGGCGAGGCGTTCCTGCGCGCACGCCAGGCGATCGCGCGGGCCCGCGCCCGGCGCGAGGGTCTCCTCGTCGAGACGGGTGATCCGCGGGCCGACGAGCTGCTGGCCGACACCGCGCCGGCCCTGGCCGACCTCCTCGCTGCGCTCACCGACCGGCAGCGCGCGGTCGCCCGCCTCATCCTCCTCGACGGGCTCCGCCAGGCCGAGGTCGCCGACCGGCTCGGGATCCGTCGGGCGACCGTGTCCGTGATGGCGGGACGGGGCCGCATCCCGCTCATCAGCGGCCTGCTCGCCGCGGTCCGGCGTCTCTTCGGGGAGGGCCTGACGGCGGCCTCGGGCGGGGCGGCGGCCTCCGGCGGCGCCGCGGTCGGGGCGGGGAGATGAGCGCCGATCCCGTCCTGCTCCTGGCCTGGCTCGTGCTGGCCCATCTCGTCGCTGACTTCGTGCTCCAGACCGAACGGGTCGCGAGCGAGAAGTTCGGCACCGGCTGGCGAGCGTGGCGAGCCCTGGCCGTCCACGTCGCGGGCGTGGCCCTGGCCCTGGCCCCGTTCGCCCTGGTGTTCGGCAGCGTCGGCCTGGCCCTCGTCGTGATCGTGGCCGTCGCCCACGGCCTCATCGACCGGACGAAGATCCTCCTGACCCGCCGCGTCGAGGCGGCCGCGCTGGCCGCTGCGCACCGCGTCCACGAGCCGCCGGCCCCGGCCGCCTCACTCGGCCGCGGCTGGACCCCGGTCCCCGCCGCCCTCTTCGTCGTTGACCAGGCGGCCCACGTCCTCGTCCTGTGGCTCGCCTGGCTCGCCCTCCTGCGGACGGCTGCGCCGCTCCCCGACGCCGCGTCCGCCGTCTCGTCCGTCGCGGGCGCGGACCCGGCGGGGTTCCACCGGGCCGTTCTGACGGCTGTCGTCCTGGCGGCCCTCGGCCTCGTCAACGTCCGCGCCGGGGCCATCCTCGTCGGCGTCCTCGTCCGGCCGCTGCCCGCCCTCGAAGGCTCGTTCCCCGCTGCCGACCCGGCTCCGGCGACGGGGACTGCCGCGCCATCTGCCCGCGGCTACCTCGTCCGCCTCGGTCCGCTCGTCGGCCGCGTCGAGCCCGAGCCCGGGACGTCCATGCCCGGCCAGCCGGCCCGCATGGCGTCGCCGGCGCGGGTCGGGGAGGCGATCGGCATCCTCGAGCGGCTGCTCGTCGTCGCCCTGCTGCTCGCCCGGGCGGAAGCCGCCATCGGCCTCGTGATCGCGGCCAAGACGCTGGCCCGCTTCAAGCAGCTCGACGACCGGGAGTTCGCCGAGTACTACCTGCTCGGGACCCTGGCCAGCGTCTCCGTCGCCGTCGGCAGCGCGCTCGTCGCCGCGGCCGCGCTCGGGATCGCCGTGTAGGCCACCGCACCCGCGCCGAGGCGCACCCGCTCCTAGCGCCGCCAGCGATCCTCGTCGTCGATCCGCGCGCCGTAGTGATGGCCGAACGTCTCGCGCAGCTCGGCCTGGCGCCGGCGCTCCTCCTCCTTGATCGCCTGGCAGTGCGTGCAGCTTGGGCAGACGGGTGCCTTGAGCGCCTCGCCGAGCTCGTAGCCCATCACCACCACGCCGAGGAGGAACACCCAGAAGAGCAGTTGGATCGTCGTCAGTTCCATGTGCCACCGTCGGTACGGGTCGTCGGCCGGCCAGGGTCGGGCCGGTAGCCCGCGACGGCCGGTGGGGACCGGGGCTGCTGCCAGTCGGAGGCCCTCACCCGCCGTCGCGATGGACCCAGTCTCGACCCAACGCCGTCGCGCCCGTGCCGCCCTGCCCGGCCGTTCGCTTGCGGTGACCTTGCGCCCGCGCCGGTGCCGGCCGAGCCTGGTCGGCCTCAGGACGTCGGGCGGGCCACGGCGGGCGCGTCGAGCAGCACGCAGCGCGCTGCGCCGCCGGCTCGGGCGAGGAGGTCCGGCAGGGTCACGAGTTCGAAGCCCCGGGCCCGGTAGTCGGCCACGATCCCGTCGATGGCGGCCACGGTGGCCGGCGGGCCCGCGTGGAGGACGATGATCGAGCCGTCGCCACCGGCCTCCGCCGCGGCGGCCACCTTGGACGCGGGCCAGCCCTCCGAGTCGCCGCCGTAGACGTCCCACAGGACGACGAGCCGGATGCCCGCGTCGGCCGCCGCCCGGAGCACCGCGGGATCGAGGGCACCATAGGGCGGCCGGAGCACGGCCAGCGGCGGGCGACCGGTCGCTGCGACCGAGGCCACGGCGGCCAGGCCGGCTGCCACCTCGGCCCCTGCCTCCGCCGCCGGCAGGCGGGTCAGGTCCGGATGGTCCTCGGTGTGGTCCGCGAGGGGGAAGCCGCTGGCTGCGATCCAGCGCCACAGCGCCGGCCAGCGCCGGACGGCGCTCCCCTGCGGGAAGAACGTCGCCGGGGCGCGGAGGGCCAGGAGCCGCTCCACGAGCCGGCGCGTCGTGGTCTCGTCCCAGCCGTCGTCGAAGGTGAGGGCGACCGCGTGGCCGGCCGCCGGGCATGAGCCGAGGACGGCGGGGATGCCGGCGCCCGGCGGGGCCTCGGCGGAGACCGTCCCGCCGGGCGCGGCGGCCAGCCCGACGAGGAGCGGCGCCATCGCCAGCGCGACGAGCGTGACGGCCCGCCGGACGCGCCCCCTGCCGGTCATGCCCCCCTCCTTCGCCCATACGGTAGCCGATGGCAGCCCGCGTCCGCCGATCCTCCCCGCCGGCGTCCGGGCACGCCCGCCCCCGGTGCGGACCCCCGCCGACAGGTCGAGGGTCAGGCCGCTACGCTGGTCCTGTCCGTCGCCGTCCCCCGTGAGCAGGAGGCACGCCATGGCCGCCCAGCCCGTCGAGGTCGCCTACTTCTACCGCGTCCGGTGGGGGCACGTGGACGAGTGGCTGGCGCTGTTCGAGCGCAACCACTGGCCGCTCCTGCGGGCGCAGCTGGAGGCCGGCCGCTTCACCGCCGTGCGCTGCTTCGTCCCCCGCTTCCACGGCGACGGCCGAGGGGACTGGAACGTCATGGTCACCATCACCTACCGCGACTGGGCGGCGATGGAGGCCCACACCGAACAGGAGCTCGCGGAGCGGCTCTACCCGGACCAGGAGCGCTTCCGGGCCGAGGAGCAGCGCCGCTTCGAGCTCCTCGACGCGCACTGGGACGTCCCGCTCCAGGAGCGGCCGCTGCCGACCACCTAGCCTGGTCGCCAGGGGCCGGACCGGCTCAGACCCCCAGCTCGCCGAGCGTCGCCCTGAGCACGTCCGCCGAGCGGCGGACTCCGGACGCCTCGGCCGGGCTGAGCTCCAGCCGCAGGACGCGCTCGACGCCGCCGCGGTCGACGACCGCCGGGAGGCTCAGGCAGACGTCGTCGATGCCGTAGTAGTCCTCGACCGGGCTCGAGATCGAGAGCACGGTCCGCTGGTCGCGCAGGATCGCCTCGACGATCCGCATCAGGCCCGCGGCCACCGCGTAGTACGTGGCGCCCTTGCGCTCGATGATCTCGTAGGCGGCGTCGCGCGTCCGCCGGAAGATCGCCTCCATCTCCTCCCGGTCGAAGGCGATGCCGTTCTCGGCGCAGAACGTCGGCAGGCGCATCCCGGCGACGTTGGCCAGCGACCAGACCGGCACCTCGGAGTCACCGTGCTCGCCGATGATGTAGGCGTGGACGCTGCGCGGGTCCACCCCCAGGTGCTCGCTGAGCAGGTAGCGGAAGCGGGCGGTGTCGAGGATCGTCCCGGAGCCGAAGACGCGCTGGCGGGGCAGGCCGGACAGCCTGTGGGTCAGGTAGGTCAGGACGTCGACGGGGTTCGTGGCCACGAGGATGATGCCGTCGGGGTTCGCCTCGGCCACCCGCGGCACGATGTCGCGGAAGATGGCGGCGTTGCGGCGGACGAGCTCGAGCCGGGTCTCGCCCGGCTTCTGGTTCGCCCCGGCGGCGATCACCGTGACCGTCGCGCCCGTGCAGTCGGCGTAGTCGCCGGCCCAGACGTGGGTGGGGTGGGCGAACGGGACGGTGTGGTTGAGGTCCATGGCCTCGCCCTCGGCCCGCTTGCGGTTCAGGTCGACGAGGACGATCTCCGAGGCGAGGCCGGACAGGAGCAGGGCGTAGGCGAAGGTCGAGCCGACGAAGCCGACGCCGACGACGGCCACCCGGGTGGGCGGTCGGCCGGCCGGGTCGACGGGCTCGGCGGACGGGGTGTCGGGGCTGGGAGCCGTCAGGGGAGCGGACTGGTCAGCGGGCAGGGGGGCGGGCTGGTCGGGCATGGCGCGATTGTGGCGCGTCCGCGCCCTCCACGGCGAGCGGGGGACAGCGCGCGGTTCAGGCGCCCGCGGCCGCCTCGTCGTCCGGTCCGGGGTCGACGCTCGGCGACACGGGCTCCGCTCGTCGTCCGAACCGCAGGACCGGTGCGAGCCGGACCCGAAGGACGCGCTCGCGATGGCGCTCCTCCTCGAGCAGCCGCGCCCGCGCCCGCAGCAGGTCGAACTGGCTGACGAGGCCGCGCAGCCGCCCTGGGTCCGTGCGCTCGACCACCGGCATCATCCCGACCCGCTCGGCGGCCATCCGGTCGGCGACCGACCGCAGGGTCTCGTCGGGATAGGCGACCGTCATCCGCGTCAGCATCAGGTCCGCGACGCTCGGCGGCGCCGAATCGGGCTCGCCGAGCGCCCGGAGCAGCTCCGTCCGGCCGACCACCCCGACCAGCCCGCCCGTCCCGTCGAGGACCGGATACAGGCGCTGCCCCCGGGGCGAGGCCGGCGACCGGAAGAGCGCCTGGACCTCGGCCGCCGGCTGGTCGGCCCGGAAGGTCAGCACGCTCGTCGCCATGACGTCCCGGACGAAGAGGGCCTCGAGCGGGTCGACCTGGTACTCGCGCATGACGTGGAAGCCGCGCCGGGCGACCTTCTCGGTCAGGATCGAGCGGCGCAGGGCGAGGACGCTGATGGCGTCGGCCGCGACGCAGGCGATGAGCAGCGGCAGCAGGGCGTTCTGGTCGTGGGTCAGCTCGAAGGCGAAGATGACGCCGGTGAACGGGGAGCGGGTCACGCCGGCGAGGGCGCCCGCCATCCCGACCAGGCCCCAGATGGCGATCGAGCCGCCGGGCAGGACCGGCGCGAGCAGCCCGCCGACGGCGCCCCCCATCAGCAGGAGCGGGGCGAGGATGCCGCCGCTCGTGCCGGACCCGAGGGCCAGGGCCCAGACGGCGAGCTTGACGACGAACAGGGTGAGGAGGGCCGCCGGCAGCAGCTGCCCGGCCAGTTCGGCCCGGATCGAGTCGTAGCCGACCCCGAGCGACCGGGGGTCGACGAGGCCGCCCAGGCCGACGATGAGCCCGCCGATGGCGGGCCACCACATCCAGTGCACGCCGAGGCGGTGGAAGACGGACTTGAAGCCGTCCTCGGCACCGTACACGGCGACCGTCAGGAGCCAGGCGACGAGGCCGCAGACAAGGCCCAGGGCGAGCGCGCCGGCGAGCCCAGCCGGACCGAGGATCGGGTGGGGCGGGACCGGGAAGAGCGGCGCCTGCGCGAGCAGCCCGGCGTCGGCGAAGGCGATCCGGACCGCGGCGGCCAGGGCGCTCGCCGCGGCCACCGGGACGAGCGAGCGCGGCTTCCACTCGAAGAGCAGCAGCTCCACTGCCAGCAGGGTCGAGGCGATCGGGGTCGCGAAGACGGCGGTCATCCCCGCAGCTGCCCCAGCCACGAGCAGCGTCTTCCGCTCTGCGGCCGAGAGGTGGACGAACTGGCCGACGAGCGAGCCGAAGGCACCGCCGGTCAGGATGATCGGGCCCTCGGCGCCGAACGGACCGCCGGTGCCGATGCTGATCGCGCTCGAGATCGGCTTGAGGATGGCGAGCCGCGGCTCGACCCTGCTGCCGCCCACCAGGATCGTCTCCATCGCCTCGGGGATGCCGTGGCCCCTGATCCGCTCCGAGCCGTAGCGGGCCATCAGCCCGACGATCAGGCCGCCGACGACCGGGATGACGGCCGAGAGCGGCCCGAGGTGGTTGGCCGCCGGCGAGGTGAGCCGCAGGTCGAGGCGGCCGTAGTAGCAGAGGTTCGTGACGAGCCCGATCATGTCGAGCAGGACCAACGCGATGCCCGAGGCGATGAGCCCGACGGCGAGGGCCAGGGGGATGAGCCGGAGCGCGTCGACGCCCATCGTGAAGTCACCCAGCCCACGCTCGGTCGGCGTCTGGCCGCCCGGGCCCGGCAGGTCCTCCGGCATGTCCGGCTCCGGGCGCCGCCGCGCAGCGGTCGCGGGCGGCGACGGCAGGCGGATGAGTGGATCGGGGCGGGCCGGGGCCGGCCCGCCGGAGGAGTCGGGTGGGGGCGCCTCATTCATTTGTCCTACGGTAACCATTTCTCGCGCCGCCTGCCCGCCACCGACAGCGGGCGACGTATCGTTCGGCTATGGGACGGATCGGAACGGGCGCGGGCGAGCCGGGCCGCGACGAGGGGAAGGGCGGGCTCGGCGAACGGCTGCCGGCACTGGGGCCGCGCGGCGAGGGCTGGGTCGCGATCCAGGCGGTCCTGCTGGCCGGGATCGGCCTCTCGATCCTGGCGGGTCCGGCCGTGTCGGGTCCGGCGCGCCTCGCCGCCGCGGCCGTCGGGGTCCTGCTGCTGGCAGCCGGTGGCGCCCTCGGCCTCGCCGGGCTGGTCGGCCTCGGCCGCTCGCTCACCGCGTTCCCGGCGCCGCGGCCCGACGGCGAGCTGGTGACCGGTGGCGCCTACCGCCTCGTCCGCCACCCGATCTACGGTGGGCTCGTCCTCGGCGGCCTCGGATGGTCGTCGCTGGGGGCGAGCCCGGCGGCCCTCCTCCTCAGCGCCGCCCTCCTCGGCTTCTTCGACCTGAAGGCGCGCCGCGAGGAGGCCTGGCTCGTCGAGGCCTACGCCGGCTACGCGGCGTACCGGCGGCGGACGCGCCGGCTCATCCCCTGGCTGTACTGAGCGGCTGCTCGCCAGCCGGCGGGACCGCCTCGCGGTCCGCGCGCTCGCGGGCGGCGCCGAGCTCGGTCAGGACGCCCCGGAACGGCTCGGCGTAGGCGGTGAAGCCCGCGAAGAGCCGCCAGACCTCCTCCGGCGCCCGGCCCTGGGCGAGGAGCGCGCGGCTCCAGCCCCTGGCGTTGCTGGGGTTCCGCGGTCCGAAGCAGCCGTAGCAGCCGCGGCCGTAGGTCGGGCACAGCGCGCCGCAGCCGGACTGCGTGACGGGCCCGAGGCAGGCCATCCCCTGGGCGACCTCGACGCAGACGAGGCCCTTGCGTTTGCACTCGCGGCAGACCGCCTCGTCCCTGATCTGGGGCCGCCGACCGATGAGGACCGCGGTGAGGAGCTCGAGCAGCTGGCCGGGGTCGATGGGGCAGCCCCGCAGCTCCGCGTCGACATGGACGTGCTCGCCGACCGGCGTCGCCTTGGCCAGCGACTCGACGTACTCGGGGTGCTGGTAGACCGCCGCTCGGACGGCGTCGTGGTCGGCCCAGTTGCGAAGCGCCTGGATCCCGCCGGCCGTCGCGCAGGCGCCGATCGTCACCAGGAAGCGCGCCTGGCGCCGGAGCTCCTGGATCTGGTCGGCCTGCTCCGCCGTGCTGATCGCGCCCTCGACGAAGACGACGTCGTAGGGGCCCGGCGAGCGCCGCGAGGTCGCCTCCGGGAAGTCCGCGACCTCGAACCGCTCGGCGATGTCCAGCAGCGCGTCCTCGAGGTCCAGGAGCGTCAGCTGGCAGCCGTCGCAGGAGGCGAACTTGGCGACGGCGACCCGCGGCCGCGTGTGCGTTGCGCTGGCTGCCATCGTCAGATGCCCTCGCGGTTGAAGGTGTCGCCGAGCTGGGTGAGCCGGAAGACCGGGCCGTCCTTGCAGACGAAGAAGCGGCCCATCTGGCAGTGGCCGCACAGGCCGATGCCGCACTCCATGTGGCGCTCGAGGGAGACGAAGATGCGTTCGGGCGCCACGCCCCGCCCGATCAGGGTCTGGACGGTGGCCTGCATCATCCGCTCGGGTCCGCAGACGAAGGCGGTCATCCGGCCGCAGTCGCAATTGACCTGGTCGAAGAGCTGGGTCACGACGCCGACCCGGCCCTTCCAGTCGGGTCCGGCGCGGTCGACGGTCAGGGCGACCTGGATGTCGTCGCGGGCGGCCAGCGCCTTCAGCTCGTCGGCGAAGACCTGGTCCGCAGGGGTCCGGGCGCCGTAGAAGAGGGCGACCGACGAGAAGCGCTCGCGCTCGGCGAGGAGCTGGTCCACGAGGCCGCGCAGCGGCGGCAGGCCGACCCCGCCGGCGACGACGACGGCATGGCGCCCATATGCCTGCTCGATGGGCCACCACGTCCCGAGCGGGCCGCGGACGCCGACCTTCGCACCGCGCTTCAGGTTCACCAGCGCCGTCGTCGTGGGCCCGGCAGCTCGGATCGTCAGGTCGATGCCGTTCGGGCGATACCGCGAGATGGAGATCGGCACGGCCGGGAAGGCGGGCAGGGCGACCATCGCGAACTGGCCCGGCCGGCCGGCCAGGAAGGCCGGGTCGAGGTCGGTCAGCGAGAGCGTCGCCGTGTCCGAGGTCTCGAGGCGGACGGCCGAGACGCGGGCGACCGAGTAGGCGCCGGGGCTGGCCGCCGCGGGGCGCACCGGCTCAGGCTCGACCGTGGGGGCCAGTGGCGGGGCGATCGCCATCAGCTCCTCGCGGACGTCGATGCCGACGGGGCACCAGGTGACGCAGCGGCCACAGCCGACGCAGCCGAGGCTGCTGAACTGGTCCATCCACGTCCCGAACTTGTGGGTCAGCCACTGCCGGTAGCGGTCGCGCGAGCGGGAGCGGAAGTCGCCCCCGGCGACGCGCGCGAAGCCGGCGTCGAAGCAGGAGTCCCAGAGGCGCTCGCTCGTGCTCGTCCGGCCGTCGAGGTCGGAGCGCTCCACCGTCGCCGTGCAGAAGCAGGTCGGGCACGAGAGGGTGCAGTTGCCGCAGTCCAGGCACCGTTCCGCGACCTCCGCCCAGCGGGGGTTGTCGAGCTGGGCGAGGAGCCGCTCGTGGATCCCGGCCATCGGCAGGGGCTCTCCCATGCTCGCCCGGCAGGCCTCGACCGAGTCGACGGCCGCGCCCATCTCGGCGTGGGTCGCCCGGCGGGCCGGGAGGCGCTGCAGGATCGCGGTCCCGGCGGGGCTGCCGGCCTCGACGACGAAGCCTTCGGCCAGCTCGGTCAGGAGCAGGTCGTATCCCGCGCGGACCTCCGGCCCCGTCCCCATCGAGGTGCAGAAGCAGGTCGCGTTGGCGCGGCTGCACTGGACGGCGACGACGAGCGCGGCGTTCCGCCGGCCGCGGTAGTCCTCGTCCGTGAACTGACCGCCGAGGAAGACGCGGTCCTGGAGTCCGAGGGCCGCGAGCTCGCAGGCTCGAACGCCGAGGAACGCCATCGGTGGGATCTCGCGCGCCGGCTGCTCGAAGCCGAAGTCCTCGCCGTGGGAGACGGTCAGTTCCAGGACCGGGGGGAAGGTGAAGCGCTTCCAGCTCGTCGGCCCGGCGGTGTGGTCGAAGACCCTGTCGCCCCCGGTCTCGGCCGCCCGGTAGCGGCCCGGCGCCTGGGTGTCGGTCCAGCCGCTCGGCAGCTCCGCCGCCGAGCCGATCTCGTCATAGACGATGGCACCGTCCGCGACGGTCGGCCCGATGACCCGCCGCCCGTCGGCGCGGAGCGCCTGGACGAGCGTGTCGAGATCGGCGCGGCCGAGGAACCACTGGCTGGCGATGGGGCTCGAGAGCACGCTGGCGGTCCTCCTAGCTGGCGAACAGGTCCAGCAGCTGCAGGCGAGTGGCCGCCAGGCGTCGGCCGACAGCCTGGAGGACGCGCGGATAGAGGCTGGCGGCCAGGGCGTGGTCGGCGGCGAGCGCCGTCCGAAGTGCCGCGCCGCCGAAGACGATGGCGCGGCCGGGCTGCGTGGCGAGGACCGTCGAGCTCGCCCGGTAGGGCGGCGTCAGCACGGACCAGCCGAAGATGTCGCCCGGCTCGACGCTCAGGATCGTCACCGGGCCGCGCCCCGGGACGACCTGGTGCAGGGCGAGACGGCCGTCGAGGACGATCCCCATCCGGGTCGTCTCGGCACCCTCGCGGAGGAGCTCCTCGGCGGCCTCGAAGGCGATGATCGAAGCGAGCGAGGCGAGCCGGTCCTGGGTCTCGGGCGGGAGCTCCGAGCCGAACCACGTCTCGTGGAGCATGGCGATGACGGAGCGGTGGTCCTCCACGGGGCGAGCATCGACCCGGGGCTCCGGAGGGGCGAGTGCCATCGGCAGCCGGGGCCGCGGGCCATATGGCCCCGGGCCGCGTGTCGCATGGGCCGGTCGGCCGGGCCCGCCGGCTCGCGACCGCAGTGGGCCCGGGGCGTCGCGACCGCATACTGGGCAGGACACGTGCCGGCCCCATCCCCCAGGTCGCGGCGCGCAAGGAGGCGACCCGCCGATGTGGCAGCTGAGCGTCTCGCCGATCGAGCTCATCGCCCGGACGATCATCGTCTACGCGGTCTTCCTGGTCGGCCTCCGGCTCTTCGGCAAGCGCGAGGTCGGCCAGTTCACGCTTTTCGACCTGGCCCTCATCCTGCTGGCGGCGAACGCCCTCCAGCCGGCCATGACCGGTCCCGACAACTCCGTCACGGGCGGCCTCGTCATCCTCGTCACGATCTTCGTCCTCAATCGGGCGATGGCCCTCCTGCGCTCGCGCTCGGCGGTCGCCCGCCGGCTCCTTGAGCCGCAGCCGACGATCGTCGGACGCGACGGGGCCTGGCTGCCCGAGATGGTCGAGCGCGAGGGCCTGGACGAGACGGACCTCTCGGCCGCCCTCCGCGAGCACGGCCTGGAACGGGTGGAGGACATGAAGCTGGCCGCGCTCGAGGAGGACGGCTCGATCAGCATCGTCCCGGTGGACGGCTCGGGCGACGGACGCGCCCGGCGGCGACGGCGGTACCGGCGACCGCGCTGAGGGAACGCCGGGGACGCGACCTCAGGCTGGCAGCTGGGTCTGCTCGCTCGTCGCCGCGACCTCGCCCGTCGCGGGCTCGACGGCGCGGCGCGGTCGGTCGAGCTTGATGACCCGCGCACGCTCGTCGTCGGCGGTCGATCGAGCGCCGACGACCGCGTTGGCGACCGCCTCGGACATCGCGGCGGAGACGGAGGCGACGCTGTCTGACACGGCGGCGAGGGTGTCCATGACCCCCACGGGTTGTCGCCCCTCGGAGCGGCCCAGCGACTCCGGCACGAGGCCCGGAGCCGGCTGCAGCTCGGTCGCGCACCAGGCGCAGACGACCCAGTCGAGGCTGACGGAGCGCTCGCAGGCGGGGCAGCGTCGGGCGAGACGGGTCGCGCAGCTGGGGCAGACGAGCCAGTCCGCCGCGGTCGCTCGGTCGCAGCCCGGGCAGGTCCCGACCGAGGCGGCCTCCGCCAGCAGCGCGTCGCGAGTCAACTCGTGCTCCTCCCGTTCGGTCAGGCGCTCCGCCGGCCTGGCGATCCGGTACAGGACCAGGCCGAGGGGGAAGAGGAGCGGGGTGAAGGCGATGACGAGGCCGGCGGCCAGGTACGGGACGACGGGATTCGTCGTGCGGTCGTGGGCGTCCCGGAAGGCCCACCAGGCAGCCGCCAGCCAGACCGCGACGACGTAGGCGACCGCGAGGCGCAGGACGAGCTGCACGGACCCGCTGCCGAAGAACCCGGCGAGGCCGTCGCCGAACTGCCGTGTCAGCTCCGCCATGGGGCGCTCCTCCTTCGGGCTTCGACCGTTCCGCGGCGCCCGGTCTCACTCAGGCCAGTCGACACTGGCGTCCCACCCCGGGGGCAGCAGGATGCGCGCTCCCCCCGTGCGCGTGGCCCGGTCGGCGCGCGGTGCGCCTATCACCCGTGTTGCAGGCGGGCCGACGCCGGAATCGGGACGGCCCGGGCGGGTGCCCGGGCCGTCGACGCGTGCGGTTGGCGAGCGTCCGTCAGACCTCGACGGTCCGCCGCCCGGCGATCGCCCGCCAGATGGCCAGCACGATGACGGCGCCGATCACGGCGATCACGATGCTGCCGATGTTCAGGCCGGTCACCGTCCCGACGCCCAGGGCCGAGGCGATGAAGCCGCCCACGATGGCGCCGACGATGCCGAGGATGATCGTGCCGATGACGCCTTCGCCGCCGCCTTCGATCATGTTGGCGATGAACCCGGCGATGGCGCCGAGGACGATCCAGGCGATGATGCCCATGCGTGTGTCCTCCTGATCCGCAGTCCGATTCGGGGTCCCTCCCCCGGCCGTCGGACCATAGGCGGCGGCGGGGTCCGCGGCCCGCTACATCGGCCGATCCCGCCGTTACGAAGCCATGGCAGGCCGGCCGCGGTACGAAGGGCCGACGGGCCAGGTACGGACGGTCGGTGGTGTCGCTCCCTGGACGCTGCGAGGCTGGACCGTGGCAAGCCGGGCTCCCGGGGGACGGAGGCGCCGCATGGCGATCCCGCTCCAGGCCTTCACCGCCCTTGGCGCGATCGAGGGCACGGTCGCCGCCAGCGGCCGACTCGGAGAGTTGCTGGAGACGGTCACGACCCTCGCCGTCCGCGACGTGCGCCTGGCCCCGCTCGACGGGGGACCGCTGGAGACGGCGGCCGGCGGCGAGCTCCCCGTGGACGAGCTGCTGTTCGTCCTCGCCCCGCCCGACACGCCGACGCTGATGCACGCCGCGTGGCACCCGCTCAGCCTGGTGCTCGGGCCGTATCGCATCGAGGCCGAGCTGCCCACCCTGCCGGGCTTCGACCCGGCGCGAGCGCTGGCGAGACCGGGCGGCCAGTTCGTCCTCGTCGGTCGGGCCAGCGTCGGGCTGGTCCAGCTGCCCGACGAGGAGGTTCAGGCGGTGGGCTTCGGCTGGGTGGATCGCTATGCCGTGGACCGGGTGGCGGCCGACATCGACCTCTCGCTCTTCTTCCCCGGCGCCCACATCGAGGTCCGCGCCGGCGGCCTCACCGGGGCCTGAGGCGATCGAGGCAGGCGGGGCTGGACGAGGACGCGTCGAGCGAGGAGTCGCCGATGCCAAGGACCCCGGCCTGGGCCAGGGTCCTTCGAGCGCTGCGTGGCGGGGCAGGGCGCCGACCGTTCAGCGGGCGACGAGCGTCCCCACCATGTTCGGGTGCACGTCGCAGACCAAGCGGTACGTCCCCGCCTTGAGGACCGGCAGCCGGTAGACCCGCTGCGCGGCCCCGCTGAAGACGTCGCCGCGGAAGAGGACCGACCCGTCCGACGCGAGGACGGCGATGTCGTGCGGGGCGGTGTCCTCGTTGTCGAAGACGAGGTCCGTGGCCGCGCCCGCTCGCACCGTGACCGTCCCCGGCTGGAAGGCGATGTCCCTGGCGACGACCCGCGGCGCAGCGGGGTCGGGCGATCCCGTCGGGGCCGACGGTGCGTCGCCCGCGTTCGCGCCCGCACAGCCCGCGAGGCCGAATGTCAGGGCGAGGACGGCGAGGCGGACGGTCAGTGGTTTCGTCGCCACGGGCATGGGGCGGTCTCCTTCGAGGGTGGGGTCGGGACTCGGTCGGTGGGCGGGCGGTTCAGGCGCGAACGGCGGGCCGGGCCGCCGACGGGACGAGACGGAGCACGCTGCGCGCGACGGCCATCGGGCTGCCGACTGCCCGCTCCAGATCGAGGGCCATGACGACGACGATCGCCACCTCGATGGCCGTGGCGTAGTACCCGAGGTCGAAGCGCGCGCCGAAGGCGATCCAGCCCGCGACGGTCGCTGCGGCGAAACCCAGCAGACCGAGCCGGACGAGGACCCGCAGCGGCTCGGCGAACCGGCCGGGCACCACCAGGCCGATCGGGGCGACGAGGGCGACGGCGAACGTCGCGAAGCCGACGGCGTTGAGGGTGAAGAGCAGGCCCCCGAGCGTGGAGTGGATGTACGCCGTGCCGAGGGCGAGCGCGATCCCGGTGGTCCGCAGGACGGCCTCGACGGGGTCGATGCGGCGCTGGACGCTGGACGATCCGGTCATCTGGTACCTCTCCGGCTGTCGTGCCGCGCAGCTCGAGCGGCCGTCGGCGGGACAGAGCGTGGCGGCGGACGCCAGCCGGCCGCGCCGGACGGACGACGGGAGCGCCCGTCGGACGATGCCGGTCCGGTGAACCGTCGAAGGCCGGGCCGCGGGATGCGACGGATGACGAGGCCGGCGACCGTGACATCTGCCGGCTGGCCGCCCTGCCGAACGACGCGTATGCTTCCGGCGCCGTGCGTCCCGCAGCCGCCCCTCGCCGACCTCGCCCGGCCCCCGTCCCTGGTGCCCGCGCGCCCCGCCGTCCGATCGCTTCCGTCGGCACGGCCGAGCCCGATGTCCAGCGCCTGCTCGAAGGGACCGTCGACGAGGCCGTCCGCCTGCTCGGTGCCGGTGGCGGGATGATCTACGTCCTCGATCCGGACGGGGCGACCCTCACCCTGACTCACGACACCGGCGTCACCGACCAGGACCGCGACTGGGCCCGAGGCCTCCGCCTGCCGCTCGGCTCGGGCATGTTCGGCCGGGCCGTCGCCGACGGCTGCGTCCTTGTCACCGACGATTACGCGGCGGACAGCTCGTTCCCCCATACCGCGGAGGCGGACCGCGTCGTCGCGGAGGCCGGCATCCGCTCGATGGTGGTCGCGCCGCTGCCTGGCGACGCGGGGCCGATCGGCGCGCTCGGCGTGTTCAGCGGCCGCCCTGCGGCTTTCGGGGAGGCCGAGGCGGCCCTCGTCCGGGCGCTGGCCGAGCACGCCGCCGCGGCCGCCGTCAACCTCCGGCTGATCGCCGAGCTGGGCCGCTCGCGCGAGCAGGTGGCCCGGCGGGCCGAGCGCGAGCGGAGCCTCCGCCGGCTCGTCGGCGACCTGGTCGCGATCCGGGACGTCGACGAGCTCCTGCAACGGACCGTCGACGAGGCCGCCCGGCTGGCCGGGGCGGACGGGGCGATGCTCGGGCGGATGCTGCTCGGGGGCGGCGTCGGGCCGGGCTACGACTCGGGCGAGCCACAGGGTAGGGCAGCCGCGCTCCTCCGGGCGAACACGGTCGGGACGGGCGAGGGCATGCTCGGCCTGGCCGCCGCCGAACGGCGCGTGGTCGTCACCGACGACTACCTGGCCGACGCCCGCTTCGTCCACGTGCCCGACTCCGACGACCTGTGCCGTGAGCTCGGCCTCGCCTCGCTCGTCGCCGCCCCGCTGCTGAGCGGCGGCGAGGTCCTGGGGGTGCTCGGCGTCTACTCGTCACGACGGGCCGCCTTCGACGAGGAGGACGTCGCGCTCATCGCGGCATTCGCGGACCAGGCGGCGGCGGCGCTGACGAACGCCCGCCTCATCGAGGAGCTCGGACGGTCGCGGACCGAACTCGCCCGGCGAGCCGAGGCCGAGCGCAGCCTTCGTGAGATCGCCGGCAAACTCGCCGCGATCCGCCAGCCGCAGGCCCTCCTCGAGTCGGCGGTCGCGGCCGCGGCACGGCTGGCCGGAGCCGACTGGGCCGAGATCGCCGAGGTCGATGAGGTGGGCCGGATCCGCTGGGCGTACGACGCGGGCCTGGACGACGCCGTCGTTCGCGACGCGCTCCACGCGCTCGACCTCCGCATCGGCGAGGGGGTGCTGGGCCGGGCGGTGGCGGAACGGCGCGTCGTCGTGAGCGACGACTACCTCGCCGACCCGAGCTTCGAGCACCGGCCCGCCTCCGACGAGTTCGCCCGGCGGGTCGGCTTCCGCTCGCTGGTGGCCGCGCCGCTGATGACCGAAGCCGGCGTGGTGGGTGTGCTCGGCGTCCACTCCTCACGGCCGGCGGCCTTCGATCCCGATGACGTCGCCCTGGTCGCCGCGCTCGCCGACACGGCGGCCGTGGCGATGGCCAATGCCGCGCTGATCGAGGCCCTCGACCGCTCGCGCGGCCAGCTCGAGCGGCGGGTCGCCGCGGAGCACGCGATGGGCGAGATCGTGGCCGGCCTGGCCGCCATCCGCGACCCGGCGACGCTCCTCCAGCAGGCCGTCGACGCAGCGGCCCGCCTCGTCGACGCCGACGGGGCGCTCATCGACACGGTCGAGGCCGATGGCCGGGTCCGGGCCGGCTACTTCGCTCGGGTCGACGACCCCGAGCTGCTGGGCCGGCTGCGGTCGCTCGAGCTGCACGTCGGGCAGGGCCTGTTCGGGCAGGCCCTCGCCGAGCGGCGGGTGGTCGCCGTCGACGACTACATCGGCTCCGGCCTGCCGCCGGCGGTGCCCGGCAGCGACGACCTCGTTCGGCGCCTCGAGCTTCGCTCGCTCGTCGCCGCGCCGCTGTTGACCGACGCGGGACCCGTCGGCCTGCTGGCCGTCTACTCCCGGCGGCCGGGCGCCTTCGGTCCCGACGACGTCGCACTCATCGCCGCCTTCGCTGACCACGCCGCGGTGGCGATGACGAACGCCCGCCTCATCGAGGCCCTCCGGCGCTCGGAGGTGGAGCTCGCCAGCCGGGCCGAGTCGGAGCGGACGCTGCGCCAGATCGGTGCCCGGATCACCTCGCTGCGCGACCCGGCCGAGGTGCTCCAGCAGGTCGTCGACGAGACGCGCCGCCTCCTCGGCTCGGACGGGGCGCACCTCACCCTCCTCGAGGATGGCGGCCGCGACCTCGTGCCGGCCGTCGTCGCAGGGGGAGACCCTGGCCTCCACGCCTGGCTCAAGACGCAGCGGTTCCCGCTCGACGGGGGCATCAACGGCCTGGCCGCCTCGCTCGGCGAGCCGGTCTGGACCGAGGACTACCTGGTGGATCCGCGCATCCCGCACGAGCCGGACGATCAGGACGTGGCCGATCGCCTGGGCCTCCGGGCGGTCGCCGTCGCGCCGCTGCGCGCATCCGACCAGGGCGTCGTCGGGACGCTCGCCGTCTCCTACCGGGCGCCTCGCGCGGTCCCGGGGGCCGCCATCGGACAGCTGTCCGCGCTGGCCGACCAGGCGGCCATCGTGGTGGCCAACGTCCGCCTCTACGACCGCCTCCGCGAATCCGAGGCCCGCTACCGGTACCTCGTCGAGAACTCGCCCGACCTCGTCTGGTCGCTCGATCGCCAGGGCCGCCTCATCCTGCTCAGCGAGACCTGCGAGCGGCTCACCGGCTGGCGGTCCGAGGAGCTCCTCGGCCAGCACTTCTCGGTCCTCGTTCACCCCGACTCGACGGACGTGGCGGTCCGCGACTGGTGGACCGAGACGGCCGGGCCGATCCGTGAGGTCCGCAGCCGCTTCCATCTCCGGCATCGCGACGGCTCGGCCATCCCGGTCGAGTTCCGGGGCATCCTCGCGGCCGAGGAGGGCCATTTCTCGTGGGCCCACGGCTCGGTCCGCGACATCCGGGAGCAGGATCGCCTGGAGCGGGAGCTGAGCGAGTCGGAGGCCCGCTACCGCGGCCTCGTCCAGACCCTGCCTGACGGCGTCTGGGGCGCGGAGGCAGACGGACGGTTCAACTTCTGGAGCGAGACGGCAACGGGCCTGTACGGCTGGGCCCCCGATGAGGTCGTGGGGCGGCACTGGTCGGCGATCGTGGCGCCGGAGTCGCTCTACGCGGCGGAGACGGCCTGGCAGGCGCTCGTGGACGGCACCGAGGCCGTCGTCCGCGTCCCGATCGAGATGCTCCACCGCGACGGCTCGCGGACCCCCTCCGAGGTGTCGGCGGTCCCCCTCCGCCGCGACGGCTCCTTCGCCGGGGCCCACGGCTCGTTGCGCGACGTGAGCGAGCGAGAGCGGCTCGAGCGCGAGCTGCGCGAGTCGGAGGCGCAGTACCGCTACCTGGTCGAGCATTCGCCCGACATCGTCTGGGCGGCCGACGCGGAGGGCCGCTTCTCGTTCATGAGCGAGACGAGCGAGCGGCTGCTCGGCTGGCGCCCCGACGAGCTGGTCGGCCGCCACTTCTCGGCCGTCATCCATCCCGAGTCACAGACCTACGTCAGCGGCCAGTGGCAGGCGTCACTGTCGGGCGGGCCGGCCCGGGAGCTCCGCTATCGCTTCGTCGCCCAGCATCGCGACGGCAGCCGGGTCCCGGTCGAGATGCACGCGCGGACGATCGTCGAGGACGGCCGCTACCTGGGTGCCCACGGCGCCGTCCGCGACCTGCGGGAACGGGAGCGGCTCGAGCGTGACCTGCGGCGGCAGGCGGCCGAGCTCGCGGCGAGCGAGGAGCGCTCCCACCTCGCCCGCGAGCTGCACGACTCGGTCACGCAGGCGCTCTTCAGCATGACCCTCGTGACCCGCAGCATCGAGGTGCTCCTGGGGCGCGATCCGGCGGCGGCCCTGCCGAAGCTCGAGACGCTGCGCGACCTGCAGCGCGACGCACTGGCCGAGATGCGGGCCCTCATCTTCGAGCTGCGCCCGGCGAGCCTGGAGACCGACGGGCTCGTCGCCGCCCTCCGGACGCACGCGGCGGCGGTCCAGGGCCGGACCGGCCTGCCGGTCGTCCTGCAGGCGGACGAGCAGGAGCGCTTTGCCCCCGAGGTGGAGGCGGCGCTCTTCCGGATCGCCCAGGAGGCGCTCCACAACGTGGTGAAGCACGCCGCCGCCCACGGGGTCCAGATGACGCTCGCGCGCGATGGCGGCCGGATCCGCCTCGCGGTCGAAGACGATGGGATGGGCTTCGATCCGGCGACGGTCCCGGCCGGCCATCTCGGCCTGGCCGGGATGCGGGCGCGCGCCGAGAAGCTCGGCGGGCAGCTGGATGTAGAGACGGCGCCCGGGCGCGGGACGCGGGTCGAGGTCATCGTGCCGGTCCGCTCGGAGGCGCCTGCATCGGACGTCGCGCACGCCGACGTCGGGCCCGTCGGCGCGGCGTAGTCCGCCTCGCGAGGGGTCCCTCGAGCGTCGCCCGTCCGCACGGAGGCGCGCGGACGACTCGGCCGGACGGGAGCCGCATCGTCATCCGTCCATGGCCGCCACCGTCGAGGGGCCGTTGCCCGGACGACCGCGACGCGGGCACCCTGCCGCCATGTCGCTCGATGCCGCTCGACCGGGCCTCCCGGACCCTGCCCCGCCGGGTTCGGCCGGGCCGGGCCGGGCAGGCCTGCCCCGGCGCGGGCGGGTGGGCCTGCGGGTGGTCATCGTCGACGCCGACCGCCGTGTCCGCCGCGACCTCGCCGAGCTCGTCGCCCTGGCTCCGGGCGTCTTCGTCGTCGGGAGCGTCGGGACCGCGGAGGAGGCCGTGGCCGCCGTCGGGGCGACGGGGCCGGACGTCGTCGTGGTCGATCCCGACCTGCCCGAGGTGGAGCTCGGCCTGACCCTCGTCGACCGGCTCCGCGCCGACCGCCCCGAGCTGCGGGTCGTCGTCATGAGCTGCTCGGGCGCCGTCGAGGCACCGGCGCTCGCCCACGGCGCCGACACGTTCGTCCCCAAGAACGGCCAGCCCGTCGTTCTGCTGGACGCGATCTTCGGCCGCGACCGGGGGGCCCGGGGGTGACCCGTCGCACCGCTTTGCTAGACTCGCCCCGATGGCCGCTCGCGTCCCGCGCGCCAGGCGCGTGGATACCCGCGACCACGGACCGTGGGGGGACGGTCAGGGGAGGCCCTGTGGACGCTGTGAGCCGCATCCGCATCCTGCTCGTGGACGATCACGCCGTGGTCCGGATGGGCCTGCGCTCGTTCTTCGAGCTGCTCGACGACCTCGAGGTGGTCGGGGAGGCCCATGATGGCAGCGCCGCGATCGCCGCCGCGCGGCGCCTCCGGCCCGACGTGATCCTGATGGACCTGCTGATGCCGAACATGGACGGCCTCACCGCCATCGCCCGGATCAAGCAGGAGCTGCCCGAGATCGAGATCATCGCCATGACCAGCTTCCTCGAGGAGGAGAAGGTCACCGCCGCGCTCGAGGCCGGGGCGAGCGGCTACCTGCTCAAGGATGCCGAGGCGGACGAGGTCGTTGACGCCGTGCGGGCTGCCCACGCCGGCGAGGTCCACCTCGATCCGGCCGTCGCCCGCCTGCTCACCCAGCGCATGCGCGACCGGCGCTCGCGTGACGAGGGTGTCGAGCCGCTGACGGACCGCGAGAAGGAGGTCCTGGGCCTGCTCGGCCAGGGCATGAGCAACAAGGAGATCGCGACGACGCTCTTCATCACGGAGCGCACGGCGCGGACCTACGTCAGCAACATCCTGGGCAAGCTCGGCCTCGCGAGCAGGACCCAGGCGGCGCTCTGGGCGGTCGAGCACAAGCTCGTCGAGGCACGGCCGGCCTGACGCCTCGCACGGCTGAGCCGCGCCCCCGGCGCTGGGCGCGCCCATCGTCATCCCGCCCGATATGGCTGGTCGTCCGGCCGAGTCCGACCTCGCTTCCCGGCCTCCTCCCGCCTCGTCGCCGGGCCGCCGTGCTGGGCGATGCTCGGCCGATGGCAGGACCCGGGCTCGGCGGCATCCTCGTCCCGGTTCCCCGGCCCGACGGGCCCGGGGGCGGGAAAGGAGCCGACATGCATCCCTTCGATGCGCTCTGGCTGGCCCGGCAGCACGAGGCCGAGTTGCACCGCGAGGCCGAGCGGGCCCGGCTGGCCGAGCAGGTCCGCCTCACGCGACAGATGGACGAGCGATCCACCTCGGAGCCGAGGCCGCGCGCCCGGCTGCGGCTCCGCCGGCTCGGCACCTGGTAGTCAGGCGCTCCGCGCTCACGTCACGCCGGCTCACGTCGCGCCGGGTCGGACACGGAGGCGCCGACTGCTCCGGCTCGCGCTGCTGCCGCGCGTCGATCGCCGCCGCGGCCACGGTGGCGAGGCTAGCTCCCACGCCCCTGCCCGGACGGGGATATGCCCTCCCAGGGCAACGGGCTGCGCTCTCGACGCCGCCGGCGACGACCTGGGTGGGATCGGTCCCGCCGCAGCCTGCCGGAGGTCGTGAGGGCGCCCGCTGGCCCTCGTGGGCGCGCCGCCGACCCGCGGTCCGACGCTCGCGGGCCAGCTTCAGACCGCCGACAGGCAGTCGGGCGGGCCGGCTCGGCTGCGGTCCCGACCGGATCCGGCGTCGGATATCCCTACCGGGCATGAGCGGCCGAGGTCGGCTGCCGCGGGCGGCGAAGATGGCCGGCTTGCCGGGCGAAGATCCGGCCCCGCGACGCAGCTCAGAGTCTGTGAATGAAATGCTGGCGGATGCCCGGCACAGGGGTCACACTTTCCGCGTCGTGAATCGCGTTGCCCTCGGCGGCGAGGGCGTGGATCGGCAAGGAGACACGATGCGAGGGGCGTTGCAGATCGCCCGCGTCGCGCTGGCGGGCATGGCACTGGCTGGCTGCGGCTCCGCCGCCGCGCCTGCCGCCTCGATCAGCCCGTCGCTGTCCGCGACTGGCACGAGCGCGATCAAGGCATCGGCGAGCGCCGTCGCATCGCCGCCGCCGGCCTGTTCAGCGGCGTCGCTCGAACTTCGAGGCGGACGAATGGCCGGCGGGACCGGGACGGCTCACGCCGATCTCTACTTCACCAACGTTGGGCCTGCGCCGTGCAGTCTCATGGGGCAGCCGAAGAGCGTGGTCTTCCTCATCGCCGATGGCTCGCCGCTTGCGGTCACCACGACCGGGCCGGAGCCTGATCCGGTTCCGCCGGCAACGCTCGCACCCGGCGTCCGTGACGCCGCGAGCGTTGCCTACAACTGGGCGAACTGGTGCGGCAAGACGCCGGGGCCGCTCCGGGTCCGCGTAGAGCTGCCTGACGGTGGGAGCGTCACGGGGCCGTTCGATGGGCCGCCCGAATACAACCTCGTGCCGCGCTGCGACAACCCGAGCGCACCATCCACGCTGATCCTGCTCTGGGGGTTCACCAACCCGACGCCCTAAGCAACGCCTACGTTGGCTCGGCTCGCAATCTGGCGAAGAGGTAGGCGAGGCACGCGACTTCGAGCCACGCCTTCGCGCTCGCCTCGGTTCCCTCGTAGCAACGCGAGAGCCGTCGCCAGCGGCCAAGTCGGGCAAACGCGTGCTCGACACGGTAGAGCGGTGCGAGGGGGACGAAGCCCGCGCCCTTTGGCGGCCGCTTGATGTCGAGCTTCACGTTGGACTTCGCGGCGAGCTTGGCGAGGCCCTGATAGCCGCGATCGGCCACGATCGCCTGGACACGCGGCAGCGTCGGCAACCGCTCGGCGAGGAGCTGGCGGCCGACCTTCACATCATGCGGCTTGGCCGGATCCACGCGAACCGCGAGCGGAAGCCCGAGGATCTCGATGACGATCGTTCGCTTCGCCCCGATCGTCCGACCGCCTCGACCGCCGGCGTTGTGGAACGTCGGACCCGCCCGGCCGCCCCGGACGGTCTGGCCGTCAATCATCACCATCGAGGGATCGGCGTTCCGGGTGTGGCGCGATCGGATCTCAACGACGAGGAGCTTCATCGCCCGCTCCCAGACGCCGTTCTCGCGCCACCGCCGCCACTGCTGCCAGACGGCTTCCCAGCGCGGGTAGTTCGCCGGCAGATACCGCCACTGGCAGCCCGTCCGGGCGAGGAAGAGGATCGCATCCACGATCTCGCGCCGGGAGTAGAGCGCGGGCCGACCGCGACGGCCGTGCGGGTCAAAGATGTGCTCGACGAGAGCCCATTCCGCGTTGCTCAGCTCGATGATCGCTGCCATGAGCCGGAGCTTGCCGGACGCCTGTGACAGATTCTCTGGCACGATTCGGCCAGGCCGATCGGGATCTTCCGTTCACAGGCTCTCAGTCCTCGGCCCAGGCGACCCGCCACACGCGCCAGAGGGCCGCAGGGTCGGAGAGCGGGTCGCCGTGGACGAGCAGCAAGTCCGCCGGGCCGCCCTCGCGGAGCGTGCCCGCGTCCGGCTCCCCGAGCAGCTCGCCGCCGCGCCAGGTCGCCGCGCCGAGCGCCTCCCACGGCTCGAGGCCCGCCCGGGCGAGCGCCTCGACCTCCCAGGCGAGCTGGTTCGCCCGGGTCGAGCCGCCCCCGAAGTCCGTCCCGGTCGCGATCCGCACGCCCGCCGCCCGGGCCGTCGCCACGCTCGCCTCGGCCGTCTCCAGGCGGCGGAGGATGGTCGCCCGCCCATCGTCCGTCGCGAACCGCGGCAGCGTCGTCGTCCGCCCGAAGGTCCGCCAGGAGTGCATCACTGCGAGGGTCGAGACGAGGAACGTGCCGTTGGCGGCCATCGTCGCGGCGACGTCCGCGTCGAGCTCGAAGCCGTGCTCGATCGCGTCCACGCCGGCCGCGGCGCCCACCCGCGCCCCGTCGAGCCGGCCGCTGTGGGCGGTCACCTTCGCCCCGCGCTCGTGGACCGCCGCCACGACGCGGCGCGCCTCGTCCACGGACCACGGCGACGTCGCCGGGTCGGGGCCGTCGAGGTAGAGCTTCACGAGGTCCGCCCCGTCGGCGAGCTGGCCGAGCGCGGCCGCCAGGAGCTCGTCCGCGTTCCCCGCCTCCACGGCAAGACCGGGCGGCAGCGAGCCGCGGCGGGTCACCCAGGAGCCCGCCGCCCGGATGTAGGGATAGCCGGGGCGGCCCCGCCAGCGGTCCCGCACGCCGAGCCCGAGCGCCCGCTGTCGGCCGTCGCGGGGATCGGTCCGGACCGGCGACCCCACGTCGCGGATCCAGCGGACGCCGGCAGCCGTCGCCTGGCGAGCGTTGTGCTCTGCCGCCGCCAGGAGTCGCTCCGGGGCGTCGGTCGCCCGCTCGATCCAGCGCGCGCCGCCGGGCAGGACGAGGTGGCCGTGGCAGTCGACGAGCCCGGGCACGATCGTCGCGCCGGAGCCGTCCACGACTTCGACGTCGGGCTCGCCCGCGTCGGGCCCCTCGTCGCCGGTGGACCGGACCCAGCGGATCCGGCCGTCCTCGACCAGGACGCTGACGTCGAGTCGGAGCTCCGGCGTGCGGCCGTCGGCCAGGGCCGCGCCGCGGTAGAGTCGCCGGCTCACCGCTCGCGGTCCCGGAACGCGAGCACCACCTCCCGGTCGAACCGCTCCATGGCGGCGGCGACATCGGCGGGCTCGCGGGCGTCGAAGCCGACGGCGAGGTGCTCCACGCCCAGGTCGGCGAAGGCGAGCACCTCGTCGAGCATCCGGCCCGCATCGCCGGCGATGCGGTAGCCCGACCCGCGGTGCTCTCCGAAATGGACCGCGACGCGGGCGGACAGGATGGGCAGCGCCCGACCCGCCGCCTCGGCCGCGGCCCGCACGACCGGGATGCGGGGGGCATAGTCCCCCGGACCGACCGCGCTGCTGTGATAGCCGTCGCCGACCCGGCCCGCCCGCCGGTAGGCGGCCTCGGAGCGGCCGCCGACCCAGATGGGCAGGTCGGCGCCCTGCGCCGGCAGCGGGCCGAAGACGTAGTCCTCGAGCTCGTGGAAGCGGCCGCGGAACGGCGCCTGCGAGCCGGACCAGAGATGCCGCCACAGCGCGATGGTCTCGTCGAGGTACGTCCCGCGGCGCCGGAACCGGTCCGCCTCGCCGAGGGAGCGGAACTCGGACTCCGACCACCCGACCCCGACCCCGGCGATGACCCGGCCGCCGCTGAGTGCGTCGAGGGTGGCCAGCTCCTTGGCCAGGACGACCGCGTTCCGCTGCGGGACGACGATGACGCTCGTCCCGAGCCGGACCCCGGGATGACGCGCGCCGAGCCAGGCGAGCGTCGTGAGGGCCTCGAAGATCCGGCCGTACTCCTCCGCCGAGGCCGTGTCGACCAGGACGTGGTCGGTGGTCCAGATCGTCTCCCAGCCGAGGCGTTCGGCGGTCTCGGCCGCCGCGGCGAGCCCCTCGCCGCTCGCGCCGGCGCGGAAGTTCGGCAGGATCGAGCCGAAGCTCAGCATCGGGACCTCCTGTCGCGGCGACGCCACCCGGGCTCGGCCGGGCGCCCCCGATCAGCGGACCTCGAGGATCCGGTAGTGCACGGCGCCGGCGGGGACGCTCACCGTCACCGTCTCGCCGGCGCGGTGGCCGACGAGGGCCCGGCCGATCGGCGAGCTGTTCGAGATCCGCCCAGCGGCGGCGTCGGCCTCGAGCGTGCCGACGATGGTGAACGTCTCCTCGCCCTCGCGGTCGGAGTCCACGACCACGGTCGACCCGAGGGCGACCAGGTGGCCGCCGCCGGTCGCGTCGATGACGACGGCGCGCTCGAGCTGGCTCGTCAGCGTCTGGATGCGGCCCTCGTTGAACGACTGCTCGTGGCGGGCGGCCTCGTAGTCCGCGTTCTCCGACAGGTCCCCGAGCTCGCGGGCTGCCTTGAGACGGCTGAGGATCTGTGGCCTGCGTTCGGTCTCGAGCTCGTGCAGCTCGGCGCGCAGGGCCTCGATCCCCTCGGCCGAGAGGTAGACGGGCTCGCGGACGGGTGTGAAGGAGGCCGCCGCGGTCTTCGTCGCGCGGCGCTTCGGTTCGGGGTCGGTGAGGGCAGACGGTGCGGCGGAGGCAGGCGCGGCGCGACCGGCCGGGACCGGTGCCGGGCGCATCGGGCGGACGGGTGGCCGCGGTCGAGGCTTCTGCTCGGCGACGGGTCGCCGCGGCGGCTCGGGCTCGGGCGGGACGACCGTCACATGGCCGACCGGACGGGGCCGATCGTCGGCAGCCGGCAGGGTCCCCCCGGTGATCCCGGTCTTCCGGGGCGTCAGGTCTGCGGCGCGGTCGTTGGCGAAGGGGAGGACGACGGACGGATCGAACAGGCGAGCCGCCGCAGCCGCGTCCGCGGCCGCCGCGAAGGCCGTCAGCAGGGCGTCGGCGTACTCCTGCGGCGCGTCCGTCTCGGCCCACCAGACCCGCAGCTGGTCGTGGCTGCGGAGGGTCTTGAGGAGCTGCCCGGACGCGTTCGGCCGCGGGTCGCCGAGCACCGTGCGGTGCATCGCCGCCACCCGTGCCCCGACCGCCTTGGCGCTATACCAGGCGTAGAGCACCGTCTGCTCCGGCAGCCACAGCCGGGCGAGCCGCCCCTGCAGCTCGCCGACCGTCGGTCGGGCGCCGTCCAGGCGGAGGTCCGGGACGCGCTCGAGCCAGGCTCGCAGGAGGTTCGGGTCGACCGGCGGATGCGGCTGTGACTCGCCGAGCTCGATGATGAAGACGCCGGGGCGGGCGCTCCGGATCGGCCGGCCCCACAGGACGGGGCCGTCGACGAAGAGGCCGAGGCCCTTCAGCAGGTCGACGGCACGCGGGGCAGGTCTCGAGGACGAGGGAGGGGACGGGGTCGCGTCGGAGGAGCGGGGGGTGGCCATGGGCGGAGCGTCGGGGTTCCGGCGCCGGGTGTCAAACGGCGACGTGGACGAGGCGCACGGGCCGAGCGGTGCCCCGGCCGCCTGGCTCTGCGCGGTGATCGCGGCGGGAACTCACGCCTCGGCCGGAGCGTTGGTCCGCAGCCACTCCTCCTGGCCGGCGTCGAGCCTGGACATGACGGCGAAGCCACCGAACACTGTCAGCCCCTCGATCGTCAGCCGCGGCGCGTCGGGACCGCGCTCGACCCGGGGGCGGCTGTCGGCGCAGCCCCCGAAGATGGGGAGCACCCGGAGCCGGACGTCCCAGCCCTCCGGGACGACCAGCTGGCCCCCGCCGAACAGGCAGCGCACCCGAACGGTGGCACCCGCCGGGTCGAGCGTGGCCCCGCGCAGGTCGATGACCCCGCCGCCGTACCAGGTGAGGCACCTCCCGCCGCGGAAGGCACGAGCGTGGCTGCGGTAGGCGAGGGGAGCCATGACCGCGGCGAGGTCGACCTCGTCGGCCTCGGGATCCTCCGGTCGCGCGGACTGCTCGCGGCGACTCAGGGCGACGAGCGCGCCGCCGATGGTGAAGAGGATGAACCCGACCAGCAGCCGGACGGCCCAGCGGGCGAGGAGGCGCATCGAGTGGTCCTTTCGCGGGCTGGGACGTGGCCCGGTCTCTCGGACGGCGGGCGGCCGTCGGCGGGATGGGACGGCGCCGATGGTACTCGGCTGCGGGCGTTCGTCGCCGCGGGCGTGCCTCGCCGCGCTGCCGGCCCCTCGCCTGCCTACCGGACGCGGAAGGCGCGTCCGTGGCCCGGGATCACGACATCCGCGGCGGCGAGGACGCGGTCGCGGCCGCGCTCGAGGGCCGCCTGGTCCGCGGCGAGCGGGTCGACGGCGGGACTCCGGTCGGCGCGCCACCAGAGGTGGGTGAGCGCATACACCCCGTCCTCCGCCTCGACGACCAGCGTCGCGTCCTCCTCGGTATGGCCCGGCGTCAGCCAGAGCTGGCTGTGCGGGGCGAGGCGGTACCCGTCCCCGTCGTGGTCGAGCCACTCGTCGCCGCGGTAGCGGGCCCAGAAGTCGACGACCTCGGCGTCCGGGAATAGGGCGACGTTCACGACGTGGTCCGGGTGGTGGTGGGTGAGGAAGACGTGGGTCACCGCCTCCGGGGCGACGCCGAGGGCGGCCAGCGGGTCGAGGATGAGCGAGCGCCGGGCGACCATGCCCGGGTCGACCACGATCTGCGCCTCGCCGTCCCGGACGAGGCTCACGCTGCTGCCGACGCGGCCCGCGGCGTAGCCCGGGTGGAGCAGATGGACACTCGTCATGGGCGCAGACTAGCGCCGCGGACGACCCGCGAGGCTCGCGCCGGGATCGGGTTGCGACGACCGGTCCGGCCGGCTGCGCCGCGGGCGGGACGCGACGAGACCCCGCCGAGCGGCGGGGCCTCGTGGGTCGCGCGGCGAAGCGGGCGGGCCTCAGCCGACAGCGACCTCCTCGGGGACCGGCTCGCCGAGCAGGAGCGGCCAGCCCATCCGGCCGCTGTACACCGGCCGGAAGCGCTCCACGTTGTACATGGTCGGCACGTCGATCTTGCGGGCGTGGTCGTTCGGGCCCGGCAGCGGCGAGTGCGTGTACTTGCCGCCGCGGATGGCGACCATCCGGCCGCTGAGGCCGTCGTCCAGGAGGTCCATGGCCACATTGGCGAAGGTGATGCCGACCATCTGGTCGATCGCGTCGGGCTCGCCCGAGCGGATGTCGTAGGTCAGCTCGGAGGCCGCCGTCTCCTCGCCCGTCCGGCCCTGGATCTCGGCGGCCAGGACCTCGGCGATGTTCGCCTTGTGGCGATGGCCGAAGGCGTCCGCCGGGCCGTACTCGGCGATCTCGCCGCCCTGCCACATCGCGCCCTCGGCGGCGATGACGAAGGCGTAGCGGCTGGGGTTGTTGCGCTTGTCCTCGACGAGCTGAGCGATGAGCCGCTCGAGGTCGAAGGGCGCCTCCGGGATGAGACACCGACCGCTCGTGACGTAGGCGGTGTAGAGGGCGGTGAAGCCCGAGTCGCGGCCGAAGATGCGGAAGATGCCGATCCGCTCGTGGGAGCCGAGGGTGGTCCGCTGGCGATTGATCGCGTCCTTCGCCCGGGTCAGCGCCGTCGAGAAGCCGATGCAGTACTCCGTCCCCGGGACGTCGTTGTCCATCGTCTTGGGGATGGCGATGAGCTTGATCCCGTGGTCGGTCAAGGTCTGCGAGTAGCTCTGCGTGTCGTCGCCGCCGATCGGGATGAGGTAGTCCAGACCGAGCCGCTCGATGTTCTCGAGGACGACGGGCGTGAGGTCGTAGAGGTCCTCGCCGACCTGCATCGAAGCCGCCCGGGCGCGATCGAGGTGGCCGGGCAGCTTGCCGCCCCGCATCTTGCGGGGGTTTGTCCGCGACGTGTGCAGCCACGTCCCGCCGGTCCGGTCGATGGTCCGGGTGTTCAGCCGGTCGAGCCGGCGGACGTAGTCGCCGTCGAGCTCGGAGCCCGGCCGCATGTGGGTCAGGCCCTCCCAGCCGCGGCGGATGCCGTAGACCTCGTGGCCCTGCTCGGTCGCCCGGTAGACGACGCTCTTGATGACGGAGTTCAGGCCGGGGACGTCGCCGCCACCGGTGAGGATGCCGATCCGACGTGCGTTGCTCATGACACTCTTCGCTGCTGACTGCGCTCGGGGGAGGGTGGGGCGCGCCGGGGACGCGCCGTCGCTCGCCCGCTGCGGGACGGGAGACGCCGCCAATCGTAGCCCCCGTCCGGCGGCGGCGGGAGAGGCCAGGCGGCCCTCGAAGGGACCTCGGGGACGGGCGATCCGGCCCGCACCATCACGGCCGGCCGGGGGCCGCAGGTCCCTGTTCGGCCCAGGCCGTGCGCTGGTCGAACGTCAGGCCGAGGGCTGGCTCCCCTGGCCCGCGTTCGTCGGCGGCGTGGCGACCGTGTTCGGCTGGCCCATCTCGCCGAGCGTGTTCGGGGCGGGGGTGGCCGACGCCGCGGGGGCGGCCGCCGGCTGGGCCGCAGCGGCCGGCTGGTCGACCCTGATGGATTCCTGGACCTCGCTGCTGGCCTTGCGGAACTCGCGGATGGTCTTGCCGAGCGCCGCGCCGACGTCGGGCAGCTTGCCCGGCCCGACGACGAGCAGCAGGACGACGAGGATGAGGATCAGCTCGGCGGGGCCGATGTTCGGCATCTCGTGCACCTCGCGGGCCGCGGCGAGGCTCGCGTGCCGCGGCTGGTCCCGAGGCTAGCACAGGGCACCCCGCCTCCCGCACCGGCCGAACGGCCCGTCCGCGTTGAGCTTCGGCCCGCCGCCGCGTATCGTCGCCGGGTGGGCGGGCGAGGGACGCGGGCGATCGACGAGCTGGCGAGAGCCGGGGTGCCGTTCGCCGTTCGGGAGTATGAGCACGACGCGGACCGGCACGGCCGCGGCGACGGGCCGGGCTACGGCCTCGAGGCAGCGGCCGCGCTCGGGGTCGCGCCGGAGCGCATCTTCAAGACGCTCGTCGCCGAGGTGGACGGACAGCTGGCCGCGGCGATCGTGCCCGTCGCCGGCGAGCTCGACCTGAAGGCGCTCGCGGCGCTGCTCGCCGGACGGCGGGCGACGATGGCGCGCCCCGCGGACGCCGAACGCGCCACGGGCTACGTCGCCGGCGGGATCAGCCCGCTGGGACAGCGGCGCCGGCTCCGGACCGCACTCGACGAGTCGGCCCTCGACCACGCCACGATCCTCGTCAGCGGCGGCCGGCGCGGTCTCGACGTGGAGCTGGCGCCGGCCGACCTCGCCCGCCTGACCGGCGCGACGGTCGGCCGTCTCCGCGCCGCCGGGCGCGACCGGCCGGCCGGATAGGCGCGTCGCCCTACCGGGCGCCGATGCCCTCCAGCAGGCGGGCGGCCGCGACGGCCACCTCGTCGACGGCGACCTCGAAGACGGCCTCGTTCCGGCGGGACGGGACACGGTAGCCGCTGAGCTTGCGGACGAACTGGAGGGCGGCGGCCCGGATCTCCTCGTCGGACGGCGGGTCGTCGGGGCGGCGGAGCGTCTTGATGCTGCGGCACATGCCGGAACGGTAGCCGATGCGGCCGAATGGCGGGAGCGGCGACTCGGTCCGGTCGGGGCGTCGGCGGCGGGCCTGCCAGGCCTCGGCTAGAGTCGCCGCTGGAGGTGCGCATGGACGACTTCGAGCGGCTGGCGGCCGACTTCCTGCAGCACGAGTGGGAGGCCTCGCCGGTCCGGGCGAGCAGCCTGGGTCTGACCGACCACGACGAGCGGCTGGACGACCTCTCGGCTGAGGCCTTCCTCCAGCGCGACGCGGACGACGCGCTCTGGCTCACCCGCTTCGACACGCTCGACCCCGGGCGACTCGGCTTCGAGGAGCGGCTCGACCGCGACCTCGCGACCTCCGTCCTGCGCGGCCGCGGCATCCTGGCGGGCTGGGCGGAGTGGCGGCGCGACCCGACGGAGTACTCGGGCGTCGTCACGAGCGGCGTCTTCGGGCTCTTCCTCCACCGCCTCCGCCCCGAGCCCGACCTCGTCGACGCCGCCGTCGCCCGGCTCGAGCAGGTGCCCCGCGCCTTCGAGCAGGGCCGGGCGAACCTCGATCCCGCGCTGGCCCATCCGCTCATCGTCGAGCGCGGCGCCCAGTCTGCGCGCGGCGCGGTCCGCTACTTCCGAGAGCTGCTCCCGGCCGAGGTGGCGACGAGCAGGGACCGCGACCGCCTCGCCGAGGCCGGGGAGCGGGCCGCTGAGGCGACGGAGGCGTGGGCCGCCTTCCTGGACGAGTTCCGCGCCCGCGCCCACGGGACGTGGCAGCTCGGCGAGGAGCGCTACAGCCGCCTCCTCCGCGACCGGGAGGCCCTCGCCGGCGACGCGCGCAGCCTCCGCGAGCGGGGCCAGGCGGAGTACGACCGGCTCGACGGCGAGATGCGGTCCCTCGCCCGCGAGGCCGCCGGCAGCGAGGACTGGGTCGCCGTGCTGCGTGAGGCGGACCGCGACCATCCGCCGACCGAGGCGGCGATGCGGGAGGCGTACGAGGCGGCGACCGAGCGCGCCCGGACGTTCCTCGCCGAGACCGGCCTGGTCAGCCTGCCGCCCGGTGAGCGCTGCCTCGTCGAGCCCTCGCCCGTCTTCCAGCGGCCGATCCTCGGCGTCGCCTCGTACATGGCTCCGCCGTCCTTCGCCGACACCCTGGTCGGCCACTTCTTCGTGCCCTTCGCGCCCGACCGCACGCCCGAGCCCGAGGTGCAGGAGCGCCTCTCCGCCAACAGCCACGGCTTCATCCCGACCACCGCGGTCCACGAGGCGTATCCCGGCCACCACTGGCACCTCGTCATGCGCAAGCTCGGCGCGAGCGACGTCCGGCGCTCCTTCGGGACGCCGTACTTCACCGAGGGCTGGGCGCTCTACGCCGAGCGGCTGATGCGCGAACGCGGCTTCTTCACCGATCCGCTGCAGGAGCTGTACCAGCTCAAGGCGACGATCTTTCGGGCCGCCCGGATCGTCGTCGACACGAGCCTCCACCTGGGCGAGCTGGACCACGATGCGGCGGTCCGCTTCATGGTCGAGAAGACGGCGATGCCCGAGCCGACCGCGCGGGCGGAGGTCGGTCGCTACTGCGCGTGGCCGACCCAGGCCTCGTCGTACCTCACCGGCTGCCTCGAGATCCTCCGCATCCGGGAGCGCTACCTCGCCGCGCGCGGGCTCGCCGCCGTCGCGCCCGCCGACGTGCCGGCCGGCGTCCTGCGCGAGTTCCACGACGCGCTCACCTCGAGCGGCAGCCTCCCGCTCGGCCTCGCCGCCCGCGCCGTGCTCGAGCGCCCTGCCGAGGGGGCGGGCGACTAGGAGCGGGAGGCGGTCTCGTCCGCCAGCCCGGCTGCGACCTCGGCCGTCGCGTCCGCCAGGCGCTCGCGGCGCTCCTCGGCGAGGACGCGGCGGAGGACCTTGCCGACCATCGTCTTGGGCAGCTCGCCGCGCAGCTCGATGTAGACAGGCACCTTGTAGCGGGCGAGCTGCTCGCGGCACCAGGCCTGGAGCTCCTCCGCCGTCGTCGAGGCGCCCAGCTTCGGCACCACGTAGGCCGAGACGACCTCGCCGCGGCGAGGGTCGGGGGCACCGACCGCGACGGCCTCGGCGACCGCGGGGTGCGCGACCAGGACCTCCTCGACCTCGCGGGGGTAGACGTTGATGCCGCCGACGATGATCAGCTCCTTGCGCCGGTCGACGATCCGGAAGAAGCCGTCCTCGTCCATCGTCGCCACGTCGCCTGTCGAGAGCCAGCCGTCGCGCAGGACCCGGGCCGTCTCGTCCGGCCGCTGCCAGTAGCCGGCCATCACCTGCGGGCCCCGGACACAGAGCTCGCCGGGCTCGCCGACGGGTACAGGCCGCGTGCCCGTCTCGAGGTCGACGATGCGGGCCTCCGTCGAGGGGAACGGCAACCCCACGGTGCCCAGCCGTCGCTCCCCGTGGATGGGGTTGCTGTGCGTCACGGGGCTCGCCTCCGTGAGGCCGTAGCCTTCCACGACGCGCCCGCCGGTCGCCGCCTCGAAGCCGTCCTGGACGGGCGCCATGAGCGGGGCCGAGCCGCTGATGCAGGCCTCGATCGAGCTCAGGTCGTAGTCGTGGAGACGCGGGTCGTCCAGGAGGCCCGCGTACATCACCGGTGCGCCGGGGAAGAGGCGGGGCCGCTCGCGAGCGATGGATCGCAGGATCGCGTCGCGATCGAAGCGCGGATGGAGGATCTGGGTCAGGCCGCGCAGCAGGGCGTAGTCCATGGCTACGGTCAGACCGTAGATGTGGAAGTACGGCAGGGCGCACAGGATCGCGTCCCGGCTGCCCGCGCGCGGCGCTTCGGCGGGGAACCAGGCGGCGACCTGGACGGCGTTCGCGACGAGGTTGCGATGGGTCAGGACCGCCGCCTTGGGGATGCCGGTCGTGCCGCCCGTCGGCTCGAGCACGGCCGGGTCGCCGGGTCGCGCCGCCGACGGGACGGGCGGGCCCGCGGGCGCCGCCGTCAGCAGGCGGTAGAGGTTCGGCGTCGCCGGGCAGTGGGCGATCGGCTGCCAGCGGCCCTCGCGGCGCGCCTTGAACGGGTAGAGCCAGCGGATGGGGCGGGGTAGCATGTCCTGGATGCCGAGGGCGATGACCCGGAGGGGGACGCCGTCGAGGCGGAGGGGCTCGCCGAGGACGGCACCGAGGCGGTCGCGGACGCTCGCCACGCGGCCGGCGATGAGGTCGAGGGTGACCGAGGCGCGCGGCTGCGTCGCGCCGAGCACGAGCTCGAGCTCCCGCTCGACGTAGAGCGGGTTCATGGGCACGGCGACGAGGCCGGCCCGGAGCGCCCCGAGGAAGGCGACGACGAAGGCGGGGCTCGTCGGCAGGTGCAGGCTGATGCGGTCGCCGGGGCGGAGGCCCAGCTCGAGCAGGGCGCGGGCGGCGCGATCGACGGCCCGGTCGAGCTCCTGGAACGACGTCCGCGCGCCGTGGAAGGTGAGGGCGACGCGGTGCGGCCAGCGGCCCGCCGCGTCCCGCAGCAGGCCGTCGACGGTGACCTCCGGGACGTAAATCTCCGGCGGAACGCCGGGCTCGTAGTGGCGCAGCCAGGGCCGGCCGGCGTACGGGTCGAGCCCGCGGTCGGACGACTGGCCGGCTGACGAGCCGGGCGGCGAGTCGGGTGGCACGGCCCGTGCGGTCATGCGCTGCCTCCGTCGGGGCGCCGCTCAGGCGACCCGCACCCCCGCTGGCGGCCACGGCGCCGGCCGCGTGCTCACAGCGGATAGCCCTCCGCGGCCACGACCCGCTCGGCGACGCGGCGGCCGAGGCCGACCCGGTCGAGCGGCTCGGGCCGAAGCAGCCGTCGGACGCCCGCCTGGAGCAGGCGGGCCTCGTCGCCCTCGGCCAGCGACGCGGCGAGGGTCCGCGCGACGAGCTCTGCCTCCCCGATCGTGTCCGCCACGACCAGGCGGGCGAGGTCCCGGCAGATCTCGGCGTCGCCAGCGGCAGCTGCGGGCGCGGTCGCCCGGAGGACGGCGCTCTCCATGGCGAAGAGAGCGATGGCGAGGTCGGCCAGCCCGGCCAGGATCTCCTGCTCCTCCTGGATCCCGACGCCATGGCGCTGGAAGGCCGCCCCGGCGAGGAGCAGGGTCACGGTCCGCAGCGCCGCCACCAGCCGGTGCTCCTCGGCCAGCGGTCGCTCGTCCATCGCCTCGTCGAGCGCCGGTCCGGCGAGCAGCGCCTCCTGCGCCCGCTGGGCCGGGCCGAGCAGGTCCAGCCGGCCCTGGACCGCGCGCTTGACGAGGGTGCCCGGGATGAGCAGCCGGTTGATCTCGTTCGTGCCCTCCCAGATCCGGTTGATCCGGGCGTCGCGATAGGCCCGCGCGGCGGGGTAGTCCTCGATGTAGCCGTAGCCGCCGTGGATCTGGACGAGCTCGTCGACGACGTGGCCCGACTCCTCCGAGGCGAACACCTTGGCGATGGAGCACTCGACGACGTACTCCTCGAGGGCCTTGCGGACGGCCTCGCTCGATCCGCCGGTCTCGCCGGCGGCCTCGCCGGCCGCGCCCGCGACCGCCGCGAGCCGCGCCTCGATGAGGCCGGCGATGCGGTAGACCATCGACTCGACGGCATAGGTCCGGCGGGCCATCTCGACGAGCTTCGCCGCGACGAGCGGGAAGCGGACGATCGGGCGGCCGAAGGCGACCCGCTCCCTGGCGTAGCGGCAGGCGATGCCGACCGCCGGCTTCATCCCGCCCAGCGCGGCCGCAGCCAGCTTGAAGCGGCCGACGTTGAGGACGTTGAAGGCGATCCGGTGGCCCTGGCCGATCTCGCCAAGGACGTGGTCGCCCGGCACGCGCACGCCGTCGAACGTCAGCGCGCACGTCGAGGTGCCATGCATGCCGAGCTTCTGCTCCTCCGGCCCGACCGTCAGGCCGGGCGCGTCCCGCTCGACGAGGAACGCGGTGAAGGCCTCGCCGTCGACCTTGGCATAGACCGTGAAGAGGTCGGCGAAGCCGGCGTTGGTGATGAACTGCTTGGTCCCGTCGAGGACGAACGACCCGTCCGGCTGTCGGACGGCCCGGGTCCGGATGGCCTGCGCGTCCGAGCCGGTCGAGGGCTCGGTAAGGGCGTAGGCAGCGATCCGCTCGCCCGAGGCGAGCCCGGGCAGCCAGTGGGCACGCTGCCCGTCGGTCCCGAAGAAGACGAGCGGCAGCGTGCCGATCCCCGTGTGGGCGGCGTAGGTGACCGCGAACGAGCCGGCCGGCGCCAGCGCCTCGGTCACGATGACGCCGGCCACGGGACCGAGTCCCGCCCCGCCGTACGCCTCGGGCACGTCCACGCCCAGGAACCCGTCCTCCCCGAGCCGCCGCATGAGGAGACGGTGGGCGTCGAAGTCCTTGGCCTCGAGCGCCTCGGCGCGGGGCCCGACCTCCCGCTCGACGAACGCCTCCACGGCTGCCCGGATCGCCCGCTCCTCCTCACTCAGCCGTTCCGGGGTGAGGACGGTCGCCGCGTCCGTGACACCGACGAGGAACGCGCCGCCCCTGGCCGCGTTCTCTGGATCGCGGCCGGCCGGCATCGGCCGGGCCTCCGTCTCGAGGGTCATGCCGCTGCCTCCCCGACCGTCGTCGTCGCCCTGATCGGCGGGGCGCTCGCCGCCTCCGCGCGCGCCGCCGCCGCACGAGCCGGCTGGCGGCCGCCGAGCCATTCGAAGACGCCGGCGGCGCCCTGGCCGCCGCCGACGCACATCGTGACGAGGCCGTACCGGGCCTCGCGTCGGGCGAGCTCGGCGAGCAGCTGGACGCTCAGCTTCGCACCGGTCGCGCCGAGCGGGTGGCCGAGCGCGATCGCCCCGCCGTTCGGGTTCGTCCGTTCCTCGTCCAAGCCGAGCCGGCGGACGACGGCCACGACCTGGGCGGCGAAGGCCTCGTTGAGCTCGATGACCGCCAGGTCGGCGAGGGTCAGGCCGGCGGCCCGGAGCGCCTTCGGAACGGCGAGGACGGGACCGATGCCCATCACCTCGGGCTCGACGCCGGCGGTCGCGAAGCTCAGCAGCCGGCCGAGCGGGGTGAGGCCGAGGGCGGTGGCGCGCTCGGCGGTCATGACCACGAGGGCCGCGGCGCCGTCGCTCGTCTGCGAGCTGTTCGCGGCCGTGACGGTCCCGTCGGCCGCGAAGACGGGCCGCAGTCTCGCCAGGGCGGCCTCGTCGCTGTCCCGCCGGATGCCCTCGTCGGCGTCGAAGGCGAGCCGGGACACCCGCGGCCGCCCCTCCTCCACGGCGGTCACGGGTGCCTCGAGCGGGACGATCTCGTCCAGGAAGCGGCCGGCGTCCTGGGCCGCCGCGGCGCGCCGATGCGAGCGGAGCGCCCAGGCGTCCTGGGCCTCCCGGCTGACCCCCTCGCGGCGGGCTACCTCCTCGGCGGTCAGGCCCATGTTCAGGAAGACCTGGGGCCAGCGCTCGGCGAGGCCCGGGTTCGGGGTGAAGTGCCAGCCGATCATCGGCACGAAGCTCATCGATTCCATGCCCCCGGCGACGGCGACGTCGACGACCCCGGCCGCGACTGCCTGCGAGGCGAGGGCGACGGCCTGCAGCCCCGAGGCGCAGAAGCGGTTCACCGTCATCGCGCTCGTCGAGACGGGCAGGCCTGCCCCGAGCGCCACGTGGCGGGCGATGTTGAGGCCCTGGGCGCCCTCCGGCATCGCGCAGCCGAGGACGAGATCCTCCACCTCGTCGGGCTCGAGGCCCGGGGCCCGGGCGACGGCCTCGCGGACGGCCGCCATGGCGAGCTCCTCGGGCGGCAGCTCGCGCAGGGCGCCTCGCGGCGCCTTGCCGACCGCCGTCCTGGCGGCGCTGACGATCACGGCCTCGCGCATCTGGTGCCTGCTCTCCGTTCCGTGCTGTTCTGCTGCGTCGTCCCGCTGCGTTCCGGGCCGACTCGCCGCCGTCGCTCAGTTGCGCAGGGGCTTGCCGGTCTTGAGGGTGTGCCGGATGCGGGCCCGGGTCAGGGGCTCGCCGAGGAGCCGGAGGAAGGCCTCCCGCTCCAGGTCCAGCAGGTACTGCTCGCCGAGGGGCGTGCCCTCGGCCACGTCCCCGCCGCTCATGACTCCGGCGAGGGCGAGGACGACCCGCCGGTCGTGCTCGCTCATCTGGTGGGCGGCGAGCTGGTTGTATGTGAGCGCCTCGGCCGCGGCGAGGCCTCGCCGACCCAGGACGGCGATCGGCCGCGGCGCCGGCGGGCGGTAGCCGGCCTCGGCGAGGAGGCGGGCGGTCTCCGCCGCATCGGCCCACTGGCGGTCGGGGTTCGCGGTCACGAGGTCGGCGGGGCCGATGTAGCCCAGCTCGCGAGCCTCCTCGGCGGACGTCGCGACCCGCGCCATCGCCACGGCCGTCAGGGCCGCCTGGAAGAAGCCGAAGGCGTCGCCGACCTGCTCGCCGGGGCCGCGACCGCCGCCCGGGCCAGCTCCGGCCGCTGCGGCGACGTGGCGGGCGAGGGCCGTCGTCCCGCCGCCGGCCGGGATGAGCCCGACGCCCGTCTCGACGAGGCCGATGTACGTCTCGGCGAGCGGCTGGGTCCGGGGCGCTGCGAGGCAGAGCTCGGCGCCACCGCCCAGGGTCCGGCCGCGGGGCGCCACGACGACCGGGACCGGGCTGTAGCGGATCGCCTGGACGAGTGCCTGGAACGCGCGGAGCGCCGCGTCGAGCTCGCGCCACTCTCCTTCCTCCGCCTCCAGCAGCAGGAGAGCGAGGTTGGCGCCGACCGAGAGATCCGCCGCACGGGTGCCGACGACGAGGCCGTCGTACGTCGTCGCCGCCCGCTCGACGGCCCGCCGGCCGAGAGCGATCGTGTCCGTCCCGATGACGTTGAGCTTGCCGTGGAGCTCGAGGCCGAGGATCCCCCCGCCGAGGTCGACGAGGCTCGCGGCCGCGTTCGAGGGCAGGCCCGGGACGGCGGCGCGGCGGATGTCCAGGTCGAGCCCGCCCGGCGTGGCCGGGACGGCGACCGGCGCGAGGTCGGCGAAGCGGAGGGAGTGCCCGTCCTCGTGGAAGCAGCCCGGGCCGCCGGCCACGGCCGCGGCGAGCGGCGGGACGGGACGGCCCTCGTCCCGCAGCCGCGCGACGACGCGCGCGGGGCCGAGCGCATCCCACGCCTCGAACGGACCGCGCTCCCAGCCGAAGCCCCAGCGCATCGCGCGGTCCACCGTCTCGGCGTCGTCGGCGATCTCCCCGGCCACGGTCGCCGCATAGACGAGGCCCGCGGAGAGCGCCCGCCACAGGAAGCGGCCGGCGATGTCGTCCGCGGCCACCAGCGCCGCGAGCCGTCGGCCGGGATCGCGTTCCAGTCGCGCCAGCTCGAGCGAGGGGGCCGCGAGCCGACGACGCGGCCGGTACTCGAGCGTCGCGAGGTCCAGGGCGAGCACCTCCCCTCCCTCGCGACGGTAGAAGCCCGCGCCGGCCTTCTCGCCGAGGGCGCCGCGCTCGAGGAGAATCCGCAGGATCGGCGGCACGGCGAACCGCTCACGCTCGGGGTCCGCCTCGAGGTCCGCGTGGCAGTGGTCGGCGACCGCGACCGCGACATCGAGGCCGACGAGGTCGAGGGTCCGGAAGGTGGCCGACTTCGGCCGGCCGACGAGCGATCCGGTCAGCTCGTCCACCTCGTCGACCCCCAGGCCGAGCTCGGTCGCGAGCTCGAGGGCCGTCAGCAGGCCGTGGACGCCGAGCCGGTTGGCGATGAAGGCGGGGGTGTCCTTCGCCCTCACGGTGCCCTTGCCGAGGTGGCGTCCGGCGTAGGCCTCGAGGCGGGCCAGGCGGTCGGCATCGGTCTCGGGCAGGGGGATGAGCTCGAGCAGCCGGGCGTAGCGCGGCGGGTTGAAGAAGTGACTGCCCAGGAAGGCGGCCCGGAAGGCGCCGCTCCGACCGTCGGCGAGGCCGGCGATCGAGAGGCCGCTCGTGTTGCTGGTCAGCGTCGGCCAGTCCGCGGCCGCCCGGCCGGCGAGGGCGGCCTCGAGCCGCTCGAACAGGGCCTGCTTGGGCCCGGCCTCCTCGACGACCGCCTCGATCACCCAGTCGGCGTCCACCGCGGCGTCCTCGAGCTCGTCGAAGCCGCCCGGACGGATACGGTCCAGGTCTGCGGCGACGTACGACGGCGAGGGCCGCAGCCGTGCCGCGCGCTCCAGGCCGCGCCGGGCCACATCGGCGTCGAGGTCGAGCAGGCGGACGCGCGCCCCGGCCCCTGCCAGGAGGCAGGCGATCTGGGCGCCCATGGTCCCCGCCCCGAGCACGGTCGCCCGGGCGACGCGGGGGATCACGGCCGGTCCTCCGCGCCCGACCGTCCCCGGCCGCCGCCCGCGGCAGGGCCCGCGGCAGGGCCCGCGCCAGGGCCCGCGGTAGCGTCCGCGCCAGGGCCCGCGACGGCGCGCGCGGGAGCGCCCGCCAACCCGTCGAGGAACAGGTCTCCGAAGACGGCCCCGATCGCCTCGGCCGTCTGCGCGCCTTCGGGGCGATACCACTGGGTGAACCAGTTGCAGGCCGAGAGGATGGCGATCGTGGCCAGGCGGACATCGACGGCCCGCAACTCGCCGGCGGCGATGCCGTCGCTCACCGTCCGCCGCCAGCAGACCTCGTACGCGTCGCGCCGGCGGATGAGCTCGGCCCGCCGCTCCCCGCCGAGCGAGCGCAGCTCGATCTGGATGAGGGATAGCTCGTCGCTCTCGGCTGCAGCGAAGCAGAGGTGTTCCGCGATCGCCGCGCGCAGCCGCCCCGGAGCCGGGCCGTCCGCCTCGAGGATCGGCCGGACGCGGCCGTCGAGTCGCTCGAGCGCGCCGCTGACGATCCACCACAGCAGGTCGTCCTTCGACTCGATGTAGTGGTAGAGGCTGCCACGGTTCATGCCGAGCGCCTCGGCCAGGTCCTGCATCGAGGTCGCGTGGAACCCGCGCTCGCGGAAGAGGCGGGTGGCGACACCGAGCAGGGCGGCCTCGCGGGGACGGGCGAGCGTCATCGCGCTCCTGTGAGCGAGCGGCCACGCCGGCGGCGCGACCAAACGAACGTTTGGTGGGGGCATGCTAGCACCGCCGTGCGGCTCGTCAAGCGCCCCCCGCTGGTCGCGCCTTCATCCGTCTGCAACGTCCGGCGCAGCCGCGCTCACCCGCGCGGCCCGCCCGTCCCGCTAGGCTCGGCGCCCATGGCCGCCCTTCCCTCCCTGCCCGCGTCGCGTGTCCCGCTGCGCGGTCCCGACGGCCTGCTCGCGCGGACCCTCACCGTCGGGCGCGTCGACAACCTCCGGCTCCGCTACGCCCTGTGGTGGCTCGCCGTGGCCGCCGCCGTGCCGGGCCTGGTCCTCATCGCCGTCCACTTCCAGCTCGGCAACGACGCCGACGTCCCGCTGATCGCGGCCGACCGCTGGATCCACGGCCACACGCCGTACCTGGCCGCGGCATTCCGTTCCGGCGCGGGTCTCGGCGTGCCCTTCCTCTACCCGCCCTACGTCCTGGCCTACCTCGCGCCCCTCCTCTTCCTGCCTCGCGGGCTCGTGGTGGCAGGCTTCGTCCTGGTCGGCCTCATCGCAGCGGTGGTGGCCTGCCGCCGGCTCGGCGTGCCGGCCCTGGCCATCCCGCTCCTCCTCCTGTGGCCGCCGTTCACCGAGGGCATCTGGAACGCGAACGTCCAGCTCGTCGCCTTCGCGGCGTTCGCCGTGGCCTTCTACGAGCCGCGGCCCCTCGGTCGCTGGCGGCCGACGCCGCGCATCCTGGACCGCTCGCTCGGCCTCGGGGTCGGCCTCGCCGGCGCGGCCGTCGCGGTGATCAAGGTGTCCCAGGTTCAGCCCTGGGTCGTCCTGCTCCGACGCGCCCCGAGGACCGCGCTCATCGCGGCCTGCCTGGCCGGCTTCGCCGTCCTCGTCACGGTCCCGCTCACCGGCCTTCACGTCTACCTCGACTGGCTCGCCCAGGACCGTCGCGCCGCCGATCCGTCCTGGGTCTTCGTCGGGTCGTCCCTGCTCCGCTTTCTGCCGCCCGTGGCTGTCGGCATCGCGGGCACCCTGGCGACCGCGGCCATGCTGGTCGTCGGCGGACCCGAGGCGGCGGCGTGGGCCGGCCTTGCCGCGATCGTCGCCGCGCCGAACGTCCACACCTACACCTGGCTGTTCCTCCTGCCGGCGATGCTCCTCGTGCGACGCGAGGTCGCCCTCCTCGCGGCGATCGCCGTCGCGAGCTACGACCCGACGTTCCAATGGCTGGGCTGGCTCGCGGTTGCCGGCGCCTTCGCCCTCGGGCTCCGCTGGCCAGCCTTTCGCGAGCCGGTCGCGGCTGTGCCGGGAACGGACGCGGCGGAGGCGGAGGAGACGGAGGCTGCGGGGAGGCAGGTGCCGAAGGCGCCGGCGGCGGGATCCGCCTCGCCGAGGCGCCGCTCGCGTCCGGCGCGGGGAGTGGTCGAGAGCGACGGGGACGACGCCGACACGGACGTTGACGGCGCCCTCGCCGGGAGCACGTAGGACCACCAGAGCGGCGCGGCGGAAGCGCGGGTGCCCGTGCCCGGCCGGTCGCCGGCGCGCTGTCTCGGCCCGGAGGAGGGAGGAGCGCCGGAGGGAGGTCTCCGGCGCTCCGGGACAGGTCGGGCGAGGACCGCTGCGTCTCGGGCGCTCGCCCGTCACCGGGTGCCGCGAGAGGAGGCACGCGGACGCCGGAGAGGGAGGTCGCTGTCCGGAGCCGCCGGCCTGGCGGCGCCTGACGCAACGAGCATCGCCGGCCCGGGCGGGGCGGGGAGCGGGCGGTCGTGGTCTCGCGCTCTGGACGAATGTCAGCCCGCCGGCATCGTCATCCGTCGATGCGGGGCTCCGTCGGGCGCGGCGCACTCGTGCCGGCCCACAACCCGCGCGCGTCTACGCCAGACGGACATCCCTGACATCCCACGCTCCGGCGCCGTCGGATCCGTCTCCTGACGCAAAGTCCCGACGTCGACGGTCCCCGATCCGGCGATGCAGTACCTCTGACGCACAGTCCCGTCGCGCTCGCCCGCCGCGGCGTCAGGGATGTGCCTCTGACGTCCGGCGGGATACGCCCGGCAGCGTGGGTAGCGGCGACGGCAGGACCGTCGGCGCGGCGAGCTACCCCCGGTGGACCGCGCGGCGCGCCGCGAACCGCTCGTCGGCGCCCGCCCAGCCCGGGTCGAACGGCCGGCCCGGCTCGTCGAGGTCCAGGACGAGCGGCGCGTGGTCCGACGGGACCGGCTTGCCCTTGCGTGCCTCGCGGTCGATCTCGATGCCGATGACGCGCTCGGCGACGGGCCGGGTGAGGAGGAGGTGGTCGATCCGCATGCCCTCGTTGCGCTGGAAGTTGCCGGCCCGGTAATCCCACCAGGTGTAGCGGGCCGGCTCGTCGCGCCGGGCGCGCCAGGCATCCTCGAGGCCCCACCCGAGGAGGGCCCGGAAGGCAGCCCGCTCGGGCTCCGAGACGTGCGTCCCGCCGTGGGCCGCCACGGGATCCCAGACATCGGCGTCGGTCGGGGCGACGTTGAGGTCGCCCCCCAGGACGAGCGGTTCGTCGACCTGCCGGGTCTCGTCCAGCCAGCGGCGGAGCCGGGCGAACCAGGCGAGCTTGCCCTCGAAGAACGGCGAGCCGACGACGCGGCCGTTCGGGGCGTAGAGCGAGACGAAGCGGATGCCGGCGCAGACGGCGGAGACCATCCGCGCCTCGTCGAAGGGGTCGAAGTCCTCCTCCCCGAAGGCGCCCGCCGCACCGGGGCCGGAGTCGCGGACCGCTCGCCCGTCGAAGTTGGTGAAGACGTCCGCGACGCCGACCCGGCTCGCGATGGCGACCCCGTTCCAGCGTCCCTCGCCATGGTGGAGGAGCTCGTAGCCGGCCATCCGGAAGGGGAGCACGGGCGCGTCCGCGTCGGTCAGCTTGGTCTCCTGAAGGAGCAGGACGTCGGGCGCCGCGCGCTCGAGCCACCACTCGACCTTCTCCAGCCGAGCCTTGAGCGAGTTGACGTTCCAGGTGGCGATGCGCATCGGTCTGCCTCGGTCCTCCGGGCCGCCGCCCCGCTGCCACGGGCACGCCGGACGGGTCGCGGTCCTCAGTAGCGGCGGCCCCGCTGCCGCTCGAGGTCGAACGTGGCGTGGTCCGAGATCGACATGACGGCCATCGTCCCGGCCTGGACCGGATCCGAGACGACCAGGTCCGCGGCCTTGGCGGTCGAGCCGACCATGTTCAGGGCGATGACCGGGATGCCGCTCGCCTGTAGCTCGCGGACCGCCCGGGTGACGTCGCCGCCCATGATCGAGCCCGCCAGGACGAGGCATCGGGCGCGGGGCAGGTCGGCCACGGCGCGGACCGCAGCCGCGAGGTGCTCCTCCCCGACAAGGGCGATCGTGTCGACGCTGATCCGCTCGCCCCGCAGGTTGTGGCGGTCGGCCTCGCTCACGGCCCCAAGGGCGACCTGGGCGACCTGCGCCCCGCCGCCGATGACGATGACGCGCTTGCCGAAGACGCGGTCGAGCGTCCGCGTGAGGTGTGGCTCGGCGGCGAGCTCGGGCAGGCCGGCGAGGGCGGCCAGGGCGTCCGCCTCGGCGAGGCCCTCGACCTCGACCTCCAGCACGGCGACCGCGGGCGTCGGGGCCGTGGGCCCGTCGGGCGGAGCGGGCGCGTCGGCCGCGATCCCGGCCGCGCCCGGGCCGGCCTCGCGGCGCCGGACCGTGCTCAGGGTCCGGACGGTGCCGCCCGCCGAGGCGATGCGGGCCGTGACCGCCGGCACCGCCGACGGCGCGTCGCGGCACTCCAGCCGGAGGGCGACGGTGGGGACGCGGGGTCGGGCAGCTCGAGGCATCGAGGGTGCGGGCGCGTCAGCCCGCCAGGTCCATCCCGCGGTCGGCCAGGCCGCGGCGGACCTCGGGGGCGAGCCCCTCGCCGGGCTCGTGCTCCTCGTACGTCAGGCCGAGCGCCGCGAAGGCGTCCCGGGTGGCCGCCGGATCGCTCGTCGTGAGCATCAGCGCCCCTTCCGTGTCCTCCGCGACGCCGACGATGCCGGTGATGTTGACCTGCCGCTGGCCGAGCGCTTCGGCGAGCCGGGCCAGGGCGCCGGGACGGTCCTCGAGCTGGACGGTGAACCAGACCATGGGCACCTCCTGGCCGCGATGGTACCCGGCGCGGCCGAACGGGTGGCGGCCGTCCCGGGCCCTCGGGTAGGCTGGCGGACGATGCCCCAGCCGTCCGGTCCCACCGTCCAGATCTTCGGCCTCCCCGACTCGCAGGCCACCCGCGCCGCGCAGCGCTTCTTCAAGGAGCGCCGGGTCGGCGTCGTCTTCAACGACCTGCGGCGCCGGCCGATCGCCCCGGGCGAGCTGCGCCGCTTCGTCGAGCGTCTCGGCGCGACAGCGCTCGCCGATACCGAGGGCCGAGCCTGGCGCGACGCCGGGCTGGGCTATCTGCGGATGGAGGACGGCGAGCTGGCCGAGCGGTTGCTCGCGGATGCCCGCCTCCTGCGCCTGCCGCTGGTGCGCTTCGGGCACGACTGCACCGCGGGTCTCGCCGAGGCGACCTGGCGATCGTGGCTCGCGCCGGGCCGCGGCCCGGCCGGGGGTGGACGCCCGACGTAGATTCGGACCGGAGGCGGCTGGATGATCCTGCAGCGTCGCCCGATCGCGACCTCGCCGACGGCCCGGCCCAACGTCCTGAGCGGGCCGCCGGTCGTCCCCAACGTCCTCCGGGGCACGGCCGCGGCCCCGGCGAGCACAGCTCGGCTCAGCCTTCCGGAACGGCGCCGGCGGGCCGACCTCACCCGACGGCGAGCAGGGCCGCCGCCGGTCCCGATCGCTGCCGGGCGCGCGGCGGGAGGCCTGCTCGCCGCTTCCCCGGCACCGGGTCGGCCGACCTCGATGCCCGGTCAGGCCGCGCTGCCTGACCATCCCGGCGACTTCCGGACGAACCCCGCCCTCCGAGTCGCCTGGCGCCTGGGCCTCGGCGCCTGGACCGGCTTGCTCGCCCTCGGCGTGGCCGGCTCCGCCATCTACGGCTCGCCCGAGCAGCGGACGGCGGCCGTGGTCGTGCTCGCCCTCTCGTGGTGGCTCAGCCTGCCCCTCGTCGGCCTCGTGGTCCGCCCGCTGACGCTCGTCCTGGACCCGCTGGCGCGGGCGGGTCCGCGGTTCGGTGCGCAGGCGGTCGGGTTCATCGTCGCGGGCCTGGCCGTGATCGTCGCCCAGAGCCTCATCGTGGCGGCCCTGACCGCATCGCCCTAGGCCCTCCCCGCCGGCCGCGTGGCGCTGGACCGAGGGGCGCGTCGGGGACGGCCGGCCGTGGCATGCTAGCCCGCGGCCCGCTGCCGCCCCGTCGGGCGCCGGCGCGACGGGCCGGAGCCGGGCAGGAGCCGATGAGCGAGACGCGCGACCAGGGACGCGACGCGGCCGACGAGCCGCGCGCCGGCTCGACGCCCGACGCCGCCCTCCATGAGGCGAGCCACGGCCAGGCGGCGGGACCGCCGGGCGCGTCCTCGAGTGCCGAGGCGGCGGGCCACCCGACCCCGCCCGACCGGGAGCAGCGACGCAGCGGCCGGGTCACGATGCGGCCCAAGGCCGCCGCGCTGCTCCGTCGGCACCACGCCTCGACGGAGGACGAGCGGCTCCTGGAGCGCGCCCCACGGCCGGCCTTCCTCGACTCCGACCCGTGGCGCTCGCTGCGGATCCTGTCCGAGTTCGTGGAGGGCTTCGACGCGCTGGCCGCGGTCGGCCCCGCGGTGACGGTCTTCGGCTCCGCCCGGACGGCCGCCGACGACCCCGTCTACGAGCGCAGCCGCCAGCTCGGGCGTCTGCTGGCCGAGGAGGGCTTCGCCGTCATCACCGGCGGTGGCCCGGGCGTCATGGAGGCGGCCAACCGGGGCTGCCACGAGGCGGGTGGCCTGTCCATCGGCTGCAACATCGAGCTGCCGCACGAGCAGCAGGTCAACCCCTACGTCGACCTGGCCGTCGAGTTCCGCTACTTCTTCGTCCGCAAGACGATGTTCGTGAAGTACGCCGACGCGTTCGTCATCTTCCCGGGCGGGTTCGGGACGCTGGACGAGCTGTTCGAGGCGCTCACGCTCATCGAGACACGCAAGATCCGCCACTTCCCGGTGATCCTCGTCGGGTCGGCGTACTGGCTCGGCCTGCTCGACTGGGTCCGCGGGACGCTGCTTTCGCACGGCGCGATCGGGCCCGAGGACCTGGGCCTCCTGCAGGTCGTCGAGACGCCGGAGGAGGCGCTGCGCATCATCCTCGCCTTCATCGCCCGACGGGACGCGGAGGACGCCCGGCAGGACGGCGACGAGCCGGACCGGCGCCGGCGGCTGCCGCGACGGGGGACGCTGCCGACGGCCTGAGCTGCGACGACCAGCGCGCGGGACCAGCGCGACGGACCACCGTGCGGGATCAGCCTGTCGGCCGGCGTCGCGCACGCCCGGCGTCGCGCTCACGCCTCGGGCAGAGCCACCTCGATCCGGCCGTCGTGGACGCGGACGGGGTAGTAGCGGAAGCGCCGGACGCGGGTGAGGCGCCGGGCCTCGGCCTTCGGTCCGGGCGGGTCCGGCTTGGGTTCGCTGCCCGGCGCTGCCCACGTCGGGTGGTACACCCCATCCGCATCGAGGCCGCCGGTCGTCGGCATCTGCACCGTCTCCCCCGTGCACAGGTCGAAGCGGCCGCGGTGGAGCGGGCAGCTCACGACGCAGCCGTCGAGCGTGCCGAGCGAGAGCGGGGCGGCCATGTGCGGGCAGCGGTCCTCGGTCGCCACGATGCCGGCCGGGGTGTGGGCGAGGAGGACGTCGAGGTCGCCCCGGCTCACGCGGCGCAGCGAGCCCGGCGGCAGCTCCGCCAGCACCAGGACGGGCTCGAACGGTCGATCGGCGCTCCCCGGCGCGACCAGGTGGGTCGGGGTCGGCGCGCCCGTGCCGGCCGCGCCCGGCGGCGCGACGTCCGCCCGGGTCCTGCGCTCCTCGGCCTCGGCGGCGAGGTCGCGCGGGAGGAGCGAGAAGAGGGCGACGTCCTGCAGCTCGCCGCGCATCGAGAGGTACGCCCGGAGGAGCCCGTCGCGGTGGAACCCGGCGCGGACCGCCACCTGCTGCGACGCGACGTTCCCAGCCTCCGCGATCAGGTAGACGCGCCGGACGCCTTCGAGCCCGAGGGCCCAGCGCGAGACCAGCCGAAGAGCCCGGCTGGCCACGCCGAGCCGGCGCGCGTCGGGGGCGACCCAGTAGCCGATCGACCAGCCCTGGCCGAGGCCGCCGGGCCCGATGCCGATGGCGCCGAGCAGGTCGCCGGATCCGGCATGCACGATGGCGAACTCCGCGCGCACCCCGTCGCGCCAGCCGCGTTCCGTGCTGGTGACGAAGTCCGTCGCGTCGCGGATCGTGTAGGGCGCCGGCAGCGGCACCCAGTGCTGGATCTCCGGGTCCTGGCACGCCGCCGCGATCGCGGCCGCGTCGGACTGGCGGAACGGCCGCAGCAGGACGTCGCCGTCGCGGAGCGGCGGATCGGGCGGCCGGACGAGCGGCCGCCCGCGGCGGCCTGCCTGCCTCATCGAGGCGGAGTATCGCAGGGCGCCCCGGCCCCCGAGCGGCTCACTCGCCGAAGATCGGGATCCCCGTCGCGCCGCGCGCCTCGCCCTCGGTCGCCTTGCCCGTCTCGGCCGGTCGCAGGGTGGCCCGGAGTGGCAGCTCCTTGATCGCCAGGGCCGCGACGAGCCCGAGCAGCGAGGCGGCGACACCGAACCAGAAGACCTGGCCGATCGAGATCGAGACCGCCTCGAAGATGGCCTTGACGATCTGGGGGATGAACGGCTCGACGAAGGCGCGGGCCTGGGCCGGCACGTCGGCCAGGATCTGGCTGCCGAGGTTGCCGCCGACGGCGGTCAGCTGGTTCGGGTCGAAGTTCGAGTTGCCAAAGCCCTGCGTGATCTGGGCCGGCAGGTGGGCGCTCGACAGCTGGGTCGGGATGTTCGTCCGCAGCTGCGAGCCGAAGTACGAGCCGACCATCGCCAGGCCGACCGAGCCGCCGATCTGGCGGAAGAAGGTCAGGCTGCTGGTCGCGACGCCGAGCTTGGAGAACGGGACGGCGTTCTGGACGACGATCGTGAAGACGGCCAGGGTGGGTCCGATGCCGAGGCCGACCACCAGCATCCAGGCGCGGAGGGCCCAGATGTCGGTATCGGCGTGGAGGTTGGTCAGGAGGTACGAGCCGAGGGCGAGGACCGCCATCGAGCCGAGGATGAGCAGCTTGTAGCGCCCCGTCCGGGCGACGACCTGGCCCGCCGCGATGCTGGCCCCGATGACCCCGATGAGCAGCGGGAACATCTCGTAGCCGCTGATCGTGGCGCTCCTGCCCAGCACCAGCTGGAAGTAGAGCGGCAGGAAGATGACGGCGCTGAAGAAGCCGAACGAGGCGAGAAACGTCGCCGCGATGGAGCCGCTGTACGTCCGGTCCCGGAACAGGGTGAGCGGGATGATCGGCTCCGTCGCCCGCGTCTCGATGAACAGGAAGACGGCCAGGATGACGAGGCCCGCGCCGACGAGGCCGCCCACCGCCACGTCGGTCCAGTCGCCGGTCTGCTTGTTCGTCAGGCCGACCAGGAAGAGGGCGATGCCGACGGCGAACACCGCCGCTCCCGCCCAGTCCAGGTCGCGCAGCCGGCCCGGCTTGCCGTGGAAGGTGGGCAGAACGCGAGCGATGACGACGAGCGAGAGCAGGCCGATCGGCAGGTTGATGTAGAAGATCCAGTGCCAGGACAGGGTGTCGGTCAGGAAGCCGCCGAGGGCCGGACCGACCAGGGCCGAGAGGCCGAAGACCGCCCCGAAGAGGCCCTGGTACTTGCCCCGCTCGGCCGGCGTGAAGAGGTCCCCGATGACCGCCAGCGAGATGGGGAAGAGCGAGCCCGCGCCGATGCCCTGGATGCCCCGGAACAGGATGAGCTGCCACATCTCCTGGGAGAGGCCCGACAGCGCGGAGCCGAGCAGGAAGATCGTGATACCGCCGAGCAGGAATGGCTTGCGGCCGTACAGGTCGGACAGCTTGCCGTAGAAGGGCACCGTGATCGTGCTCGTCAGCAGGTAGATCGTGACGACCCAGGTGTAGAGGTCGTTGCCGTGCAGGTCCGTCACGATCCGCGGCAGGGCGGTGCCGACGACGGTCTGGTCCAGGGCGCCGAGCAGCAGGCCGAGCAGGATCGCGCCCAGCACCTCGAAGCGGGCGCGGGGCGACAGCTCGATCGCCGGATGGGTGGTGTCGGGCACGCCGGCGGGGCGGGTCGGCGGGGCTGTGGTGGCGTGGTCGGTCATGAAGCGACTCCGGGTGGACAGTGGGCGGGACGGCGCGGTCGGCGGCGGGGACTCGCCGACCGCTATTCGGTGGGGGCCGTCGGAACGGATGTGGCGGGCCCGCAGACCGCGGGCTCGGGCATGGCCGCGCGAAGGTCCAGGACGCTCTGATGCAGCCGCTGGAGCTGCTCGATGTCCAGGCGCTCCAGGACCTGCTCGAACAGGTCGCGCCGGAAGACCTCCATCGCCTCGACGGCCTCGAGACCCTGTGTGGTCGGGCGGACCAGCACGAGCCGCCGGTCGTCACGGACGCGGACGCGCTCGACGAGCGTGCGCTCCTCCATCCGGTCGACCAGGCCCGTGGCGTTCGAGAGGGACACGTCGAGCAGTTCGGCGAGCCGTCCCATCGGCAGATCGCCGTGCTCGAGGAGCAGCCACAGGACGTGGAGGTGGGCCATGCTCACCCCCTGCTTCCCGAGGCGCTCCGCGCTCGCGCAGCGGAAGTGGCGGATGTAGGACTGGTAGTCTGCGACGATCGCCCGAGCGAGTGCGGCGCGGTCCACGGCAGCGCCGCCGGACGGCGCTCCGCGGAGGTCCCCTGGGCGCGGCGTCGCGATGATCCCGGGATTGATACTTGCGGTCACGCGAACCATTCTACAGATGCGAATAGTCCTGTCAACACCCATCATCCGTGATGGGCGGATGGTCGACGGGACGTGACGATGCACCGCAGGGCGGCGCGTGGGCCATGGAGCGGTGGATCGACCAGCGCCGGAGGTACCGGGTGCGCTTCGCCCTGATGATCGAGCCCCAGCAGGGCCTGTCGTACGAGGAGCAGCTGGCGCTCGCCCGGCGCGCCGAAGCGGCCGGCTTCGAGACGCTCTTCCGGTCGGACCACTACCAGAGCTTCCCGGGCCCGGCCGGCCGGCCGACGACCGACGCCTGGACGGTCCTCGCCGGCCTTGCCCGGGAGACCACCCGGATCCGGCTCGGCGTCCTCGTCTCACCGGTCACCTTTCGCCACCCGGGGGCCTTCGCCAAGGTCGTGACGACGGTCGACGAGATGAGCGGCGGCCGGGTCGACGTCGGCGTGGGCGCGGGCTGGAACGAGGTGGAGCACGCCGGCCTCGGCCTGCCCTTCCCACCGATCGAGGAGCGGGTCGGTCGGCTCGAGGAGGAGCTGGCGATCCTCCACGGTCTGTGGGGGGAGCCGGACGGCTGGTCGTTCCAGGGCCGCTGGACGCGGATCGAGGACGCCCGGTTCCATCCCCGGCCCATCCAGCAGCCGCGGCCGCCGATCGTCCTCGGCGGGGAGGGGAGCGCTCGTTCCAGGGCGCTCGCGGCCCGCTGGGCCGACGAGTACAACCTCTCCAAGAGCCGGCCCGCCGAGGCGGCGACCGTGTTCCGCCGGCTCGACGAGGCGTGCGCCGCGATCGGCCGGGAGCCGGCGAGCCTCCGCCGCTCGGTGATGATCGGCGCGCTCATCGGCCGCGACCGCGCCGAGCTCGAGCAGCGGGTCGCCGACCAGCTGGCGGTCCTCGAGCAGCCGGCCGCCGAGGCCGAGGCCTGGCTCGCCGAGCGGCGGCCGCGCTGGATGGTCGGCACGCCGGACGAGGCCCGCGAGCGGGCCCGCGAGTTCGCGGCGATCGGCGTCGACCGCCTGATGCTGCAGGTCCTCCTGCCGCGCGACGCGGCGATGCTCGATCTGCTGGCCGAGGCGCTGATCGGCCGCGTCTGAACCCTCGGTCGGGGTCGGGCCGTCAGGCGTCGGCGCGGGCGGCCGCCTCCAGGTAGCGCGGGTCGTCGCGGCGGATCGGGTCGGGGTTCGTGCCGCGCGCCCGAGCGAGGCGCTCGGTCAGCAGCTGGAGCGGCGTGACCGTGCCCAGGAGCGCGGCGACGGGACCGGGCAGCCCCGGCGCCTCCGGGACGAGGACCCGTCCGGCCGGGGTGGCCTCCGCGGGGAGGGCCGCGTCGGCGCCGGCGGCGAGGATGGCCCCGGCCCGCACCCCGATCGCCGCTGCCGCCGCCAGGGCCTGACGGGCCCGTTCCAGGCGCTCCGCGCGGGCCTCCCGATCCGCGAGAAGCAGGACGAGGCCGGTTCCCTCGTCGGTCGCGGGGAGATGGCCATGGAGCAGTGTCTCGAGGTCGCGCATCGCGGACGGCAGCCAGCTCGCCTCCTCGACCTTGAGGACGAGCTCGCGCGCCGCGGGCCGGTCCGCGCCGCTGGCGACGACGAGGAGGGCTCGCGCGTCGCGCAGGGCGGCCGCGAGCCGTTCCGCGGGCGCGGGTTCCGCCTGGCCCGCTGCGAGCAGGCCGGCGACCGCGGACGGATCCAGGGGCTCGCCGGTCAGCGCCGCGCCCGCTGCCGCCGCCGCGAGCAGCGGGGAGAGGTAGCCGATCGTGTGGCACCAGCTCTCGTCCTGCTCGCCCGTCTCCAGGACGACGTCGGCGAGCGCCGCCGCGGGGGAGCGGCCGCTCACCGTCACGAGCGCGGTCCGGGCGCCGGCCTCCCGGGCCGCGGACAGGGCGCGGATCGTCGCCCCACTGCCGCCCTCGTGCGAGACCGCGACCAGCAGCGAGCCACGGACCAGGCCGGCCGGCCCCGGGGCGAGGGCCAGCTCGAGAGCCTGGCCCGCGACGACGCGGCCCGCCGCCGGCAGGCCGGCGCGCAGCGCCGCGTCCCGCAGCATCTCCGCCGCGGCCTGGGCCGCGTGCTCGCTCGTCCCGCAGCCCGTCGTCAGGAGGTGGCCGCCCCCGCCGATCGCCTCACGGATGGCCGTGGCGAGCTGCATCGCGGGCCCCGTCGCCAGCCGGCCCAGGACGCGCCGGGCGAGCTCGGGCTCGGCGGCGATCATCTCGGTCATCAGGTACGGCGGGCCGTCGCGGAGCGGCGGGCGGTCCGAGGCCGCCCACGGGTCCGGCGCGCCCGGCAGCGGTGTCGCGGGGTCGAGGGCGCCGGCGACGGCCGCGGCGCGCGACGCAGGAACGGCGGGGTCGAGCGGCTGCATGCGCGATGATAGGGTCATGCGGGAGCGCCGCCGGCGCGGCGTTGCGCCGAGCGCGCCCACGATGGGGAGCGGTCGAGGGGACCGGGCGGACCGCGAGCCGATGGACCGAGTCGGATCGGAGCCGAGCCGACGGCGGTCTGCCGCCCGAGCGGAAGGACGTGACGGATGAAGGTCGGCCTGCTGATCCCCCAGGGCTGGAAGGGCGAGTACGCCGGCCTGTCCGCGACCGAGGCGTGGGCGACGAGCGTGCGCCTCGCCACCCAGGCCGAGCGGCTCGGCTTCGAGTCGATCTGGCTGTTCGACCACTTTCACACCGTCCCCCAGCCGACCGACGAGATCACCTTCGAGGCGTTCACCGGCCTGGCGGGCCTGGCCCGGGCCACCGAGCACATCCGCGTCGGCCCCCTCGTCGCCTGCGCCGGCTTCCGCAACCCGGCCCTGGTGGCCAAGATGGCGAGCACGCTCGACGTCATCAGCGGCGGTCGCTTCGAGCTCGGCCTGGGGGCAGGCTGGAAGCAGGACGAGTGGCTCGCCTACGGCTTCGGCTTCCCAGCGCTCGCCGAGCGGCTCGAGGTCCTCGCGGACACGCTCGAGATCGTGCGGCGCATGCTGAGCGGTGAGCGCGCCACGTTCGAGGGCCGCCACGCCTCGGTCCGGGGGGCGATCAACGTGCCGGCCGGGCTGCAGCGGCCCCGCCTCCCGATCATGGTCGGCGGCAACGGTCGCAACGTCACGTGGCGGCTGGCGGCCCGCTTCGCCGACGAGCTGAACCTCGTCGCCCTGACGCCGGCCGAGCTGCGCGAGGAGCTGCCGATCGTCCGCCAGCGCTGCGAGGAGGAAGGCCGTGACCCGGCGAGCCTGCCGGTCTCCATGTATCTGCCCGACGCCGGCGTCCGCGAGCCGGGTCAGCCGCGGGTGGACCTCCTCGGCGAGCTCGCCGCGCTCGGACTCGCCCGCATCCAGGCCTTTCCGAATCGCTGGGGGCTGGGTCCGGAGGTCCTGGAGCGCTTCGCCGAGGATGTGACGGCCGCCGGCCTCGGCCTCGACAGGCCGGCCGCCCCGTCGCCGCCGGCCGACGCGACGCCCGTCGCGGCCGGTTGAGGAGCCGCCCGCGCCCGTCGCTTGCCGCTCGACATTGACTTCTTTCTGACGTTTCGGCGCGCCCGCCGCTGCTAGGCTTTCGGCAGACGGCGGCCGCCCGCGCCGCACCCGGCCAGGACCTTCCGGTCCCCTGCTGGCCGCCGCGCTCACGCGTCCCGGCAGGAGGTGTCACCTTGCCTGTCGTTCCCACCCAGGAGATCATCCGTCGGGCATTCGACGGCCGCTACGGCGTCGCCGCCATCAACGTCGTCAACGACCTGACGATGGAGGCGGCGCTGGCCGCCGCCGAGGAGCTGAAGGCGCCGCTCATCGTCCAGACCTCAGTCAAGCACGTGAAGATGACCGGGCTGGACGCGATGTACGCGATGTGGCGGGCGTACGCCGACACGGTCTCGGTCCCCGTCGCCCTCCACCTCGATCACTGCCCGGAGCGGGAGGTCATCAGCGCCTGCCTGGCGAAGGGCTGGAACTCCGTCCTCTTCGACGCGAGCAAGCTGACGGTCGAGGAGAACAAGCGCCAGTGCATCGAGGTGGTCGCGGAGGCGCGGCGCTACGGCGCCGCGGTCGAAGGGGAGATCGAGGGCTTCAAGCGGACCGAGGAGATGACCGGCGACGAGGCCAAGCAGGTCCAGTCGCTCGGCACCGTGGTCGACTTCGTCCGGGCGACCGGGGTGGACGTCTTCGCCCCGGCCATCGGCAACGCCCACGGGACCTACAAGACGGCGCCGACCCTGGACGCGCAGCGGGTGACGGACATCGTCGAGGCGACCGGCGTCCCCGTGGCCCTCCATGGCGGGACCGGGATGAGCGCCGAGCAGTTCAGCGACCTCATCGGCCGCGGCTGCGCCAAGGTCAACATCTCCACCGCCCTGAAGATCGCCTTCATGAAGGCGGGCTACGAGTTCCTGACCCAGAACCCCGACAAGTACGATCCGCCCTCGCAGATGGCGGTCCAGCGGCAGGCCGTCATGGAGATGGCCAAGCAGCACATCCGCCTCTTCGGCAGCGAGGGGAAGGCCTGGTAGCCGGATGAGCACCCTCATCTTCGACTGCGACGGCGTCCTCGCCGACACCGAGCGCTACGGCCACCTGCCCGCCTTCAACCAGACATTCCGGGAGTTCGGGCTGCCGGTCGAGTGGTCCGAGGAGGAATACGGCCGCAAGCTCCTCATCGGCGGCGGCAAGGAGCGGATGGCGAGCGAGCTGACGCCCGAGTTCGTGCGGGCCAACGGTCTGCCGGAGGACCACGAGGGCCAGGCGGCGGAGCTCGCCAGGTGGCACAAGCGCAAGACGGCCCTCTACACCGAGATGGTGGCCCAGGGCAAGCTCCCGCCCCGACCCGGCATCCGCCGGATCATCTGCGACGCCCAGGACGCCGGCTGGACCCTCGCCGTCGCCTCGACCTCCGCCGAGGCATCGGTGCGGGCCATCCTCGAGTACGCCGTCGGGAAGGAGCGGGCGGACCGCTTCGATCTCGTCCTGGCGGGCGACGTCGTGCCGCGCAAGAAGCCCGACCCCGCCATCTACCAGCTCGCCCTCGAGCGCCTCGGCGTCCCGCCCGCGGAGGTCCTCGTCGTGGAGGACTCGCGCAACGGGCTGCTCGCCGCAACGGGGGCGGGGCTGCGCTGCCTGATGACCGTCAACGGGTACACGGAGGACGAGGACGCCAGCGAAGCGCTCCTGGTCGTCACCTCGCTCGGCGACCCGGGGGGCGAGCGGACGACGGTCCTCGCCAACCGCAGCAAGGCCCGCCCGGGCGACTTCGTCACCCTCGCCGATCTCGAGGCCTGCCTGGCCTCCTGACGGCCAGGCGGAGGGGCAGTCGTCACAGTCGAAGGGAGGTTCGGATGGCGCAGTCGTCGCTCGACGACGTCGATCTCGTGCTCAGGACGATGGCCCAGACCATCGTCGACAATGCCGTCTACTTCGCCCAGCTGGACTCGGTGGTCGGCGACGGCGATTTCGGCTATTCGCTGCGCAACGGGTTCGAGGTCGTCCTCAGCGACTGGGACTCCCTCGACCGCTCGAGCGTGGGCAGCCTGCTCAAGAAGGTGGGCCTGATCATCGCCGGCAAGGTCGGCGGGGTCAGCGGGCCCATCTGGGGCACCGCCTTCCTGCGCGCCGGGGCGACGGCCGGGGACAGGACGGAACTCTCCGGCGAGGACGTCGTGGCGATGCTCCGCGCGTCCATCGCCGGGATCATGCAGCGTGGCGGCGCCTCGCTCGGGGAGAAGACGCTCCTCGACGCGCTGGTCCCCGCCACCGACAGCCTCGAGGCCAGCCTGGCGGATCCCGCGACCGGCGGCGACCACGGCGTCGAGGCGATCCAGCGCGCTGCCGACGTGGCCACGAAGGCGGCCGAGGAGACGAAGTCGATGCTCGCCCAGCGGGGCCGGGCGGCCTACACCGGCGAGCGCAGCATCGGCTCGGTGGACGCGGGTGCGACCGCCGTGGGGGTGATCCTGCAGGCCATCAGCGCCGCCTGGCGCGAGCAGTACGGCAAGGGAGCAACGGCGTGAGGAAGTTCCTGAACGACCCGAAGACGTTCGTCCCCGAGTTCCTGGAGGGCATCGCCCTGGCCAGCGGCGGGGCGCTGAAGTACGAGCCGAAGTACAACCTGATCTACCGGGCCGACCGGCCGCGACCGGACCGGGTCTCGGTGATCCAGGGCTCGGGCTCCGGCCACGAGCCGGCCCACACGATGATCGTCGGCAAGGGCATGCTCTCGGCCGCCTGCCCCGGCGACGTCTTCGCCGGACCTCCGGTCGAGTTCGTGACCGAGACGTCCAAGCTGATGGACAGCCCGGCCGGCGTGCTCTACCTGGTCAACAACTACACGGGCGACCGCACGGCCTGGGAGATGGCCAAGGAGCTGCAGGAGGCCGAGGGCCAGAAGATCGGCTACCTGCTCGTCAACGACGACGTGGCCGTCAAGGACTCGACCTGGACGATCGGCCGTCGTGGCGTGGCCGGCAACTTCTTCGTGATCAAGGCGGTCGGCGCCCTGGCCGAGAAGGGCGCCTCGCTCGAGGAGTGCGTCCGGGTCGGCGAGAAGGTCATCGCCAACGTCCGGACGATGGGCATCGCCCTCTCGTCCTGCACCCCGCCGGTCCGCGGCACGCCGCTCTTCGAGATCGCCGATGGCGAGATGGAGGTCGGCATCGGCATCCACGGCGAGCCGGGCCGCGAGCGCCGCAAGATGGGCACGGCCGACGAGATCGTCGACATCCTCCTCGACGCGGTCGTCCCGGACCTGCCGTTCCAGAGCGGCGACGAGGTCGCCCTGATGATCAACGGCCTGGGCGGGACGCCGATCAGCGAGCTGTACCTGCTCTACGGCATCGCCCACAAGAAGCTGGCCGCGAAGGGAATCAACGTCTTCCGCAGCTACGTCGGCGAGTACTGCACCTCGCTCGAGATGGCGGGTGCGCACCTGTCGATGCTCAAGGTGGACGAAGAGCTGAAGGGCCTGCTCCTGGAGCCGGCGGACGTCTCGGTCCGCGTCTTCTGAGCCCTCCCTCTCGGTGCGGCGCGGGCGTTCGGCTTCGGCCGGCGCCCGCGCCGTCGTATCCCTGGGGCCTGCTCCTCACCGTTCAGCGGCCCGTCTGATCAGCCCGATGCGCCGCAGGGGCCAGTAGCGGAACCAGGCGCGGGCGACGAGCCGCTCGGCGGGGACGGGCCCGTACCGCCCCGAGTCGAGCGAGATGGCCCGGTCGTCGCCCACCAGCCAGGCCTCGTCGGGCTCCAGGTGCAGCAGCCCCTCGACCAGCCGGACGTGGTCTCCGCCGCGGGCCGCGACGCGCTTGATCGCGAGCAGATCCGAGCCGGGCTCGCGGAACACGACGACGGATCCGGGCCGCGGCCACCGCGCGACGGTCGGGTCGAGCAGCAGCCAGTCCCCGGGTTCGATGGCCGGCCGCATGCTGCCCTCCGCGACCGCGGCCCGCCACGGGCGGCCCCGCGCTCGCTGGAGGGCACCCCGCAGCGCGGCCGGCGGGCGCGCCAGGCGGGCTCGGAGGGCCGCCGCGGACCCGCTCGCAGCGCCCACGCCTGGAGAGCCGGCCCCCGTCATCGGAGCCGGGACGCGGTGACGCCGGAGGGCCAGTGGCCGCCCCGGCGTCGAGCGCGCGCGTGCATCGATCGTCCGCCGGGCCTCGGCGGGCCGGTGGCGACGGCTACTTCTTCGTCGACCAGAAGATGTCGGCGAACTCCTTGACCGCTGCCTCCAGGTCGGCCGCCGCCTGGGCGTCGATGTTCTGCTTGTTCTTCGAGGCGAGCTTGAGGATGTTCCAGACCTTGGTGTGCAGGTCGGGGTAGCGCTCCAGGTGCTCGGGCTTGAAGTAGTCCGACCAGATGACCTGGACCTCGCGCTTGACCCGCTCGGCGTGGTCCTCCTTGACCATGACGCAGCGGACGAACTTCTGGCGGTCGGCCATCTCCGTCGAGCCCTGCGGGAGCTGCCCGATCAGCTCGACCATCCGGGCGACGGTGCGGGCGGCGAGCTGCGCGGCCGCCGGATCGTAGATGCCGCAGGGGACGTCGCAGTGGGCGTGGACCGTCGTCGAGGGCTTGAGCCAGCCGGTGAGTCGGGGCATGGGGACTCCTCATCCGTACGAAGGGCAGGCCCGGCGCGGCGAAGGGGGAACCGTGGCGCCGAGGCTCCGGACGGGCCAAGTGTCCGAGGCGGCCCGGAGCCTGTCAAACGGTCGGCCGGACCGGATCGGACCGGGCCGGGCATGGGTCGCTGTGGACTGCCGTGGGGCGACGGCGCCCCCGCGCGGGATCGCCGGGCGGGAAGGACGCGGCCGGGGCGGATCGCCCCGGCCATCGATCGTCGACGGCCGTCCTCAGTGGATGCGGATGTTCCCGCTCGCGATCGGCACCATCCACTTCGCGGTCAGGTTCCACTGGTACGGGAACGTGCAGCCCGGTGGAGGCGTGCCGGGTCCCAGGAACGAGACCGCCGCATCGCCCGTCCCGCCCGGGAGGCCGCCGTCGTGGACCCGGGCCATCCAGTAGGCGGGCAGGGGACCGGTATTCGTCTCGTCCACGACCCCGATGATCCACGCCTCCTGGTCGTTGATCACGACGCAGGTGACGTGGCCGCTCGCCCACTGCCCCGTGTCGCGGGCCCAGGAGAACGTCCCGCTGCCGGGGTCCGTGGCCAGCGCGTCCAGGGTCACGCTCGAGGTCCCGCCCGCGTACGCGTAGGTGTAGTCCCCGCTCACCTTGGGGACGGACGCTGCCTGGGCCCCCGTCGTGGACGCCAGCAGCAGCCCGATGGCCAGGATCGCAGCCCTCCGCATGGGGAGGCCCTCCTCTGGGACGCCTCGTGCGGGCGGTCTCGCCAGTGGGCTCGGCGCGGTCCGAGGCGGCCGGGGCATGGGCCGCGCGTCGGGGCCCCCCGCAGCCGGGCGACCGTAGCAGTCGACGTCCCTCGCGGCCTAGAGGCGAACGGCCCGACGAGACCGGTTCGCCCGCCGTCGTCCGTCGAGCGTGCGTTCGGCGGTCGACCGCATCTCGGGAAGGGCCGGGTATGATGGTCGGGATGGACGACGACCGTCACCCGCCGTCTGCCCCGTCCGCCGTCTGCCCGTTCGTCGCCCTCGAGGACGATCGCGACCGGCGCTTGGCGCAGCCCGACCGCCGCCATCGCTGCTTCGCCGAGCTGCGGCCCGCTCCCCGGGCGATCGCCCACCAGCAGGCGTACTGCCTCTCGACCGCGTTCCCCGCCTGCCCGACGTTCCAGGATTGGGCCCGCCGCGAAGCCGCCCGACCCGCCGAGGGCGAGTCCGTCGCCGCGCTCCCGCCCCCCCAGCCGCGGCCCCGGGACTGGGCCGAACCGCCGCCCTGGGGCAGTGCGGCCGACGGCGTGGCTGGCGCCGCGGTGGGAGCGGCGGCGGGCCTCGCCCCCGCCTCCCTCGCCCGCGCCGCGGATCGCGACCGCCACGGCGTCTCTGAGGAGCCGCCGAACGGGTCGGTCCAGGGCGAGTCGGACGAGGAGGCCGCGGCGGCCGGCGAGTCGGACGGGTCCGTAGAGGCGCCCCCATTCCTGGCGGCGCGGGCACGGCCGCCGGCCCCCGAAGCGGCCGCGCCACGGCTCGGCCAGCCGCGCCGGCAGCCGACGCCCGACGAGGGGTTCTGGGGAGGCGCCCCTGACCCCGACCGACCGTGGGAGCAGTCGCAGGACGACGACGTGGCGTGGCCGCCCGCGGGATCCTTCGCCGTCGGGGCGGCGAGCGCGTCGGGCGCCGCCCGTCGCCGTCCGCCGGCCGATCCGCCCGGCGGGCAGGTCCGGCGCGCCCAGGAGGAGCGGGGCCCGGCCTGGGAGCGGCCGCGCCGCATCGAGGCCTACCCGAGCCTGCGGACACGGATACGCCTGCCCAGGGTCCGCGGCCTGTGGCTGGGCGTGCTCGCGCTGATCCTCGCCGCGCTCGTGCTCCTGCTCGGGCCGACGCTCCTGCTGCCCCGCGGCGACCACGGCGGGACTCCCAGCTCCACGCCGCGCCCCAGCGCCCCGGCCGCGGCGAGTGTCGCCCCGACGCCCACGCCCGCCCCGACGCCCCAGGTCTACGTCGTGAAGGAGGGCGACACGCTGAGCAAGATCGCCGCCGCCTTCGGCGTGACGATCGACCAGATCATGACCGCGAACCCGGGCATGAAGGATCCCAACAAGATCGCCATCGGCGACCAGCTGGTCATCCCGACGCCGGCGCCGAGCGTCATCCAGAACGCGCCGAGCGTCATCCAGAACGCCTCGCCGTCGACCGCACCCTGACGGCTGCCTGACCCCCGAGGTCAGCCTCGCCTCGCGAGGTCCAGCTCCGGCGCCCTGGGGTCGCGGGCCCTAGCGCGGCGCGAGGTTGATCGCGGTGATCCTGCCCGCCTCCACCCGGAAGCTCGCGTCGAGGTGCTGCGACGGCGCCCCGGGCCGGACGACGAGGATGTCCGCCTCATACGTGTTGCCCATGTCGCGGACGTCCCCGGGGATCATCCGCAGGCCGCGCTCCGCGCGCAGGAACCAGCCCCCGACCTGCTGCAGGCCGCGCAGAGTCCGCGCTCCCTCGCCGGCATGGACGCGCATCTCGGCGTTCTCGTCCATCAGGGCGACGGCGCCGGCGCGGTCGTCGGCATTGAGCCGCTCGAAGAAGAGTTCCATCGTGTCGACTGCACCCATGGCCGCCCGAGTGTAGCGCGCTGCCAGGGTCGCTCGCCCGGCCTCAGGCGTCGGGTCGCGCCGCCGATCCCATCTGCGCCCGCCGCGACCGCAGCCGCCCGACCAGCTCGGCCGCCAGCTCGTAGCGCCCGAAGCTGGGCATGACGTACGTCCCCGCGACGAGGTCGCCGACCTGCTCGAGCAATCCGAGCGCCATCTCGAGCCCCACCTCGGCGCCGCGCTCGCCGGCCGCGCGCATCGCTCGTCGCTGCGACTCCGGGATGGTGATGCCGGGCACCTCGTTGTGGAGGAACTCGGCGTGGCGGCTCGAGTGGAGCGGCAGGACGCCCAGCAGGACCGGCACCGGGAAGCCGGACGCGCCGAACCGTCGCCGCGCCTCGTCGAGCATCGCCTCCACCTGGGCGAGGTCATAGAGCGGCTGGGTCATCACCAGGTCCGCGCCGGCGTCGAGCTTGCGGGCGAGGCGGTCCCACTCGCGTTCGGGATCGGCCGCGGTGGGATCGAGGGCGCAGGCGACGGTGAACCCGGCCGGCTGGCCGATCGGCGCGCCGGCGGCGTCCTCGCCCCGGTTGAGGCGGCGGAGGATCTCGATGAGGCCGATCGAGTCGACGTCCCAGACGCCCGTCCCGGTCGGGTAGTCCCCGACCCGCGGCGGGTCGCCCGTCAGGGCCAGTACATCCCGGACGCCGAGCGCGTGGGCGCCCAGCAGCTCCGACTCGAGCGCCATCAGGTTGCGGTCGCGCGTCGTGAGGTGGATGAGCGCCTCGAGGCCGACCTGCTGCTGGATGGCGAAGGCGACGGCGAGGCAGCCCATCCGGACGCGGGCCATCGCCGAGTCACTGACGTTGACGAGGTCGGCTCCCGCGTCGCGCAGGAGCCGGGCGGCTTCGAGAGTCCGCTCGATGCGGATCGAGCGGGGCGGATCGATCTCCACCGACACGACGTATCCGCCGGCGGCGAGCTTGCGGGCGAGGCTCGACGGACCGGGCGCGGTCGCCATGCCGGCGGCCTCCGGGACGGCCGAGCGCGGCGCCCCGGTCGGTTGCGGTCCGATCTCGACGATCGCCGTCGCCGCGGTGGCCTGACGCCCGGCGGCGCGCATGGCGCTCGGCGAGCCGGCAGCGCCGGACGTGGCGAGCGCGTCGAGGGCGGCCCGCATCGCCCCGACGTGGGCGGGCGTCGTCCCGCAGCAGCCGCCGACGATCCGCGCCCCCGCGTCGACGAAGCGGCCGACGACCTCGCCGAAGTAGGCCGGCCCGGCGGCGTAGACGAACTGGCCCTCGATGCGCTGCGGCAGGCCGGCATTCGGCATGATCGAGCGGGGCAGCGGCCGGCCGGCGGAGTCGTCCATGCGGGCCAGGGCGTCGAGGCAGAGCAGGGGGCCGACGCCACAGTTGACCCCGACGACGTCGACGCCGGCCTCGGCGAGGGACGCTGCCGCCGCGGCGGGCGAGGTGTCGTCGGCCGTCGCGAGCTCCTCGCCGAAGGTGAGCGAGGCGACGATCGGCACGTCGGCCGCCGCGCGCGCCTCGGCGACGGCCCAGAGGAGCGGCTCGAGCTCGCTGAATGTCTCCAGGACGAAGAGGTCGACGCCGCCCTCGAGGAGCGCTTCGAGCTGTTCCCGGAAGGCGGCCCGCCCGACCGCTTCGGGCAGCGTGCCGGCGCCGCGGTTCGGTCCGCTCAGCGGCCCGACCGAGCCGGCCACGAACGCCTCCCGGCCGGCGACGTCGCGCGCGTCCCGGGCGAGCTGCGCCCCGCGACGGTTCAGCCGCCCGGCCTGCGCCGCCAGGCCGTAGCCGGCCAGGCGGATCCGGTTCGCCCCGAAGGTGGCGGTCTCGATGAGCTCAGCGCCGGCCTCGAGGTACTCCCGGTGGATGGTCGCGATGAGCTCCGGGCGACTGACGATCAGCTCGTCGAGCGAGGCCCGCTGGGGGATGCCGCGGCTGAACAGCAGCGTCCCCATCGCGCCGTCCGCGAGGAGCGGTGCGCGCCTGAGGCGCTCGCGGAAGCGGTCGCGGGCCGTCGCCCCGGCGGCGGGCGCGGCGGGACGGTCGGTCACCGGCCTAGACGCGGAGCCCCAGGACCCGCTTCTGGCCGAGGACCAGGCTGAGCACGGTGGCCACGACGCTGATGACGATGGCGCCGAGGATCGCCGCGACGATCGTCGAGACGCCGAACGAGGGCGGGAAGCCGCCGACCGTGAAGCCGAGGCCGAGCTTCGCCTGCTCGGCGACCCAGGCCGTCAGGAGCAGCATCGCCGCGTTGATGACGATGCCGACGAGGCCCAGCGTCATGAGGTTGATCGGCAGCGCGACCAGCTTCACGATGGGCTTGAGGTAGGCGTTGATGACCCCGAAGATGAGGGCCAGGACGGCGATCTTCAGCCAGTGCGGCCCGGGCGAGCCGATGGTCAGGTGGATGTCCGGCACGAGCTTCGCCGCGGCGACGAGGGCGGCGGCGTTGATGACGATGCGGATCAGCTGATCCACGCCTGCTCCTCCTGGGCGGGCGCCCCTCGCCCGCTGGCGCGATGCTACACGCCACGACGATGGCCGGCGCCCCCGTCGCCTCGCGACCGCCGGACGTGCTGCGGCTACCCTGCGGCACCCTGCGCTAGACTCGCTCGCGTTCCCCGTCCTCCCGGCTCGTGCCCTGCCGCCCACCGGAGTCGCCATGTCCGCCCTCAGCGACCGCCTCCCGGTCTTCCTCGACGAGTTCTTCCGGCTCCATCCGCTCGAGGCGACGGCCGTCGGGATGCACGACCACGACGGCCGCTGGCCGGACCTGACCGAGGTGGGGCGGCAGGAGCGGCTCGCGTTCGTCGATCGGTGGACCACCGAGCTGCGGGCGCTCGACGAGGCGAGCCTCACATCGGACGAGCGCATCGACCGCGACCTGCTGCTGGGCGAGCTCGACGCGCGGCGGTTCGCCGAGACGGAACTGCGCGACGAGCGCTGGGATCCGCTGACCTGGGTCTACCTGCTCGGGAGCGGCATCTTCCCGTTGCTCGGCCGGGGGTTCGCGTCCCTCGCCGTGCGCCTGGCGTCGGCCGCCGAGCGCCTCGAGGGCATCCCGGCCGTCGTCGCCGCGGCAGTCGCCGAACTGGAGGGCGTGGACGGCCGGCCCGTCTCGCGGCTGCACACCGAGACGGCGCTCCGCCAGCTCGACGGCGTCGCGGAGCTGGCCGAGCAGGCCGTCGCCATGGCCCGCGACGGCGGCTCGGACGGCGAGGTCGCCGCCCTGCTGCCGCGCCTGGAGGCCGCAGCGGACACCGCGCGCGAGGCCGTCGCCGACTTCGAGCGCCACCTCACGGAGACGGTCCTGGCCCGTGCTGCCGGGGAGGGTCGGCTCGGCAGCGCCCTGTACGACGCGAAGCTGCGGCACACGCTCAAGGGCGACCTCGACCGAGGGGCGATCGAGGCCCGCGCGCACCGCGAGTACGAGGCCGTGCGGGCCGAGATGATCCGGCTCGCCCGCGAGCTCTGGCCGACCTGGCTCGGCGACCGACCCCTGCCCGACGCCGCCACCGCAGGCTCCAGGGCTGCCGCGGACGAGGCGATCGTGCGGGCCGTCCTCGACGCCATCGGCGCCGTCCACCAGCGTCCGGCGGACCTGCTCGACTACTGCCGGGCCGAGCTCGGCCGCATCGAGGCCTTCGTCCGTTCGCGCGACCTCCTCGGCCTGCCCGCGGAGCCGCTCGAGGTGACCTGGACGCCGGTCTTCATGCGCGCCTACGGCGGCGCCTTCCTCGACCCGCCGGGCCCGCTCGACAAGGGCCAGAAGAGCTACTTCTGGGTCACGCCGACGCCGGCGGACTGGACCCCCGAGCAGGTCGAGTCGTACCTCCGCGAGGACAACGACCGGATGCTTCGGCTGCTGTCGATCCACGAGGGCATACCGGGGCACTACCTCCAACTGGCGTATGCCAATCGCTGCCCCTCGCTCGTCCGGGCGGTCTTCTGGAGCGGCGTCTTCGCCGAGGGGTGGGCCGTCTACGCGACGCAGGTCATGATGGACCTGGGGTACGGCGCGGACGACCCGGCACTGCTCCTGACGCACTGGAAGTTCTACCTGCGGGCGGTCACCAACGCGCTCATCGACATCGGCGTCCATGCCGGGACGATGACCGAGGAGGAGGCCATCCGGCTGATGGTCGAGGGCGGCTTCCAGGAGGCGTCGGAGGCCCGGGCGAAGTGGGACCGGGCGCGCCTCACCTCGACGCAGCTCTCGACGTACTTCGTCGGATCGGTCGAGTTCTGGGATCTCGAGGAGGAGCGGCGCCGCCGCCTCGCGGCAGCGGCCGGGGACGAGCGAGGGGCCGCCGCGGTGCCCGCGGCCCACGTCGTCGGCGGCTTCGGGAAGACGCCGGGCTTCGACTACCGCCAGCATCTCGAGGCGGTCCTGGCCCATGGCTCGCCGCCGCTGCCGCTGCTCCGGCGGGCCGTCCTCGGGGACTGATCCGGGGCGACGTCGCTCGCCGGAAGTCGGCCGCCCCTCGGGGGCCGGGGCTTAGCCCTGGCCGGCAGGAGGCGCGCCGTCGTCCGGCGTCGGGGCCGGCGTGCCCTCGATCAGGCGGTCGAGCCGGAAGCCGGCGTCGCGTCCCGCCGTCCGCAGGGCGGCGGCGAGGGTCTCGGCTCGGCCGAGGACGGCCGCCACCTCCGGCCGTCCGGCGTCGGCGGCGAGCGCGTCGGCGGCGAGCGCGTCGACGGCGGCGAGGGCGAGCATCCACCAGAGCAGCTGCTCGAACGCCTCCTGGTGGAACCACGAGACGCCTTCCCAGCGGTTGACCCGGATGAACGGCCGGACGTCGGGGTCGGTCACGAGCGCGGTGACGAGCGCGCGACGCTCCGCCTCGGGCGCAGCGCCGCCTGGCCGCGCACCGTCGGGAATCCCCTCGGCCGCGGTCTCGCGGGATCGGGCCGCGTCCGCCTCGGCGCGCTGGTGGCCCAGGCGGGGCAGCCCGACGAGGACCCGGATGAGGTCGACGGCCCGCCAGGCCGCCGATTCGTCGTGGCCGAGCTCTCGCAGCGCGTCGGCCAGGACCGGGCCGAGCTGGAGCTCGTCGAGGACGGCGGCTGGCCGCGGCCCCTCCGCGACGCCGCCCGCTCCGCCGACGCGCGCGATGGCGGCCGCGACGGGCCAGACGACGAGCACGCTCCACGTCCAGCGCGCCCCGAGGCCGTCGCGGAGGTCCCGCGCCGCGGCGAGGGCCGCAGGGTCCGCGTCGGGGCCGCCGGCGGGGAGCTCGGTCCCCAGGCGGGGGAGGCGCAGCACGGCCGCGAGACGGCGTCGCGCCTCGCTCGCGGCCGCGGCGGTGTCCATCGAGGCCGCGTCGTGCCCGCCGCCACGGGTCTCGTCGACCGCGGCCAGGAGCGTCCGGATCGCGGATTCGGCCGCGTCGAGGAGCGGTGTCGGGTCCTCGTCGCCGCGGCCACGATCTTCGGCGTGGGTGGCCCCCGATCCGGCCTCCGCGCCCGCCTCGCCCGCGCCCGCCTCGCCCGCACCGGCCTCGGCCGTGCTCGTCCGCGTCTCGAGCCCCGCCGCGCCCATCCCCCGGGCCTCGCGGAGCTCGGCCATCCCCGCTTCGACGACGCGGGCCAGGACGCCGGAACGCGCCAGCGCCCGGGCCGCATCGTGGACCGGCGCCAGCTGCAGCTCGCGGAGGGCCGCTTCGACGCTCGGCACGCCGCGGCCGCCGAGCCGCTCGGCCAGGCGGCCGTACTGTCGCGATGGCCCGTCGGCGACCTCGCGCCAGTCCAGGAAGACCTGGCAGCGGTAGGCGTCGAGCTCGACGAACAGGCCGGCCTCCCGCAGCTCGGCCGACGAGCGGAGGAACTCCAGGCCCGTCCGCCAGTCGCGGAAGATCGCCCACCGCCCCGGCTCGCCTGACAGGCCGAGCCCCTCGCCGAGCCTGCGCCGGATGAGGGCGCGCCCCGAGCCGTCGGCCGACGGCGCCGAGTAGGCGGCCGACTCGCGCAGCCAGCCCGAGGTCGACTTGTAGCGGTTGTGGTAGACGACGAGCGCCCGCTCGTCGCCGGCCCGGTTTGAGTAGGCGAAGACGTCCTCGTCCACGGCGCCCGATGGCGTGAACAGATCGTAGAGGAGGAAGTCGCGGGCCTCGGCGAAGAGCCAGCGCCGGTGGAGGAGCGGGAAGATCTCCCGTTCGTGGCGCTCCACCAGCCAGGGGTCCGGGCGCTCGTCCTGGTAGGCCCGCCGGTACTCCATGCCGTACTTCTCGGCGTAGCCCTCCACCTGGCCGTGGCCGAACATCGGCAGTCCCGGTAGCGTCGCCAGCAGCGTCGCGACGCCGAAGTACTTGTCGCCCTTGCCGAACTGGTCGACCGCGGTCCGCTCGTCGGGGTTGTTCATGAAGTTCACGTAGCGCTTCAGGATCTCGGGGTCGAACTCGAGCGTCTCCTTGATGACCCGCCGGTAGCCCGCGTTGTCCTCGTCACGCAGCATGTTCATGAAGGCGCTGTTGTAGACCCGGTGCATCCCGAGCGTGCGGACGAAGTAGCCCTCCAGCAGCCAGAAGGCCTCGGCCAGCAGGAGCGTGTCCGGCACCTCCGCGGCGACCCGGTCGACGACCTCGCGCCAGAACTCCTGGGGCATCAGCCGCTCGAACTCGGCCCGCGGCATGGCGTGCTCGGCCCGCGAGGGGATCGCCCCGCCCTGGCCCGGCTCGGGGAACCAGAGCCGCTCGACGTGCTTGCGGGCGAGGGTCATCGCCGCGTCGAAGCGGATGATCGGGAAGAGTCGGGCGACGTGGAGGATCGTCTGGATGACTGCCTCGCGGACCTCTCCCCGGAGGTAGTCGAGCTGCGCCGTGTCGTTCCACGGCATGCTCGTCCCGTCGTTGCCGTGGTAGATGAAGCGGACGTCGCCGCTGCCGTGGTCGTGGCGCCGGAAGACGACAGCCGCGTCCGTCCCGTCGTAGTAGTGGTCCTCGATCTGGATGGTGACCCGGCCGTCCGACGAGAGGTCGGGGCCCGTGAACGAGTAACCCGGGTACGGCGGCTGGTCGAGCGAGAGGAACCAGTCGGGATGCTCGACGACCCAGCTCGAGTCGATTCCCATGTGGTTCGGGACCATGTCCGAGCTGAGCCGGATGCCTCGCGCCCGGGCTCGATCCCGGAGGTCCTCGTAGGCCCGCTGGCCGCCCAGGTCCTCGGCGATCCGGTAGTCCATCAACGAGTAGGCCGAGGCCACCGCGTCGGGGTTGCCGCGGAGCTGCTTGATCCGCTGTGAGGCGCGGCTGCGCTCCCAGAGCCCGATCAGCCAGAGCCCGGTGATGCCCCACCCGGCGAGACGATCCAGCTCCTCGTCGGGGATGGCGTCGAGGGTCCGGATCCCGCGGCCGTACTGGCGGGAGAGCTGGTCGAGCCAGACGTAGCTGCTCTTGGCGATGAGCACGACCGTGGGCATCCAGTCGCGGTCCTCGCTGAAGCGCTCCGGTTCCTCCTCGCCGATCCCGGCGAGGCGGAGGCCCGGCGCCGCGCTTCCGCCCCCGCCCCCGCCGGTCCCCGGGTGGAACCGCAGCCAGAGGGCGACCTCCTCCTCCTGGAGGACGCCGAGGGTGACCACGAGGCGGTCCAGGTAGCGGCCGAGGAGCAGGCCCCAGCGCTCGCGGATGTAGCGCAGCTGGCCGGCCAGGGACTCCGGCACGTTGACGGCAGGACTGCGCAGCATCGCCACCAGCGACTCGGCATCCGGGCCGAACCGGGGCTGGGTGGCGAAGTAGGCCTGGAGCCCGGCGACGACGTCGCGGTAGGCGGTGGACTCGGCGAGCTCCCGGTCGTCGAAGAGCTCGCGGAAGGGGGCGAAGGCGGGGTTGGCACAGGCCAGCCAGACGTGGGCGAGCTCCTCGAGGGCGATCTCCCGGTCGGGCACACCCGCGTCCGACGCCGCGAGCCAGTCGGCCGGGGAGCGCTCCCCGCGCCAGACAGCCGGCGGCGGGAACGTCTCGACGAACCGCAGCAGCGTCTCGTCGAGCCGCTCGCGCCCGAGGCGGGCCTCGAGCCAGGGCAGGGCGCCGGCCATCGGCGCGGGATGCTCCTGCCGGTACAGGGCGCCGACATGGTGGAGGATCTCGTCGATGAGGCCCATCGCGTTGAGCTGGCCGGCGTGGACGGTGGGCTCGCGCTCCCCGGCTGCGCGGCGCCGCTCGGTGAGCCGCCGGGCGAGGGCGCGTGTGGCGGCGAAGTCGGCGAGGACCACGTCTCCGCTCGTGCTGAAGAGCGCGGCGTCCAGCCCGTAGCGCTCACGGGCACGCCGCGAGACGTGGAACTCGAACGCCGGGCCACGGAGGCGGGCAGGGGCAGCGGCCGGGACGGGCCGTCGGGCGGGGCGGGACGGTCGGTGGGCGGGCCGGTCGTCAGCGGTCACTGCCGCGGAGGATAGCAGCGGGGCCGAGGCAGGGCAGGGAGCCGGTCGTCACCCGCCGGGCGTCGCCCGGAGCGGCGACCGCGTCGCCTGGGCGCGCTCGATCGCGCGGCGGAGCAGCTCGAGGCCGGCAGGGTCGAAGTCGTACGTCCACTCGCGCAGGCGCTCGGGCCGCGAGAAACGGCCATCGAGGCCGAGGGCCAGCGCCTCGCGGGAGAGGAGGATCAGGTCGGCCTCGGCCTCCACCCGGCCCAGGTCCTGGCCGGTCGCCTCGATTGCGTCGATGAACTCGACGCCGTGGCTTCCCGACAGCCTGAGCATCTCGTTCATGTTCGCCGCCCCGCGCGGCGAGGCACAGACGAGGCCGACCTTCGCGCCATCGGGCAGGCTCGCCACCTCCTGCATGAGCTCCACGAAGGCGGGCCCGACCATCATCGCCACGACGGGGGCCCGCCCGTCGACGAGGCCGCGGGTCTCGTCGGCGTGGAAGGCGGTCGTCGCCACGATGTCGTAGTGGAAGCGGCCGAGCCGCTCGTCGACCTGCTCGAGGAGCGCCCCCTCGGCGTCCACCGAGCCGGCGAACGCCTCGCCGATCCGCGAGGAGCCGTAGGCGGCGTCGGCGGGGGTGCACTCGGCGAAGAGGACGCGGACATGCGGGCCGGGGCGCTTGCGCTCGCTCGCGGCGGCGAAGGTCGCGGCCGCGACCTCGTCGGCGGTGAAGCCGGCCTGGGCCGCCCGGCGGAGCATCTCGGCGACGATGCCGGCGAGGTCCTCGGCGCCGCGCCGCTGCGGCGGTGGGTCGGCCACCCGCGTGCCCGCGCCCTGGCGGGACTCGATGTAGCCCGCGTCCGCCAGGCGCTTGTAGACGCTCCGGATCGTGTTCGGGTTGACCCGCAGGGCGGCGCCGAGGTCGCGCACGGTCGGCAGCCGCGAGCCCGCCAGCAGCCGGCCGGAGTCGATCTGGTAGGCGATCTGCCAGTAGAGCTGGGTCGAGATCGGGACATCCGAGTCGCGCTCCACGTCCCAGGGTCCACCGGAGGTCCTGAGGCCAGGGTAGGACTCGTCGAGGCTTGACATAGCGTGCTAGTCCAACTAGACTCCGACTTGGCCTACTGAACTATAGCAATACAGGTCATCGATCCGATGGAACTCGCCTACTTCCTCATCGGCCTCGCGGTCGTCATCGCCTTCTTCGACGCGGCCGCGATCCGCTGGGGTCACGACTCCCGCCGCTAGACCCTACACCACAGACATCTCCGCGGCGCCGGGCGGAACCTCCTCCCGGCTCGGCGCTTCGCCCTCTCCGTCAGCCCGTGGCGCGCAGGCCACGGGCTGACGATTCCTCCGCCAGGTCAGGTGGCCCGCCGCCGCCAAGCCACCGCCCCGGCGGGACGCGGCCGCACTCGCCATCGGCCACCCCCTTTCGTCAGAAGTACATTCCTGACGGCCCGGCGGCCGGCTGCGTCGATCCTCCACCGTTCGTGCACGGATACGAATCCCCTCTGTCGGGATCGTGCGTCAGACGCACGAATGCGACGCCTGGGCCCGGGATCTCGTCAGGAACGTACGCCGCGCGTACGGCCGGCCCAGCGCTGCGGGACGGTGGAACACCGCGGCGCTGCCCCGCGAGGCCGCCCTTCCCCGCGGCTCTCCCCGGCGCCCTGGGCGTGGCGGGCGGCGGGATATCACTCCTAGGCCTGACCGGCGCGCTTCCGGCCGCCTTCGACGTGCGATCGGCTCTCATCGGCCGACACACCCCCGTTTGCGGGCGCCCGCGGAGTGTGCCGGACGCTCACCGACTGCGATCCTGAGCGCTCGGACGACACACGCCCGTCGCGACGAGCCTCCAAGACCCCCTCAGCGCGTCGGTCATGCGTACCGGTACTGGCGGGACGGCCCCGAGCCGACGAGCGCCGCAGGACCGCGCCGCCGTGGGCGAGGTGCCGGGCGGCAAGGCGGGCCGCGCCGCCGCCGCGCGCCGGAGCCGCAACGGGGCCGCGCCCGCCGCCCCGCGGAGGTCCCGAGCCGCAAGGGGGCGCGTCCGGCCTCGCTCAGGGCATCGGTTGACCGACCTCGGCGAGCGCCTCGTGGTAGATCGTCGCGCCGTCCACCCGCCGCGACGGTGAGCCGAGCAGGCTGAGATCCTCGACGAAGCGGGCCTCCAGGCTCGTGCCCGCCAGAGCGTCCATCAGTCGGGCCGCCCGTGCGGCGCAGAGCAGGACGTGCTTGGTCTCGCCGCGGACCGGATCGTCCCAGAACCAGCCGTCGCTCGCGTACATCGCGAGGCGCCAGCGCTGCGCCTCCAGCAGATCGACGAAGGCGTGCCGTTCGCCCGCCGGCGCGTCGTCCCCGAGCCAACGGGCGCTGAAGGCGGCCGGCGGCTCGGCCCCGTGGACGATGTCGACGTAGGCGTCGCGAGCGGCCCACAGGTCCGGCTCGGCGGCGAAGACGTGGACGAGCCCCTCGGCAGTCGCGTCGATGCCGCCGGCGAGGCGGTCCATGGCCGCGCGGAGTGGGCCCTTCCAGCGACCGTCCGCGGCGTCGGGGCACTCGGCCGACCAGCGGGCGACGCCGTGGTGGCAGCTCCACGAGGTCCGCTCGCGGATCTTCGCGACCGGGAATGGCCGGTCCGCGGGCTCGACGAGGGCGAGCGCCAGCGGGACGACGTCGAAGCCGCGGTCGGGCTCGGTGGCCGGCGGCCGGACGAGTCGCTCGAGGAACAGGTCGCGGAAGGGCTGGTGGTGACCATACAGCTCGCCGTCCGTGGCGAGGATGGTCAGCGGCGACGCCTGGGGGTCGCTCGGCAGGCCACCCGCCAGTCGCGGCGCGACGTACTCCCGGGCGAACCGCTCCGCGTCCGCCGTCGCGTCCGGGTCGAAGGACGCGCGGGCCGAGAGCCCGCCGTCGTAGAAGACGACGACGATGCTCCGCCCACCGCCGAGCTCGACGCGGTACGGGCGGCGCGTGTCGAGGTCGGGGTCCATCGCCTGCCAGGGGGCGAGGATCGTGTAGCCGACGCCCTCCTCGGCGAGGAGGCGCAGGGTCGGCACATCGACCGCCGTCTCCGGCAGCCACAGGCCGAGGGCGGGCCGGCCGAAGCGGAGCAGGAAGTCGCGGAGACCCCAGCGGATCTCGGTCCGCCGGTCGCGCAGCGAGGCGAGGGGCAGGATGCTGTGGTGGTAGCCCTGGGCCATGCCGTTGCCCCCGTCGCGCGGCGCGTCGGCGGGCCAGCCGGCCGGGCGGTCGGCCGCGACGAACCCGCGCAGGGTCGGCGGATCCTCCGCCGCCAGCCACGCGGCGAGGGTCGGGCCGAGGTCGAACGAGATGCGCTCGAGGTTGCCCCGCTCGGCGTTCGGGCGGTAGCACTCCGCGTCGATCCGGGCGTTCCAGTCACGGAACGGGGCTGCGGCCGCCTGGGGCGGCAGCACGCCGCTGAACGGGTCGCGCCGCTCTGGCTGGTAGAAGTGCGCGTGGACGGCGAGGCGGCCGCGGCTCACCGCGAGGCTGGTGATTGGGCGCGCGGCGCGGGCCGTGCCGGCGCCGCCGGGACGCTCACGGCTCGGTGGCCCGGTCGCGCGCCTGGCTCACGGCGAGGCGCAGCCGGACGACCTGCTCGTCACCCGCTGCCAGCCGGACCGGCCAGCGGAAGAGCAGGCAGGAGCCCTGGTAGACCCGCTCGAAGCCGGCCTCCGAGTTCGAGATGCTCTCCACCGGGTACCACGTCCGCCGTGCGGGGGGCGTCGTCGTCGCCTCGACGCGGACGCCCTCGTGCTCGTTGCCGAAGGCGAACCCATCCCCCGGCGGCAGGTCGCCGCAGCCGTCGTGGGGCTCACGCCGGGCCGTCGCCGCCAGCTCGGTGGGGCGACCGGCGGCCGTACCCGGTGATGGGTCGGTCGACGCGCCGGGCAGCTCGTAGTACGCCGCCGGGTTGTGACCGCCGCCCATCAGGTTCACGTTCCACTCGAGCCCCAGCTCCACGTCGAGCGGCGGCCCGGCTGTCGCCTCGGCGCGGACGACGACGTCGAGCCACGGGTCGCTCCGACCGCCGCCCCACTCCAGCTCGCGCGTCACGCGGACGTCGCGTGCCGCGCCGTCGGGGCTGCGCACGACGCCATCGCGTTGGACGACGAGGCGGGCGGGGCCGCTCGAGACGAGGCGGAACGAGCCCATCGCGAAGTCGCCGAGATCGGGCGTGGGGCCGGCCTGCAGCTCGCCCGGGCCCGCGGCCGCGTCGAGGAAGCGGACGATGCCGCTGCGGCGCTCGTGGTCGTCGTAGTGGAGGCGAGCCGCGAGGCCGGGCTCGCGGACCTGGACCAGGTCATGGATCGTCTTCGGCGCGGCGTCCGCGGCGGCTCCGTCGGCCGAACCGGCGACCGCGCGCGCCTCGGCGGCGGCCTCGAACGCCCGTAGGCGCTCGTGGTAGGCCTCGGGACGCCGCCGGATCACCGACGCGAGCGCGACCCGGCTCGCCCGCAGGTCCCACGACCCGAGGCCCGCGCCCTCGGCGAGGTCCACCAGGAGGACCTGGCCGGGCGCCGCGACGAGGACCTCGTCGACCCCGTCGAGGTCGGCGTCGACGAGGCGAGGCCCGTCGGGCGAGGGAGCGCCGGCCGCCGCCGACTCGCGGGCAAGCGTGTCGGCGAGGTCCTCCGCTGCGATGAGCTCGCCAAGGGTCGCCATCCGCATGTGGACGATGTAGATGCCGCCGAACAGGCCGTGCCAGTAGCAGTCGTTCGACTGGCCGCGATAGAGGTGCCGCTGTGCCTCGGCGCGGGCCGGGCCGGGAGGCATCGCCTCGACGGCCGCCGAGGTGCGCAGCATCTGCTTGTGGAGGTCGTTGACCTCCCGGTAGCGAGCCTGGAAGTTGCGCCAGAAGCCGCCTCGCAGGAAGCGCGCCGCGGGATCGTCCCGCTCGCGGGCCTCGTGGAGCAACCGCGAGAACTCGTTCGCCTCGCCCGCCGGGAGGGCCCACTCGGTCATCTCCACGTACGAGGCCGTCGGCACGTAGATCCGGCCGACCGGCGCGTGGCGGGCCAGCCAGGCCGAGGGCGTCGTCGTCGCCAGCCAGTCGGCGCTCGCCTCGAGCGCCAGGAAGCAGCGCTCGATCCAGCGGCCGGCGCCCCAGCAGTGCTCATACGTGCCCGGCCAGGCCCCGAACTTCTCGCCGTCGTCGCCCATCATCCCGAGCCGCTCGCCGTCCTCCGTCGCATGCGCGCGCAGGTACTCGATCAGCCCGTCGACCTCGCCGAACGGGATCCGGTAGCGGAGGCCCTGCTCCGTCCCGAAGATCGTCAGCAGATGCCCCTGGTCGTCGGTCGTGTAGGGGCCCCACATCTCGTCCTCGGGGACGGAGGCAGCCCGAAGGTGGTTGTCGTCGAGGACCGTCCAGCCGTAGCCCGCCCGGCCGAGGTCCGCCGGCAGCGACGGCTCCCAGACCCGCTCGGCGAGCCAGGCGCCCCGTGGCCGTCGCCCGAAGTGGCGCTCGAGCTCGTCGGTCATGAGGCGGAGCTGGGCGGCCCGGTCGCGCTCCGGGAGGCTGGCCAGGATCGGCTCGTAGTAGCCGCCCCCGAGCAGCTCCACCTGGTCCCGGGCGACGAGGGCGGCGACGCGCTCCAGCGCCTCCGGGTGCTCGGCCTGCAGCCACTCCAGGAGCGGCCCGCTGTAGTGGAGGCCGAGCCGGACGGTCGGATGGCGCTCGAGGGCGGCGAGGAGCGGCTCGTAGGCCTGGCGGTAGACGTCCTCGAGGACCCAGCCGAAGTTGCCGACGGGCTGGTGGTTGTGGATGACGAGGGCGAGGGAGATGCGCGGCGCCATCCGGGGCTCAGCCCGCTTCGGTGACGATGCGTCGGGCGGAGCGGCGGGTCACCGGGACGCCGGCGGCGGGCAGGTAGAGCTGCTCGGCGTACTCGTGGAGCATGCGCGTCGTCGAGAACCGCCAGAGCGTGCTCCCGATCGAGTTCGCCATCCGCCTCGTCCAGCCGGCCGGCACGCCCTCGGCCCCCCGGTCGTAGTAGAGCGGGACGACCTCCTGCTCGAGGAGGCGGTAGAGGTCCTGCGCGTCGGCCCAGTCCTGGGCGCCCTCGTCCGGCGTCGTCTCCCGGCCGCCGATGGCCCAGCCGTTCTCGCCGGTCCAGCCCTCGTCCCACCAGCCGTCGAGGACGGACAGGTTGACGACGCCGTTCGCGGCGGCCTTCATGCCGCTGGTGCCCGACGCCTCGAGTGGCCGGCGGGGGTTGTTCAGCCAGACGTCCACCCCCTGGACCAGGAAGCGGGCGATCCGCATGTCGTAGTCCTCGAGGATGAACACCCGGCCGCGGAGCTGCGGCGAGCGGCTGCGGGCGAAGAGCTCCTGGATGACCTGCTGGCCGGGCCGGTCCGCCGGGTGGGCCTTGCCGGCGAAGATGACCTGGACCGGCCGCTCGCGGTCCCACAGCAGGCGGGCGGCCCGCTCGATGTCGCTGAAGATCAGGCTGGCCCGCTTATAGGTCGCGAAGCGACGGGCGAACCCGATCGTCAGGGTCTCGGTGTCGAGCACCGACTCGAGCGCCTCGAGCACTGACGGGGCCTCGCCGTGGCGGGCGAACTGGGTCCGCAGCCGGCCCCGGGCGAAGATGGCGAGCTCGAGCTTCTGGCGCTGGTGGGCCTCCCACAACTCGCTCGACGGGATCCGCTGGACGCGCTCCCAGAAGCGGCCTCGCCCGGAGCCGGGGTCGAGGTCGTCGAGGTCGGCGTCGAGGTAGCGTTCGTAGATCTCGCGCATCGGCTTGCCGACCCAGGTCGGCGTGTGGACGCCGTTGGTGATGGCGATGATCGGGTGGCCGCCGAGGCCCTGCCAGGTCGTGTTGGCCGTGACGGCGTGGAGCTGGCTCACCGCGTTGGCCCCGTTCGAGAGGCGCAGCGACAGGGCGGTCATGTCGAACTGCGACGGGTCGCCGTCGACGCCGCGGGCCAGCTCGAGGATCCGCTCGACGGGGACGCCGCCGGTGCCCCGCCGGCCGTCGCCGTCGCAGAGCGGGCCCGCCAGGCGGCGGACCAGGTCCGCGTCGAAGCGCTCGTTGCCGGCCGAGACCGGGGTGTGGATGGTGAAGACGCTGTCCGCCCGCGTCCGCTCCAGGGCCTCCTCGAGGCTCATCCCGAGGCGGGCGTACTCGCGGGTCCGCTCGACCAGCAGGAAAGCGGAATGACCCTCGTTGAGGTGCCAGACCGCGGGCTCGAGGCCGAGGGCGCGGATGGCCCGCACGCCGCCGACGCCGAGGACGAGCTCCTGGTGGAGCCGCATCTCGCGGCCCCGGACGTAGAGGATGTGGGTGATCGGGCGGTCCGCGTCGTCGTTCTCGGGGACGTCGGTGTCGAGGAGGAGGACCGGCACGCGCCCGACGTTGACGCACCAGACGGCGCAGGTCAGCGTCCGGCCCGGCAGCTCCACCTCGACCGAGAGCGGCTCGCCGTCCTGGCCCTGGACGCGCTGGATGGGCAGCCGCGACAGGTCGTAGTCGGGGTAGGCGTGCTCCTGGTGGCCGTCGGCGTCGATCGTCTGGCGGAAGTAGCCGCGGCGGTAGAGGAGGCCGACCCCGACCACTGGCAGGGCCATGTCGCTGGCCGTCTTCATGTGGTCGCCGGCGAGGATGCCGAGGCCGCCCGAGTAGATGCCGAGCGACTCGTGAAAGCCGTACTCCGCGCAGAAGTAGGCGATCGGCCCGTCGAGCGCGGCGCCGTGCTGGCGCTGGAACCAGTGGCCGGCCCCGTTCTGCATGTAGTGATCGAACTCGGCCAGCAGGCTCCGGTACTCGGCCATGAAGGCCGGGTTCTCCAGCAGCTCGCTCCAGCCGGTCGCCTGCATCAGGACGGGGACGGGGTTGCGGTAGCGCGACCAGGCGAAGCCGTCGATGCGGCTGAAGAGGACTCGGGCGCCGGGATGCCAGGTCCACCACAGGTTGTAGGCGAGCCGCCGGAGACCCTCGAGCTGCGGCGGCAGTCGGAACGGTGCTCCGGGCAGTGTGGGGATCTGGATCGCGGACTCCATGTGCCGGGCCATGATAGCGGGCGCATCCCGGCCGCGGACGCTCGTGCGCCTGCGCGACCGGTGCGGCACGGCTGCCCTTCCAGGACCTGCAGCTGGAGCGGTCGTACGATTGCCCCATGCGTGCCGTGCTGATCTCCTCGGAATGCGAGCCGTGGGCCAAGACGGGCGGCCTGGCGGACGTCGTCGATGCCCTTGCCCGAGCCCTGGGGCGGTTGCCGGACGAGCCTGAGCGACCGGTCGAGGTGTTCCTGCCGCGCTACCGGAGCGTGCCGCTCCCCGAGGCCGTCGGGCGGCGCCGTCTCCGCGTCCCCGACCCGCTCGGCAGCGACGGGATGACCGAGCTGTCGATCCTCGACGTCGAGGCCGACGGCTATCGGCTCCGCCTGATCGACCACCCGCCGGCCTTCGACCGCGATGGCTTCTACGGCGACGCGAACGGCGATTACCCGGACGACCCGTGGCGCTTCGGCCTCTTCTGCCGGGCGGCGCTCGAGGCGGTCCGGACCGAGGACCGGCCGGTGGACGTGCTGAGCCTCCACGAGTGGCAGGCCTGCCCGACGGTGCTCTACCGCGACACGGCCCACGCGGCCGACCCGGTCATCGGCCGTGCAGCCGTCACCCTGACCCTCCACAACCTCGCGTACCACGGCTGGACGCCGCGCGACCGGCTGGCCCAGTTCCTCTTCCCGGCCGAGCGGGCCGCGGTCGTGCCGGCCGGCGCCGACGGGCTGGACCTGCTGCGCGCCGGCATCGAGCGGGCGGAGCTGGTGAACACCGTGAGCCGCGGCTACGCCGCCGAGGTCCTGACGCCCGAGTACGGGATGGGTCTCGACGACGTGCTGGCGCGGCGCCGCGACCGCTTCCTGGGCATCCGCAACGGCCTGGACATGGCGGTCTGGGACCCGGCGACAGACGCGGACGTCGCGGCGACGTACAGCGCGGCCGACCTGGCGGGCAAGGCCGTCTGCCGCCGCGACCTGCTGAGCCGGGTGGGCATGGACCCCGACGCTGCCGGGCCCGTCCTCGGGATGATCGGTCGGCTCGACCCGCAGAAGGGCTTCGATCTCCTGGCCGGGGCCGCGGAGCGTCTCGTCGACGCCGGCGCGCGGCTCGTCGTCCTCGGCAGCGGTCAGCCAGACCTGGTGGCGGGCCTGCGCGACCTCGCCGCGGCCGAGCCGACGCGGATCGCCCTCCTGGAGCGCTTTGACCGCGTCCTGGCCCGCCGGATCTACGCGGGCGCGGACTTCTTCCTCATGCCGTCGCGCTTCGAGCCGTGCGGCCAGGGCCAGATGATCGCCCTGCGCTACGGGACGCCGCCGGTGGTCCGCCGCACAGGCGGCCTCGCGGATACGGTCGTCGACGTGGATGCGGAGCCCGCGACGGGCACGGGTTTCGTGTTCGACGAGGCGACGCCGGAGGCGTTCCTGGCGGCATGCGAGCGGGCGATGGCGCGGTTCGAGGCCGGCGGTCCGGACTGGACGGCGCTGCTCCGGCGGGGGATGGCGGTCGACTGGTCGTGGGTGACGGGGCCGGCGCGCGAGTACGAGGCGATGTACGAGCGGGCGGTCGCGCTTCGGCGGGCCGGCTGAGGGTCGCGGAGGGCTACAGCCGGCTCAGGGCCCGGACGAAGTCCTCCTGCTCGCCGTGGCGGAGCTCGTCGTACAGCTCCCGGAAGCGGCGCCAGAGTCGGTCGGCGAAGGCCTGCTGCTCCTCCGGGGAGCTGGAGCGGAGGAGGATGTCGCGGCGGATGATCGCCGTGACGTAGTCGCGGGCCGCCGTTCGGCGCTCGTCCGCCAGCGAGCGGTGGGTGCGCTTCCAGTCGCGCAGCTCGACGCAGACCGTGGCCACCGGCACCGGCGCGTCGAGGACGGGGTCGGGGCGGCGGGTGGGCAGCCGCTGGATGCTCATGCGCGGCCTCCCGAGCGTCCTTCGACCGCGATCCCGCGCGATCCCGAGGCGGCTGGGGTTCCCGACAGGCGAGGCATCCATGACATCCAGTCCATTGCCGGATGGTCGGGGTCGAGGCGCGTCAGGCGCGCACCAGCGGCCCGAGCGATGCTCTCAGGTGCGTGAAATGGACGGCGGACCCCGTCGCCCGGACCCGGCTCCCGTCCCGATTCAGGTCGGGCGGCCCAGCTCGACCTCCACCGGTGGGAGCGCCGCCTCCTGCTCGAGCCTGGCGAACAGGCCGCCCCGGGCCCGGAAGTGCTCGACGAGCCGGACGTACTCCCCTTCGACCCAGCCGTAGTCCGGATGGCGCGCCTGCCACGGCCTCCGGTACACGACGGAGCGGATCCCGACCTGAAGGATCTCCTTCAGGCAGTTGAAGCAGGGCTGGAGCGTCGTGTACAGCGTCCCGCCCTCGACCGGGACGCCGAAGCGGGCGCCGGTCGTGAGGGCGTTCTGCTCGGCGTGGACGCACAGGCAGATGTCGTACAGCCGGCCCGTCAGGTGCGCGTCCGACTCCTCGAAGCGCAGGGCGCAGCGGCGGCAGCCGCGCTCGGCCTCGGTGCAGTTGGGGAAGCCCGACGGCGTGCCGTTGTAGCCGGTCCCCAGGACCCGGTCGTCGCGGACGACGGCCGCACCCACCCGGCTGCCCAAGCACTTGGCACCCGACTCGACCACGACCGCCAGCCGCATGTAGAAGTCGTGCCGGCGCCAGGTCGCGTCGGTCAGGCCGATCACCGTCTCGCTCGGCCCGTCACCCGTGCCGGCACCCCCGGTCCGACCGTCCACGTCGCCCTCCTCGCCTGCGCCCGCCAGCGCCCTCAGCCTAGCCGTCTGCCGCTTCCTCCGAGGCCTCGGCCGCGCTCGCCCCGCCGCGTCCGGCGGCTGCCGCAGCCGGCTGACGGTAGGCCACGAGCTCCGGGAAGCGCCAGGCGACGACGGCCGCGCCGGCGATGCACAGGAGTCCGCCGCTGATCACCGAGAACGAGGCGGAGGTGAGCGCGGCCACCCCCGTCGCCTCCATGTCGCCGAGCCGCGGCCCGCCGGTGACGACGAGCAGGTGGATCGCCGAGAGGCGACCGCGCAGCGCGTCCGGCACGCTCAGCTGGAGGATCGTCGAGCGGAAGACGGCGCTGAACACGTCCGCCGCGCCGGCCACGGCCAGGAAGACGAGGGCCAGCGGCAGCGAGACCGTGACGAGCCCGAAGGCGGTGATGGCGAGCCCCCAGATGACGACGGCGACGAGGGTCGCCCGGCCGCTGTCGCGGATGCTCGTCGCCCAGCCGCTCAGCAGCACGCCGAGCAGCGCCCCCGCGGCCGGGGCGCTCGTCAGCAGGCCGACTCCCGCGGGCCCGGCATGGAACGTGTCGAGGGCGAGGATCGGGAAGAGGGCCACCGGCAGGCCGAAGATCATGGCGTCGAGGTCGATGACGAAGGTGCCGAGGATCGCCGGTCGGCTCCGGACGTAGGCGAGGCTCTCGGCGATGCCGGCGAGGCTCGGGCGGGCGACGCCGGCCAGCGGCGGGATCGGCCGGGCCACGGCCAGGACCGCGATGGCCGCGCAGAAGGCGAGCGCGTCGAGGCCGTAGGTCAGCGGCAGGCCGACGGCCGCGAAGAGGACGCCGCCGATGGTCGGGCCCACGACCATCGCTGTCTGCATGGCCCCCTGCTCGAGGGCCACGGCCTTGCCCATCCGCTCTCGGGCGACGGTCCGGTAGAGGGCGGACTTGCGGACGGGCTGGTCGATCGCCGAGACGGCCGCGGCGAGCAGGGCGACGAGGTAGAGCAGCGGCAGCGGCGGGGCGGGCGAGAGGGCGAGCAGCGCGAGGACGGCCGTGCTGAGGGCGAGGCCGGACTGGGTGAGCTGGAGCATCCGCCGCTGGTCGAAGGCGTCGGCGACGGCGCCAGCCCCGAGCGACAGGCCGAGGACCGGGATGAGGTTGACCAGGGCGAGGGCGCCGATGGCCAGCGGCGAGCGGGTCAACAGGTAGAGCTGGGTCGGCAGCGCCACGAGGGTGACCTGGCGGCCGAGGTTGCTGAGCAGCTGGGCCGTCCAGACGAGGCGGAACTCGGGGTCGCGGCGGAGGGGCTCGGGGTCCAGCAGCATGCC
>DASVYJ010000061.1:0-69448 GCA_036392215.1 Candidatus Limnocylindrales bacterium | reverse complement strand
TCGGCGGCTGATTCTTCCTAGGCGTCCTAGCCCATTGGTACAGTCGCGCGGCCGTGGGCCGGTGCTACAGTGGTGCCACCTGTCACAAGGCTGGGGAGAGGGTGCGTGAAGCGATCCAATCGGTTGATCCTGCTCATCGGGGTCTTCTTGGCGATCGTCGCCTTCATCGGGATCGTGTTCGTCTTCAACGGACAGCAGACGTCACAGCAGCAGCAACAGCAGACGACCGCGACCGAAGTCGTCGCCGCGCGTGACATCCCGCTGGGCAACGCCATCGTCAAGGACGACCTGACGACGAAGTCGGTCAACATCGCCGACAAGCCAGCGGACGCCTTCGGTGACACCAGCCTGGTGCTGGGCCAGATCGCCCGCGCCGACATCAAGGCCGGCCAGGTGATCACCCGCAGCAACGCCTTCGCCAGCGCCGGCGGGACGAACAGCCTGCAGGTGGTCTCCAGCCTGGCCAAGGGCCAGCGGGCGGTCGCCGTCCAGGTCGACCAGGTGACCGGCGTCGGCACCATCGTCCAGACCGGCGACCGGGTGGACGTCGTCATCGGGGTCCGCATCCAGCAGCTCCTGCCCGACCCGAAGAACCCCGGCAACTACACCGACTTCCCCGGCGGCCCGCAGCTCTCCGTCAAGACGGTCATCCAGAACCTCAAGGTCGTCGGCACGCTGCTGCCGCCACCCAGCGCGGCGCAGCAGCAGGCCCAGCAGCAGCAGGCCCAGGCCAGCCCGGCGGCGGGCGGCACCTCCACCACGGGCCCGACGACGACCCTCAACGGCCAGCAGGAGATCGTCATCCTGTCGGTGACGCCCCAGCAGGCCGAGGTCCTCCGCTACGCCCAGCTCGGCGCGGAGCCGATCACCCTGACCCTCCGCTCGACCGAGGACAAGGACAGCCCGCCGGACGCGACCACGGGCGTCGTCCTCAAGACCCTGATCGACCAGTACGGCGTCATCCCGCCGTTCCCGCCGATCGCCAGCGCCCCACGGTGACGCAAGGGCCGGCGCGACCCGCCGCCCCGCCGTCCCCGACCTGAACTCGGCGGGCTCGGTCCAGCGCGTGACCGAGCCCGTCCCCGTCCCCGCCCCGGCCCACTCGCCAACGAGACCGATGACCGACCAGATCCGAGTCCTGATCGTCGACGACATCGCCGAGACCCGCGACCACCTCGCCAAGCTCCTCGGGTTCGAGAGCGACATCGAGGTGGTGGGCTCGGCCGCGTCCGGCGGCGAGGCCCTGGAGCTGGCCGCCCGCCTCTTCCCCGACGTCGTCCTGATGGACATCAACATGCCGGACATGGACGGCATCGCCACCACCGAGCGGCTCTCGGCGACGGTCCCGACCTCGGCCGTGGTCATGATGTCGGTCCAGGGCGAGGCGGACTACCTGCGCCGCTCCATGCTCGCGGGCGCCCGCGAGTTCCTGGTCAAGCCCTTCAGCAGCGACGAGCTCACCGCCTCCATCCGCCAGGTCCATGCCCGCGAGCGCGAGAAGCTCGGCCGGCTCGTCATGCCGGCCCCCGTCGGGACGCCCGGCGGCTCGGCCGCGACGGAACGCGAGCCCGGCCAGGTCGTCGCCGTCTTCAGCCCGAAGGGCGGCGTGGGCCGGACCACGATCGCCGTCAACCTGGCCGTGGCCGCCGCGACGGACCCCCAGAAGCGGGTGATCCTGGTGGACGGCTCGTTCCAGTTCGGCGACGTCGGCGTCCTGCTCAACCTCAACCCGAAGAACAAGTCCATCGCCGACCTGGTCCCCGAGCTGGAGGCCGGTGGCGAGCCCGAGTCGCTCGACACCTTCGTCATCAACCACTCCTCCGGGGTGCGGGTCCTGCTCGCCCCGCCCTCGCCGGAGATGGCCGAGCTCATCACCACGGCCGGTGTCAAGCGCGTCGTCGAGACGCTGCGGGCGACCCACGACCTCGTCGTCGTGGACTGCTCGTCGTGGTTCAACGACACGACGCTGGGCATCCTCGACCTGGCCGACGTGATCCTGACGGTCCTGACCCTGGAGATCACGAGCATCAAGAACATGCGGCTCTTCCTGGAGGTCGCCGACCAGCTGGGCTACGAGCCGGACAAGGTCCGTCTGGTCCTCAACCGGGCGGACACCACCCTCGGCATCCGCGTCGCGGACGTCGAGCACTCGATCGGGCGCAAGGTGGACCACACGATCGTCAGCGACGGCCGGAGCGTGGTCTATGCCCTCAACCGGGGCGTCCCCTTCGTCCTCAGCAACCGGGAGGCGCAGGTCTCCCAGGACGTCCTCCGGCTTGCGGAGATCCTGTCCGGCGAGCGCCGGGCGTCCGAGGAGGCTCGGGCCAAGGCGGGCCCCCGGAAGTCCCTCTTCGCGTGGCGGTGAATGGACCCCTTCGGGGGCGAAAAGGGGTGTAGGCGATGTCCCTTCTGAAGCGGATCGAAAGTGCCCGGCCGGGAGCGGGACCGGGCGCGCCCGGCAGCGCTCCCGCGGCGCCCGTCCCGGCGGGCGCGGGCGGCCCGACGGCGCCGCCCGCGCCGTCGCAGCGCCTGCTCACCCAGACGCCGGTCCGGGAGTCGTTCCGGGACGTCAAGTTCCGGATCCAGAACCGGGTCATCCAGGACCTGGACCCCAAGCTCGACCTCTCCAACCAGGTGGAGGTCCGCCGCCAGATCGAGGAGATCTTCGGCCGGGTCATCGACGAGGAGGGGCTGGCCCTGACGCGCGCCGAGCGCGTCCGGATGCTGGAGCAGATCACCGACGAGATCATCGGCCTCGGCCCGCTCGAGCCGCTCCTCCGCGACGAGAGCATCACCGAGATCATGGTCAACGGCCCGCGCCAGGTCTACATCGAGCGCTCCGGCAAGCTCGAGCTGACCAACGTCGTCTTCCAGAACGACGATCACGTCATGCGCATCATCGATCGGATCATCGCCCCGATCGGCCGCCGCGTGGACGAGTCGTCGCCGATGGTGGACGCGCGCCTGACGGACGGTTCCCGCGTCAACGCCATCATCCCGCCCCTCTCGCTCGTGGGGCCGGTCATCACCGTCCGGAAGTTCTCCGCCTCGCCCTTCACCGTCGACGATCTCATCCGGTTCGGGACGGCCACGCCCGAGATGTTCGACTTCCTCCGCGCCTGCGTTGAGGCCCGCCTGAACATCTTCGTCTCGGGCGGCACCGGCTCGGGCAAGACCACGACCCTGAACGTCCTCTCCTCGTTCATCCCGAACGACGAGCGGATCATCACCATCGAGGACGCGGCCGAGCTCCAGCTCCGCCAGGAGCACGTGGTGACCCTCGAGTCGCGGCCGCCGAACATCGAGGGCCGCGGGGCGATCCCGATCCGCGAGCTCGTCCGCAACGCCCTCCGGATGCGGCCCGACCGGATCATCGTCGGGGAGTGCCGCTCCGGGGAGGCGCTCGACATGCTGCAGGCCATGAACACGGGCCACGACGGCTCGATGTCCACCGGCCACGCCAACAGTCCCCGAGACATGCTCTCGCGCCTCGAGACGATGGTCCTGATGGCCGGCGTCGACCTGCCCCTGCGGGCCATCCGCGAGCAGATCGCCTCGGCCGTCGACCTCATCGTCCACCAGGCCCGCCTCAAGGACGGCACCCGCAAGATCACCAACATCACCGAGGTCCAGGGCATGGAGGGTGATGTCATCGTCATGCAGGACGTCTTCGTCTTCGAGCAGACGGGGGTGGTCGAGGGCAAGATCCAGGGCCACCTGAAGCCGACCGGCATCCGGCCGAAGTTCGTCGAGAAGTTCGAGGTCATGGGCATCCACCTGCCGCCCGGCCTCTTCGGCTTCATGTACTAGGCCGAGGACGCTGCCGTGTCGACCATGACCCTCCTCGTCGCCGGGATCACCGCCCTGGCGATCATCGTCATCGCCCTGGGCATCGCCACGGCGAGCGGCGGCTCGGGCATCACCGCCCGTCTCGAGCGCTACGCCTCGGGCAAGCAGGAGCAGCAGAGGCCGGTCGTCACCGGCCAGGGTCCGATCTCGGACCTGCTCGCCCAGAGCGTGGCCCTGGCCCAGCTCAACAAGGTCGTGGAGCAGCGCGACTTCGGGGCCAACCTGGCCCGCGAGCTCGCGCGGGCGGACCTCAAGCTGAAGGTCAGCGAGTACCTCCTGATCTGGGGCGCCTCGATCGTCGGCGTGCCGCTCCTCTTCCTGGTCCTCTCGATCGTCCTGCCGACGCTGGCCAGCCCGCTCGTCCTGCTGGCCGGCGCGCTCGTCGGCTTCTTCCTGCCCCGCATCTGGCTCTCCCGCCGCAAGAGCTCGCGGCTCAACGCCTTCAACAAGCAGCTGCCGGACACGATCACCCTCATCGCCAACGCCCTGCGGGCGGGGTCGTCGTTCCTGCAGGCCATCGAACTGGTCGTGCGCGAGTCCCGACCGCCGATCTCGCTCGAGTTCAGCCGCGTCATCCGCGAGGTGAACCTGGGCCTGCCCTTCGAGCAGGCGCTCGAGAACATGGTCCGCCGGGTCCGCTCGGACGACCTGGAGCTGATGGCGACGGCCATCTCGATCCAGCACACCGTCGGCGGCAACCTGGCCGAGATCCTCGACTCGATCGCCTTCACGATCCGCGAGCGGATCCGCATCAAGGGCGAGATCCGGACCCTGACCGCCCAGCAGCGCCTGTCGGGCTACGTCGTCGGCTTCCTGCCGGTCGGCCTGCTGATGTTCCTTTTCATCGCGGCGCCGAGCTTCATGGACCCCATGTTCAAGAACCCGCCCGGGGTGCTCGGGCTGCCGGCCGGCGTCATCATCCTCGGCTTCGGCGGCTTCATGATGTTCATCGGCTTCATGCTCATCCGCCGCATCGTCGACATCGAGGTCTAGGGCCATGACCGTCATGCCGATCGTCATCGCCGCCCTCGCGGCCGGCGCCATCCTGCTCATCGCCCTCGGCCTGGCCGGGAGCGCCCCGGTCGACCCGGTCCAGGCCCGCCTGACCCAGCTCGGCTCGATGCAGGCCCGCAATCTCGAGGAGCTCGAGCTCCAGCAGCCGTTCCTCGAGCGGACCCTGCGGCCGCTCGCGCAGCGCCTGTCGGGCACGGTCGCCCGGATCACCAGCCAGTCGTTCACCGAGAGCACCGAACGGCGCCTTGCCCTGGCCGGCAATCCCGGCGACCTGCGGGTCACCGACTGGCTGGGCATCAAGGCCGTCGTGGCGATCGTCTTCGCCGGCCTTTTCTTCGTCCTCTTCGGCCTCCTGCTCGGGGCCGGCATCACGATGGGCGTGCTGATGGGCGTGCTCGGCGTGGGCGTGGGCTACATCGCCCCGGAGTTCTGGCTCGGCCGGCGTGTCAGGGCCCGTCAGAAGGCGATCCTGCTGCAGATCCCGGACGCCCTGGACCTGCTGACGATCTCGGTCCGGGCCGGCCTCGGCTTCGACGCCGCGCTGGGCAAGGTCGTCGAGAAGATGAAGGGCCCCCTGGTGGACGAGTTCCGCCGGGCGCTGGCCGAGGTCCGGGTCGGCAAGGCCCGCCGCGAGGCGCTGCGGGACATGATCCCCCGGACCGAGGTCACGGCCCTGACCAACTTCATCGGGGCGATCATCCAGGCCGAGCAGCTCGGCGTCTCGATCAGCAAGGTCCTCCAGGTCCAGTCGGAGCAGCTCCGGATCGAGCGCCGGCAGCGGGCCGAGGAGATGGCGGCGAAGGCGCCGATCAAGATGCTGTTCCCGCTCGTCGGCTGCATCTTCCCGTCGCTCTTCATCGTCATCCTGGGCCCCGCCATCATCCTCATCGCCCTCAACCTGGGCAGTCCGGGCAGCAAGTGAGCGGCGGCGACGGGGCGCGCCTCGTCGCCCAGAACGTCTCGCGCGGGTCGCTGCTGGGGGACGCCCTCGAGGCGGCGCCGTCCTTCCTGGGGCGGTTCCGCGGCCTGATGCTCCGGCCGCCGCTCCCCACGGGTGGGGGGCTGTGGCTCCCCGAGACGAACGGGATCCACATGCTGTTCATGCGCTACGCGCTCGACTGCGTCTTCCTGGGGCGTCCGGAGGCGTCGGGCGGCGAGCGGCGCATCGTGGGGCTGCGCCGAGCGCTGCCAGCCTGGCGGGGCGTGGTCTGGTACGTCCGCGGAGCGCACGGCGTGCTCGAGCTGCCGGTCGGGGCGATCGATGCGTCCGGCACGGCGATCGGCGACCTGATCCGGCTCGAGCCCGCCGACGGAGGCACGGCCACGGCCTGACGGGCCGGGCGACCCGCCGCGGCGACCGGCCGCGCGACCGGGGCTCGGGCGCCGTAAGCGGCCGGTGAGCGCGGCGTGGCAGGCTGGCGCCGATGGAGGCCCTCCTTGCCGCCGGGCACGGCCTGCGGCACGTGGTCGACCGCGCGCTCGACCTCGCCCTTCCCCCGTGCTGCGCGGGCTGCGGGACGGAGGGGGCAGTCCTGTGCACCGCCTGCATGGCCGCATTGCTCGTGCGCCGTGGGGCCGCGGGCGGCCTCCCGCTGGGGCTGCCGTCCGACGTGCCCGCGCCCCTCCTGCAGCTCGAGTGGTGTGCCCCCTTCGCCGGGCCCGTGCGCCGAGCGCTCCACGCCCTCAAGTACGGCGGCGAGCGGCGGGTGGCCGACCCGCTCGGTGGGGCGGTCGCGGCGCGCTGGGGTGCCGTCGCGGCCGGGGGCGACGTCCTCGTCCCGGTGCCGGTCCACGAAGCGCGGGCCCGTGACCGCGGCTACGACCAGGCGGTCCTCATCGCCGAGGCCGCGGCCGCCTCGCTCGGCCTGCCTGCCGTTCGGGCGCTCGATCGGGCGCGGGCGACCGTCGCCCAGTACCACCTCGACCGGGCGGCCCGGGCCGCCAACGTCGCGGCGGCGTTCCGGCTGCGGGACGAAGGCCGAGCCGTCGTCAAGGGCCGCTGGATCGTCCTCGTCGACGACATCGTGACGACCGGCGCGACCCTCGCCGCGTGCGCCGAGGTCCTCCTGGCGGCGGGCTCCGTGGGGGTCTCGGCAGTCACGGTCGCCCGGGAGCGGTAGCGATGTGTCGCCGGTTCCGCGGCAGGGGGCAGGGCCCACCTGGCCAAGAGGCGGCCCTCGGAATCCGGCAAGGGCCGGTCTATACTCGGCCCGTGACCGGCGAACCCGTCACGGAACGCGCGCCGAAGCCCGCCTCAACGGCCGACGACGCGCGTTCCATGCTCTTCGGAGGTCTGCGGTGAGGACGATCGTCAAGGGCAAGAACATCGACGTCCCCGAGCGCGTCCGCCAGTACGCCGAGCGGAAGATGGGCCGCCTCGAGCGCTTCCTCGACGATCGCACCGACGCGATCGTCGAGCTCTCCAACGAGCAGCATCGGAGCGCGGCCGATGCCCACATCGTCGAGGTGACCCTGGTCATCGACGGCCAGACGCTGCGTGGCCGGGCGGCGGCGGCGACCTACCAGGCCGGCGTCGACGAGGTCGTCGACAAGATGGAGCGCCAGGCCGTGGACCACCGGGAGCGGCCGCGGCTGCGAGCCCGCGCCCCCGAGGAGAAGGTCATCCTCCGTCGGATCGCCGACGGCACCGCCGAGCCCGCCCGTGAACCGCGGATCGTCAAGACCAAGCGGTTCGCCATCGAGCCGATGTTCGAGGAGGATGCGGTCGCGGGGATGGAGGAGCTGGGCCACAGCTTCTTCGTCTTCGTCAACGCCGAGAACGAGAAGGTGTCGGTGCTGTACCGGCGCAGGGACGGCGACTACGGCCTGATCGAGCCGACCATGGGCGGCGAGTACACGCCCGGGCGCTCGAACGGCAAGACGAAGCACAGAGCCTGACCGAGCGCGCCGACGGGTGCCGACCCGCCGGTCGTCGAGGCGCGCCGACGGTCAGCCGTCTGCGGGCGGTACGATCGATCGGTGCTCCTCCGCCGATCTGCGCGTCCCGCTCCGACGGCCCCCACCAGCCCGGATCCGGCCAGCCTGCCGCCGCTGCCCGACGGCCGCCGGCTCGGTCCGCATCTCCCGCTGGGCGCCGGGATGGTCAAGGCGGCCGAGCGGGCGGGCGCGATCGGGGCGAGCGCCCTCCAGGTCTTCGCCGACAACCCCACCGCGTGGAAGCGACGACAGGCGCCGCCGTCCGAGCTGCCCGCCTTCCGGCAGCGCCTGGACGAGCTCGACATCCGGCCGCTCGCGATCCACGCGGCGTACCTGATCAACCTCGCCGGCTCCGATCCGGAGTTCCGGCGGCGCTCGGTGGAGGTCCTGGCAAGCGACCTCGCCGTCGCGCCCTCGTACGGCGCCCGCTATGTCAACGTCCACGTCGGTTCGCACCGCGGCTCGGGGGTCGACGAGGGGACGGCCCGCGTCGGCGAGGGCGTCGCGAGCGCGCTCGCCGCGGCGCCGCAGGGGCGGGACGCCGCGCTCGTCGTCCTCGAGAACTCCGCCGGCGGCGGGGATGGCTTCGGCACCGACGTCCCGGAGCTGGCCGACCTGCTCGAAGCCGTCGCGGCCCATGGCGCGGACGCCGAACGGATCGGCTTCTGCCTCGATCTCGCGCACCTCTGGGGCGCCGGGCACCGCATCTCGGAGCCGGAGGTCGTCGACGCGCTGCTCGCCGAGTTCGACCGCCGGATCGGCCTCGAGCGCCTGGTCATGATCCATGTCAACGACTCTCGCTCGGAGCTCGGCTCGCGGGCCGACCGTCACGAGCACGTCGGTGCAGGCTCGATCGGCGAGCGCGGGCTCGGCCATATCCTGCGGCACCCCGCGCTCGACGGGGTCGCCTTCATCCTCGAGACGCCGGGCATGGAGGAGGGCTACGACGCCGTGAACGTCGCCCGCGCCCGCCGCCTCGCGGCCGGCCTGCCGCTCGAGCCGCTTCCGCCCGAAGCCTTCCGGACCAGCCGCGGCTCGCGAACCCGCCGCGGGCAGGCCGGCCCTGCCGACGACGCCTGACATCGCGGAGGGCGCGACCGAGGGCCACGGACAAGAGCGAACGCCGGCCGCTGCCGGCCGGCGTTCGCTGTCCCCGAGACCCGGAAGGGGAGGGGCCTCCCGGGCCGCACCCTGGGTTGTTCGACGTCAGGGTCCCCGCCCGGGGACCGTCAGAAGCGCCCGCTCCGGTCGCCCACCGGGCGGATCATCGGTCGCCCCGCGTAGCGGGCCGGGGCCAGGCCCGCGGGACGGACGCTGGCGCCCGCCTCGACCCGCGGCCGAAGCAGGCCGTTCTCGGCCGGCCCGTCGCCGGGGCGATCGAGCGGCCGCCCGTTCGGAGGCAGGCCCCGACCGTAGCGGCGCATCCGGACCGCGAGGTAGTACTCCATGATCTGGCGGACCTGCGCCTCGCTCAGCAGGTCGTCCGCCCGCAGCGCGTACTCGACGCGCGCCGTGGGGTTCATCGTGGCCGAGGTGACCGTCCCCAGGTAGGACGGGGCATCGGCCTCGTCCCTGATCTCGCGCAGCCCCCGAGCGAGCTTGGTGGCGGTGCCGAGGGACGGCATCCGGTCGCCGCGGATGAGCCGGGAGATGGTCGAGTGGTCGACGCCCGACTGCTGGGCGAGCTGGCGCTGCGACATCTTCTTGGCCTTGAGCTGCGCTCGCAGCCATTCGTTGAACGCCCGTCCGTTCTGAGCGGTCATCGCCTGCCCGGCACTCCTGACGTGCAGCCGCGGCCGGTGCCGCGATGCGCCAACTATCACCAGGGCCCGTTGCAGCCGATATGACCCGTTGGTACCGGCCGACCTTCGCCGGTCGGCGAGGGCCAGGAGGTGGCGCTGGAGGACGCGAGCGCCTAGGCTTCGCCCCGGCCGCCGGGCGCAGCCTGCAGCGTCCGGGCGCGGACCTCGATCCGGCCCTCGCCGCGCGGCTTGCCCGACAGGACATAGGCGATCGCGCCCAGCACGATGATCGTGAAGACGCTGATGGCCCGGTCCAGCAGGACGATCGCGCCCGCCGAGCCGGCCGAGATGCCGTAGGCCGTGGTGAGCACGAAGATCATCCCGCCGTCGACGACGCCCAGGCCCGCCGGGGTCAGCGGGACGGCGGTCAGGAGCGAGCCGATCAGGGCGACGAAGACCGAGCCCGACAGGCCGAGGTCCACGCCGGGCAGGCCCAGTGCCCGGACGACGAGGTAGAGCCGGAGCGATTCGGTCGCCCAGGTGAGCACCGTCAGGACCACGAGCGGCGGCAGGTCGCGCAGGCCGACGGCCCCGAAGACGCCGTGCTCGAAGCGGTCGTACAGCTCGATGAAGCGGCTCGGCAGGGGCAGCCGGACGAGGATCGCGCGCCCGAAGTTGCGCATCGTCAGGAGCAGCGCGGCGAGGACCACCACGACCGCGACGCCGATGACGGCGACGAGCTGGATCGCCGGCGGCAGGCCGTTCCGGAAGCTCCAGAAGCCGGCCGCGAGGCCCAGCACGGCGATCGCGAAGAGGTCCAGGATCCGCTCGATGAAGACCGTCCCGAACGTCCGCGACAGCGAGGCGACGCTGTTCATCTTGAGCAGCCAGGCCCGGTAGACGTCGCCGAGCTTGGCCGGCACGACGCAGTTCACGAGCCACGACAGGAAGATGATCTCGGTCGCGTCGCGGGTCGGGATGTCGAAGCCAGTCCCCCGCAGGAGGCGCGCCCAGCGGTAGCCGCGCAGGGGGAACCCGGCGTAGTACATGAGGAACGCGGCCAGCACCAGGAGCAGGTTGGCGTGGGCGATGATGCCGGGGACCTTGCCGAACTCCTGGCCGTTCTTCCAGACGAAGAAGGCGATGATGGCGAGGGGGACCGCGATCGAGAGGATCGTCCGCGGCTGACGGAGGCGACGGGCGAGCGAGACGCCCTCGCGCTCGACCCGCTCCTCGGCGGCCTGCTCCTCGGCGCTCTCCTCCACCCCGGCCTCGACAGCGGCCGCGGAGGCGAGGGGCGAGACCTCGGGCGGGACCGCGGCCGGGTCCGGTCCGACGCCGCCCCCGGCCGGCGTCACCTGGTCGCTCCGGCGCGGACGCGGCCGTTGCCGCGGAGCCGCTGGACGAGCTTGGCCAGCGGGGTCCAGCCGCGGACGAGGTACGTCGCGCGGCCGGTGACGAGCTCGATCTCGGCGAGGGCGGCCAGCAGGCCCTCGGGCGTGGACGGATCGCCGCCGAGGCCGCAGTACGCGACGCCGACCTCGAGCAGGGAGTGGGCGTCCGAGACGGCCACGCCGGGCACGCCCTGCTCGCGGGCGACATGGGCAGCCTCGCCGTTCGAGGCGGGGTTGAGGACGCGGGCGTTGTACGCCTCGATCCAGTCCACCTCCGCCGCGATCGCCTCGAGGTCGGCCCGGCCGCGCCCGAAGCCGCGGAAGCGGTCGAGCGGGTGCGGCACGCCGACGAGGCCGCCCTGCTCGCGGACCGCGGCGATGGCTTCGCGGGCCGAGAGGCCCGGCGGCACCGCCTCGCGGATGAAGGCCGCGATGAGGTCCCCTTCGCGGACGCGGATCTCTTCGCCGACGATGACGGTCAGGTCCGCGGGCGCGGCCGCCTGCGCCTCGAGGGCCCCGTCGACGCGGTCGTGGTCGGTGATGACCAGGTGGGTCAGCCCGCGGGACGCGGCGGTCTCGGCGACCTTCACGGGATCGGACAGCGAATCGAAGGAGGCGCGGGTGTGGCAGTGCAGGTCGATGAAGGCCCGCCCCGTCCGGCTCCCCTGGGGCGCGGCCATGGTCAGATGGACTGCACGAGGGACTTCTTGAAGAAGTCGAAATGCTCGAGGGCGAGGCCCGTCCCCAGCGCGACGCAGTCGAGCGCGTTCTCCGCGACGTGGCACGGGACGCCCGTCACCTGGGTGAGCAGCTTGTCCACGTTGCGCAGCAGCGAGCCGCCGCCGGACATGACCATGCCCTTGTCGATGATGTCCGAGGAGAGCTCGGGCGGCGTCTGCTCGAGGACCGTCCGGACCGCGGCGACGAGCTGCTGGAGCGGCGCTTCGATCGCCTCCATCACCTCGGAGCTGGTGATCGGGATCGTCCGCGGCAGGCCGGCGATGAGGTCGCGGCCGCGGACCTCCATCGACAGCTCCCGCTCGAGGGGCAGGGCCGTGCCGATGGCGATCTTGACCTCCTCGGCCGTCCGGTCGCCGACCATCAGGTTGTACTTCTTGCGGATGTAGGTGGCGATCGACTCGTCGAACTTGTTGCCGCCGACCCGCAGGCTGTGGCTGACGACGATGCCGCCCAGGGCGATCACCGCGATCTCGCTCGTCCCGCCGCCGATGTCGATGATCATGTTGCCGGACGGCCCGCTGATCGGGACGTTCGCCCCGATCGCGGCGGCGAGGGGCTCCTCGATGAGGTACGCCTCGCGCGAGCCGGCCTTGAGCGCCGCGTCCCGGACGGCGCGCTTCTCGACGCTCGTGACGCCGGCCGGCACGCTAATCATCACCTCGGGCTTGACGAAGCTGACGCTCCGGGCGCTCGCCTTGCGGATGAAGTGCTTGAGCATCGCCTCGGTGATGACGTAGTCGGCGATGACCCCGTCCTTCATGGGGCGGATGGCCTGGATGTTGTTGGGGGTGCGCCCGATCATCTCGCGCGCTTCCTCGCCCACCGCCACGATCCGGTTGTCGTCCGACACGGCGACGACCGAGGGCTCCTGGATGACGATCCCCTTGCCCTTGACGTAGACGATGACGTTGGCGGTCCCGAGGTCGATACCGATCTTCATGCGTTGGCCGGTCGTGTCCCTTCCGCGATCCGTTCGATCCTGGCGCCCAGGTCCAGGAACTTGCGGTCGATGTTCTCATAGCCACGGTGGACGTGGTGCGCACCGTGGATGGTGGTCGTCCCGTCGGCCGCCAGGGCGGCCAGGATGAGCGAGGCGCCGGCGCGCAGGTCGCCGATCTCGACCTCGGTCCCGCGCAGGCGGGCCGGGCCGTCGATGACGGCATGGTGCCGGTCGAGCGCCCGCACCGCGGCGCCCATCCGGCGGAGCTCGCCGAGCCACTCCAGGCGGTCCTCGAAGATCGCCTCGTGGACGTGGCTCCGGCCATCGGCCTGGCTGAGCAGGACGCAGGTCGGCGGTTGGAGATCCGTGGCGAGGCCGGGATAGGGCGCGGTCTCGACGTCGCAGGCCCGGAAGCGGCCCGGGTCGCTCCCCCGCCCGTCGACCTCGATCGTGTCGCGGCCGCAGGCGACGCCGAGGCCCACCCGGCCGGCGACCTCGAGGAACGACCCGAGGTGGTCGCATGGCGCGCCCTCCAGGCGCACCTGCCCGCCGGTCACCGCGGCCGCCACGACGAACGTGCCGGCCTCGATCCGGTCCGGGATGACGTGGTGCACGGCGCCCCGCAGCCGGCGGCGGCCCTCGACCTCGATCGTGTCGGGGTAGGTCCGCTCGACCTCGGCGCCCATCTTCTGGAGGAGCGCGACCAGGTCGTCCACCTCCGGCTCCTGGGCCGCCGGGCGGATCACGGTGTGGCCCTCGGCCAGGACCGCGGCGAGCATCGCGTTCTCGGTGCCCATGACGGTGACCTGCGGGAACCGGACCTCGTTGCCGCGCAGCCGGCCGGGCGCCTTGGCGAAGTAGTAGCCGTTGCGGTACTCGATCTCGGCGCCCAGGGCCCGCATCGCGTCGACGTGCAGGTTCACCGGCCGCCGGCCGATCCGATCGCCGCCGGGGTTGCTGATGATGACCCGCCCGAAGCGGGAGAGGAGCGGGCCGAGGAGGATGAAGCTCGCCCGCATCTTGGCCGCGGCCTCGAGCGGCACGAACAGCCACTCCACGTCGCCGGAGGCGACCTCGTAGACGTTGGGGGCGGGGTGGTCCACCACGACCCCCAGGTCGCGCAGGACCTCGGCCAGGACGCGGACATCCTCGATCTCGGGGACGTTCGTGAAGCGGCAGCGCTCCCCGGTCAGGGTCGCCGCGGCGAGCATCTTGAGCGCGGCGTTCTTGGCCCCGCTGATCGGCACGGAGCCGTGCAGGGCGCGGCCGCCCTCGATCCGGAAGGCCTCGCGGGGGACGGGTTCCGGGGTGTACTCCCAGTGGAACGGGCGGGCGTCCGCCACCGGCCTCACCCGCCGGCGTGCCGGCGCGGACCCTCGCGGTGGTGGCGCTCGGCCACGCGGATGCGGAGCAGCGCGTGCTGGAGGGCGGCCCGGGCTCGAGCAAGGTCGGCCGGCTCGACGAAGCCGGCCTCGATCGCCGCCTCCGCGTCCCGGCGTGCCCGCTCGGCCCGCTCCAGGTCGATGTCGGCGGCCAGGTCGGCCATCTCGGCCAGGACGACGACCTTGTCCGGGCGGACCTGGACGAAGCCGCCCATGATCGCGAAGGCCTCCTCCTGCCCGCCCCGCTTGATCCGCAGCTCGCCGAGGCCGAGGGTCGAGATGAGCGGCGCATGGTGGGGCAGGACGGCCATCTGGCCCTCGCTGCCGGGCAGCACGACCTCGTCCACCTCGCCCCGGTAGGCGAGTCGCTCCGGCGTGGCGATCTCGAGCAGGAGGGGCATCAGGGGCGCCTCACTTGAGCTTCTCGGCGTTCTTGCGGACGTCGTCGATGGTCCCGGCCAGGAAGAACGCCTGCTCCGGCAGGTCGTCCGTCCTGCCGTCCAGGATCTCCTTGAACGAGGCGACCGTGTCCTTGATCGAGACGTAGACGCCGGGCCGGCCGGTGAAGACCTCGGCCACGAAGAACGGCTGGGACATGAAGCGCTGCAGCCGGCGGGCGCGGTTGACGGTCGCCTTGTCCTCCTCGGAGAGCTCGTCCATGCCGAGGATCGAGATGATGTCCTGGAGGTCGCGGTAGCGCTGCAGGACCCGCTGCGTCTCGCGGGCCACGTCGTAGTGCTCCTGGCCGACGACGAGCGGGTCGAGCACCCGCGAGGTCGAGGTCAGCGGGTCCACGGCGGGGTAGATGCCGAGCTCGGTCAGGTAGCGCTCGAGGCGGATCGTCGAGTCGAGGTGGGCGAAGGTCGTGGCCGGGGCGGGGTCGGTGTAGTCGTCGGCCGGGACGTAGACCGCCTGGAGCGAGGTGATCGAGCCCTTCTTGGTGGAGGTGATGCGCTCCTGGAGGGCCGCCATCTCGGTCGCCAGGTTCGGCTGGTAGCCGACCGCCGACGGCATCCGGCCGAGGAGGGCCGAGACCTCGGAGCCGGCCTGGGTGAAGCGGAAGATGTTGTCGATGAAGAGCAGGACGTCGCGGCCCTCGGCGTCCCGGAAGTACTCGGCCATCGTCAGGCCCGTCAGGCCGACCCGCTGGCGGGCGCCGGGCGGCTCGTTCATCTGGCCGAAGACCATGACCGTCTTCTCGATGACCCCCGAGTCGGTCATCTCCTTGAGCAGGTCGTTGCCCTCGCGCGAGCGCTCGCCCACCCCGGCGAAGACGGAGTAGCCCGAGTGCTCCTGGGCGACGTTGCGGATCAGCTCCTGGATGATGACCGTCTTGCCCACGCCGGCCCCGCCGAAGATGCCGACCTTGCCACCCTTCCGGAACGGGGCGATGAGGTCGATGACCTTGAGGCCGGTCTCGAAGACCTCCTCGGTCGTGGTCTGCTGGTCGAAGGGCGGCGCCGCCCGGTGGATCGGCAGGCGCTCCGCCGCCTCGACCGGGCCCTTGCCGTCGATGGCGTCGCCGAGCACGTTGAAGACGCGGCCGAGGGTCGCCTCCCCGACCGGGACCGAGATCGGCTCGCCCGTGTCGCGCGCGGCGGCGCCGCGCGGCAGGCCGTCGGTCGTGGTCATCGCCACCGAGCGGACCCAGTTGTTGCCGAGGTGCTGCTGGACCTCGCAGACGATGCTCGTGCCGTCGCCGCGGTCCACGGCGACCGCGTTGTAGATCGCCGGCAGCTTGCCGGCGGGGAACTCGATGTCGACGACCGGGCCGGTGATCTGGATCACCTTGCCGGTCGCTGTCGGGGCGGCGGTCGCCATCGTCGTGTCGGGCCTCCTGGGCGTCGCGAACCGGGCGCTAGCGCGCCTGGGCCCCCGACGCGATCTCGATCATCTCGCGGGTGATGTTCGCCTGGCGCACCTTGTTGTAGGAGAGCGTCAGGTCCTCGATGAGCTCCTCGGCGTTCTCCGTCGCGTTCTTCATCGCCACCATCTTGCTCGACCACTCGCTGGCCGTGTTCTCCAGGATGGCCTGGTAGAGGCGGGTCGCGACGTAGCGTGGCAGCAGCTGCTGGAGGACCTGCTCGGGGTTCGGCTCGAAGATGAACTGCGAGCCGGGGATCCCGGCGGTGTCCTCGCTCGGCTGGACGGGCAGCAGCTTGACCAGGGTCGGCCGCTGGACCAGCGTCGAGACGAAGTGGGTGTAGATGAGGTCGACGCGGTTGTACGTCCGGGCCAGGTAGTCGTCCGTCACGAGGCGAGTGAGCGGCAGCACGTCGGCGAACGAGGGGCGGTCGCCGAAGCCGGCGAAATGGGCCTCGATCGGGACCCGCGCCCGGCGCATCGCGTCGCGGCCCTTGCGGCCCACCGTGACCAGGGTCAGCTCGCCGTCGTGCTCGGTGATCTCGCGGGCGGCGAACCGGATCGCGTTCGTGTTGAGCGGGCCCGCCAGACCACGGTCCGTCGTCACGAGGATGATCAGGCGCTTGCCCTCCTCGTGCCGGCCGAGCAGCGGGTGATCCTCGCCGGAGAGGACCGCCGCGACGTCGCTCAGCACCTCGTCCAGCTTGTCGCTGTAGGGCCGCGCCGCCAGCGTCGCCTCCTGGGCACGGCGGAGCTTGGAGGCGGCCACGAACTGCATCGCCCGGGTGATCTGCTTGATGTTGCGGACGGCGCCGATCCGGCGCCGGATATCCCGCTGGCTCGCCATCCCGCTCCCGCTCCGTCGCTCGGCTAGGCCAGGAAGTCGGCGCGGTAGGCGTCGATGGCCTCGTCGAGCGCGCTCGCCGTCTCGTCGTCGAGCGCCTTCGTCTCGGCCAGCTTCGTGAGGATCTCCGCGCGCTCGGTCTCCAGGAAGCGGTAGAAGCCCTGCTCGAAGTCGCGGACCTTCGGGGTCGGCACGTCATCGAGCTTGCCGCGCGTCGCGGCATAGAGGATCACGACCTGCTTCTCGACCGGCAGCGGCTGGTACTGCGGCTGCTTGATGACCTCGGACAGCTTCTCGCCCCGGGTGAGCTGGTCTCGGGTCGCCTTGTCCAGGTCCGAGGCGAACTGGGCGAAGGCGGCCAGGGCGCGGTACTGGGCGAGGTCGAGCTTGAGCGGACCGGCCACTTTCTTCATCGCCTTGGTCTGCGCCGCGGAGCCGACCCGGGAGACCGAGATGCCGATGTTGATGGCCGGCCGCTGGCCGGCGTTGAAGAGATCCGTCTCCAGGAACAGCTGGCCGTCCGTGATCGAGATGACGTTCGTCGGGATATAGGCCGAGATGTCGCCGGCCTGCGTCTCGATGATCGGCAGGGCGGTCAGCGACCCCCCGCCGTTCGCCTCGTTGAGGCGCGCCGCCCGCTCGAGCAGGCGGCTGTGGAGGTAGAAGACGTCGCCGGGGTACGCCTCGCGGCCCGGCGGGCGGCGGAGGAGGAGGGCCATCTCGCGGTACGCCCAGGCGTGCTTGGAGAGGTCGTCGTAGACGCAGAGGGCGTCCTTGACCGTCTTGCCGGCGATCTCGACGCCGACCTCCATGATCTCCTCGCCCATGGCCACCCCGGCGTACGGGGCGAGGTACTGGAGGGGGGCGGGGTCCTCGGCCCCGGCAACGACCACGATGGTGTGCTCCATCGCCCCGTGCTGCTCGAGGACGGCGACGGTCTTGGCGACCGTCGAGAGCTTCTGGCCGATGGCGACGTAGATGCAGACGAGGCCCTTGCCCTGCTGGTTGATGATCGTGTCGATGGCGACGGCGGTCTTGCCGGTCTGGCGGTCGCCGATGATGAGCTCGCGCTGGCCGCGGCCGATCGGGATGAGCGCGTCGACGGCCTTGATGCCCGTCTGGACCGGCGTGTCGACGCCCTGGCGGACGATGACGCCGGGCGCGATCCGCTCGACCGGACGGGTCCTCGTCGCCTCGATGGGGCCCTTGTCGTCGAGCGGCTGGCCGAGCGGGTTGACGACGCGGCCGATGAGCGCGGGCCCGACGGGGACCTCGACGACGCGGCCGGTGGTCTTGACCGTGTCGCCTTCCTTGATGTCCGTCGCGTCCCCGAGGATGACCGCGCCGACCGTCTCCTCCTCGAGGTTGAGGGCCATGCCCATGACCCCACCCGGGAACTCGAGCAGCTCCGAGGCGAGCGCGCCCTGCAGGCCGTAGATCTGGGCGATCCCGTCGCCGACCTCGACCACGGTCCCCACGTTGCGGACCTCGGCCTGCTCGTCGAAGCCCTCGATCGAGGACTTGATGATGCTGATGATCTCGTCGGATCGGATGGCCATCGGTTCTCCTCGGGCTGCGCCGCCCGCTGCGTCGCCGGCCGCGCCGGCGGGTCGAAGGGCTAGCGCGCCCCGACCACGAGTCGGTCGCGGAGCCGTGCCAGGCGGCCCCGCACACTGGCGTCGATGAGTCGGTCTCCCACCCGGACGGTGAGGCCGCCGATCAGCTCGGGGTCCACGGTGCTGGTGAGCTCGACCTGGTGGCCGGTCAGCGCCTCGAGGCGACTCCGGACGGCCGCGGTCTCCTGCGGATCGAGCGGCGCGGCGCTCGTGACCGTCGCGGCGACGATGCCCCGCGCCTCGCGGACCAGCCGGTCGTACTCGGCGACGACCGCCGGCAGGGTGCCGAAGCGGCCGCGCTCCACGAGCAGCAGGGCGAGGTTGCGGACCTTGCTGCCGACCGAGTCCCCCAGCAGCCGCTCCACGGTGCGCCGCCGCGCGGCGAGGTCCAAGGCCGGGTCGTCGGCCATCCTGGCGGCGGTCGGGTCGGCGGCGAGCTCGGCGGCCCGATGCAGCTCGGCCGCCCAACGGTCCAGCTCGTCGTCCGCGCGGGCGAGCTCGAAGGCCGCCTCCGCGTAGCGCCGGGCAGCGCCGATCGGTCGCGCCATCAGCGGGCCGACCCGCCGTCCGCGGCCGCGCCGCGACCCGTGCCGTTGCCGGCCGGGGCCGTCTCGGCCAGGAACTGCTGGACGAGCCGCCGCTCGCGCTCACCGGTCATCGACTCGCCGACGACCTTGCCGGCCGCGGCGAGGGCGAGGTCGGCGACCTCGGCCCGCAGGTCGGCGATCGCCCGCTGCTTCTCGGCCTCGATCTCCGAGGCCGCTCGCTCGCGGAGGCGCTCGAGCTCCTCGCGGGTCGCCCGGAGGTCCGTGTCGCGCAGTTCCTGGGCCGCCTTCTGGGCGCGACCGATGATGTCGTTGGCCTCGCGCCGGGCAGCCTGGAGCGCCTCGGCCCGCTCGGCCTCCGACCGCTCGCGGTCGCGGCGCGCCTGCTCGGCGTCCTCGAGGCCGCGCCGGATCCGGTCGCTCCGCTCGTCCAGCATCCGCATCACCGGCTTGAAGAGGTACCGGTTGAGGAGCCAGAGCAGCAGCAGGAAGTTGACGACCTGGAAGGCGAGCTTGAAGACGTCGACGCCGAAGGCGTCGAAGAACTGGAGCACGGCTCGCCTACTTGATGAAGATGAGCAGCAGGGCGGTGACGAGCGCGTAGATGGCGACCGCCTCGGCCAGGGCGATACCGAGGACGTACGGAACGAAGATGGCGCCGGACGCCTCCGGGTTGCGCCCGAGGGCTTCCATCGCCTTGCTCACCGCGATGCCGAGGCCGATGCCGGGGCCGATCGCGCCGAGGCCGATCGCCAGACCGGCCGCCAGATTCGATTCCACGAGTCGAGACCCTCCTTGACCCCGGGCGACCACCGCCCGGGACATGGTGCACAGCATGTGCGGCCCTCGGGGCCGCCCCTCGTCAGTGGCCCGCTCCGGCCGCCGCCCTCTCCCGCGCCGGCTCGGGCAGACCTTCCTCGGTCTCATGGGTCCCGACGGCGAGGATGATGTAGGTCATCGAGAGCAGCGCGAAGACGAGCGCCTGGACGAACCCGAAGATGAGCTCGAGGCCCATGAAGACCGCCGGCACGACCAGCGGCACGAGCGCGAGCATGGTGGCGAGGAGGACCTCGCCGGCGAAGACGTTGCCGAAGAGCCGCATCGACAGGCTGATGAGGCGCGACAGCTCGCTGATGACGTGGATGGGCATCATCAGCGGGGCCATGTAGGCCGGCTCGCCGCGCAGCTCCTTCAGGTAGCCGCCGATGCCGTGGATCCGCAGCGCCCAGCTCACGAATGTCACGAACGAGACGATCGCAAGGCCGAGGGTGAAGTTCAGGTCGGCCGAGGCCGGCCGGACGAAGGGGATGAGCTCGGTCGAGCCGTCGCTGGCGTGGTGGACCAGGCCGATCGTGCCGACCCCGGGCAGGATGCTGAGCCAGTTGGCGACGAGGATCAGGAGGAAGAGCGCCATCACGAACGTCACGAAGCCGCGCCAGCGGTGGCCCCCGCTCGTCCGGACGATGCCGCTCAGCCACTCCACGGGGAACTCGATGAGGCTCTGCAGGCGGGTCGGGACGAGGCTCGCCCGGCGGACGAACCACCAGGCGGCTGCGAGCAGGACGAGCGAGGCCAGGACGGCGCCGACCATGCTGTTCTCGACGGTCAGCGGACCGAGCGAGAAGAGCGGCTCCGCGTCGATCCGGACGTTGACCAGGCTCCCGCCGCTGGGCTGCACCCTACCTCCTCATCGCCTCGCGCGCGACGTCCCAGATGGTGTACATGGCCGCGGCCACGCCCAGGACCACGCCGAGCAGCGTGAAGACCGGGCTCGTCCGCAGCCAGCCGTCCACCAGCAGGCCGGCGCCGAGGCCAAGGATGACAGATATCCCGAGGCGCATCCCGAGGTCCAGGGCGATGCCCCAGTTCGCCGGCGAGCGCTCCGAGTCGTTGCCCCGCTCGGGGGCGACGGGCGGGGTCGTCTCGGCGCGGCGGTCCCGCGCCGTCTCGTCGGCGCCGCGGCCGCCCTCCTCAGGCGTCATGCGGACGGTCAGCGGAGGGCACGGCCGGCTGGACGCCCCGCAGGCGACGCTGCCCGCGGCGGATGAGCAGGGCGAGACCGGCGACCGCGACGAGGTTGCCGGCGCCGAAGCCGACGAGGAACCAGAGCGGGAGCGTCCCGAGCAGGCGGTCGACGACGAGGCCGACGACGGCCCCGCCGACGATGGGCACGGCCAGGATCACCGTGACCTGACCGAGGATCCGGACAAGGCCGGTGGGCGTGAGCTGCGTCATCGGGGATGCTCGCGCGACAGCATGGCGGGGACGGTGGCGACAGCCACGATGGCGGACAGGTCCTCCAGGGCGGCCGCGCCGCAGGCAGCCGGGCAGGCCGCGGCTCGGCCGGGATCGTTCGATGGGCGGCCCGAGAGGGCGCGGGGAGTATACCAGCCTCCCCGTTCGAGGGGGCCCGAGCGGTCCGTGCCCGCACCGCGCCACGCGACGGCGGCGGACGCCGCCCGCCTCGCTCCGCTGCCGCGGCGGGGGGTCAGCCGGGCGCGGCCGTCGGCGTCGCGACGGGGGTCGGCACCGCCGTCGGGGTCGGTCCGGGACCCGGCGGCGGCGTGGGGGTCGGCGTGCCCGTCGGGACGGGCTGGGTCGCCACGGGGGTCGCCGAGGGAGCGGCCGATGCGGAGGGCGGAGGCGTCGCGGGCGGAGGCGGCGTGGTCGGCCGGGGAGTCTGCACGGCAGCCGGGGCCGTCGCGGCGGGCCGTCGTGAGGCGGTCGGCGCCGGTGGTGCCGAGGGCGATCCGGGAGCGGCGCTGCCCGGGCCTGCGCTCGACCCGGCCGGTGCCGTACCACTGCCCGCGGGGACGAGGGTGCCCGGCGGCGGGGCGGGGGTCGCGCGCTCGCCGAGGACGGCCTGCTGCGGGGAGGCGGCCAGGAAGCCGGGCGGCACGAGGGCGCCGAAGGCGAGCAGGAGGAGGGCGCCGACGAAGAGGACGGCAGCGGTGTCCGCCCAGAGGCGGCGGCGGGGGTCGCCTGCCACGAGGTCGGGGCCGAGTCGGCGATGGCCGGCGCTCACGGCCTCGGGCAGCGGGCCGCCGGCCGCCGGCCGGACGGTCGCGGCGCCCGTGCCGCCCGCCAGATCGGCCGTGCGCGTCCCCCTGCCGGGCAGGGGGAAGGCCGCTCCGAGCGCGGCCGGCGGCGGCCCGAGGACGGCGGGGGGTGGCTGTCGGTGCGCCGTCGCGTGGAGGCTCGCGAGTCGGGCCGCCAGCCGGGCATCCGCCAGCCGTTGCTCTGCCCGGCGCTGCGCGCGGCGCCAGCTGCGCACCGCGGCGACGAGGACGACGCTGCCGACGAGCAGGACCACGGCGCCGAGGACAAGGCCCAGGATGAGGTGCAGGTCCGATCCCTCCCGATCGAGCCCCCGGCGGCCGACGCCGCGGGTCGATGCTAACACTCTGCTCCGCGCCCCCCGCGAGCCGCACGGGCTTCCCGACTGCTCAGCGCCGCGCGCAGCTCAGCGCCGCTGGCAGCTCAGCGCCGGCCGGGCGCACCCTTGCGGCCGGGCGAGCCCGGCAGCGCGGCGATCGCCGGCGGGAGCGGCGGCTCGAGCGGCTCGAGCCGCTCCAGCGCCTCCGCGCGACGCGGGCCGCCCTCGGCCGTCGTGGGAGCTCCCATCGTCGTCCGGGCCAGGCGCTCATCGCCGTCGGCGACCCCCGTCGCTCCCTCCTCGTAGGCCGTCGCCTCGAGATCGTCGGGGCGCGCGGCCCGTCTCGTGATCAGCAGGAGCAGGAGGCCGGAGACGACGACGATCCCCAGGAAGGCGTAGACCTGCGTCCGCCCCGACAGGACGAACGAGAGCACGGCGAGGCCCGCGCAGATGGCGTAGATGAGCAGCACCGTCTGGGTGTGCGAGAGGCCAAGGTCGAGCAGCCGGTGGTGGATGTGGCCGCGGTCGGGGCTGAACGGCGACCGCCGCGCCGCCATCCGTCGGACGATGATCCAGAACGTGTCGATGATCGGCACGCCGAGGACGAGGAGGGCGACCGCGACCTTGGCCGTGCCGAGGATCGACAGGACCGCCAGGGTGTAGCCGACGAACATCACTCCGCTCGTCCCCACGAAGATCGAGGCCGGGTGGAAGTTCCAGCGCAGGAAGCCGAGCAGCGCGCCAGCCAGGGCGAAGCAGAAGAGCGCGACGAACGGCTGATCGATCTCGACCGTCAGGCTGATGACCCCCAGGGTCATCGCCGCGATGACCCCGATGCCCGAGGACAGCCCGTCGAGGCCGTCGATCCAGTTGATGCTGTTGATCATCCCCACGATCCAGAAGGCGGTGAAGCCGATGGAGACGATCCCGTCGAGATGGAGCGAGCCGCTGCCGAGCGGGTTCGTCAGGGTGGTGATGGTCAGGCCGAGGCCGATGGCGAAGGCGGCCAGGGCGAGCTGACCGAGCGACTGCCAGCGCGCCCGGAGCTGGAGGTAGTCGTCGAGGAAGCCGAGGGCGACCGCGAGCACGCCGCCCCCGAGCAGGCCGACGAGCTGCGGCGGGCCGATCCCGGCCGGCGGCCGCACGACGGGGCCACCCAGCTCGTCGAGGGCGAGCACGAGGAGCGCGGCCGGCAGGAACGCGCCGACCACGGCGAAGCCGCCGCCGCGCGGGACCGGCCGCGTGTTGACGCGGCGGGGATCTGGCCGGTCGAGCATGCCCAGCCCGGCCACCCAGCGCCGGACGAACGGGGTGAGGACGAACGCCAACAGCGCCGCGCTGGCGAAGGCGGCGGCCAGCAGGGGCACCGCGCTCCCGATCTCGGGCTCGAACCTCATCTCGAGGGCTCGATCCTCTCGGCGTCGCAGCCAGCCGCGGCGGGGCCGATCATGCCTCCGGCAGGCCCGGGACAGGGAAGCGGCCGCAGATCTCGTGGACTTCGGCGGCCAGGCGGGCCTGCTCGGCCGGCTCTTCGCGGCCGGTGATCGCGGCCACGATCATCGCCCCGATCCGCCGCATCTCCGCCTCCCCGAAGCCCCGGCTCGTGGTGGCCGGCGTGCCGATCCGCAGCCCCGACGCGATGTTCGGCGGGTGCTGGTCGAAGGGGATGGCGTTCTTGTTGACAGTGATGCCGATCTCGTCCAGCAGCCGCTCTGCGTCGCGCCCGGTGACCCCGAAGGGCGTCACGTCGACGAGCATCAGGTGGTTGTCGGTGCCCCCGGACACGACGCGCGCGCCCTGCTCGGCGAGCGTGGCTGCGAGGACCCGGGCGTTGGCGACCGTCCGCCGCTGGTCGTCGCGGTACTCGTCGGTGGCGGCGAGCTTGAGGGCGACGGCCTTGGCCGCGATGACGTGCATGAGCGGACCGCCCTGGATGCCCGGGAAGACCGTCTTGTCGACCTGCTTGGCGAGCGACTCGCGGCAGAAGACGAGCCCGCCCCGCGGCCCGCGGAGGGTCTTGTGGGTGGTCGTGGTGACCAGGTCGGCGTGGGGGAACGGGCTCGGATGGAGGCCGGCCGCGACGAGGCCGGCGATGTGGGCCATGTCGACGAAGAGCAGCGCGTCGACGCCTCTGGCGATGGCCCCCAGCCGCTCGAAGTCGATGATGCGCGGGTAGGCCGAGGCGCCGGCGACGATGAGCTTCGGGCGGACCTCCGCCGCCTGGCGCTCCAGCGCGTCGTAGTCGATCCGCTCGGTCCGCTGGTCCACGCCGTAGGCCTGGACCTCGAACCACTTGCCGCTGAAGTTGACCGGCGAGCCGTGCGTCAGGTGGCCGCCATGGGCCAGGTTCATGCCGAGGATCCGGTCGCCCATCTCGAGGACTGAGAGGTAGGCCGCCATGTTGGCCTGGGCCCCGGAGTGCGGCTGGACGTTGACGTGCTCGGCGCCGGGGAACAGCGCGAGCGCCCGCTCCTGGGCCAGCCGCTCGGCGACGTCCACGTACTCGCAGCCGCCGTAGTAGCGCTTGCCGGGCAGGCCCTCGGCGTACTTGTTGGTGAGCGGTGAGCCCTGCGCCTCCATCACCGCGGCGAAGGTGTAGTTCTCGCTGGCGATCAGCTCGATCTTCCAGCGCTGGCGGTCCATCTCGCCGCGGATCGCCGCCCACAGCTCGGGGTCGACGTCGGCGAGGCGAGCCCAGGCGATCCCCGTCCGCTGCGAGATGGTCATCGCGGGCTCCTTCCCTGCGGGGGCGCTGCGGCCAGGGACGGGCCCGCGGCGCGTCGCGCGGCTGCGACCGGCCCGTCGACGGAACCTATTGTGGCCGATGGCCGGACGGGTTGCGCTGGCGGGAACGGGCGGCCGGACGCGCGCGGCGGCTCAGGCGAGGTCGTGGGCGAGGTCGGCCGCGTCGAGGGCCGCCGCCAGGGCCTCGGTCGGGATGGCGCCGGCTCGCAGGAGGCGCGGCCGCTCCCCGCTGCAGTCGACCACGGTCGAGGGGACGCCGCCGCGGGCGGGTCCGCCGTCCAACACGAGCTCGATCCGTTCGCCGAGCTGGGCCAGCACCCCCGCGGCGTCGCGCGCCTCCAGCTCGCCGGAGCGGTTGGCGGACGAGACGGGGAGCGGGCCGAGCGCGCGGGCGAGCGCCCGAGGGGCGGGATGGTCGGGCAAGCGCAGGCCGATCGTCGGCGTGCCGGCCGTCAGGACGGCGGGCAGGCCCGCGTCGGGCCGCTGCGGCAGGACGAGGGTCAACCCGCCGGGCCAGCCTCGCGCGGCGAGGGTCCGGGCGGCGGGCCCGACCTCGGCGACGGCCTCGACCTGGTCCAGGCCGTCGACCAGCAGGACGACCGCCTTGTCGAGCGGGCGCTCCTTGGCGGCGAACAGCCGGGCCAGGGCGTCCGGCGCGTCGAGCGCAACGGCGAGGCCGTAGACGGTGTCGGTCGGCAGGGCGACCAGGCCGCCGCTGCGGAGGACGGCGATGGCCTCGAGGTGGCCGACATCGTCGTCGGGCAGGAGGCGGGCGGGCATCAGCGTGCCTCCTCCAGCGCCAATGCGCGGCCGGGGCCGGCGGACGGCCTGGCGTCGAGGACGAGCGCCTCGATCATCGCCGCAGCGCCCTCGTCGCCGAGGGGCGGCGCGAGGTAGCTGGCGACGGCCTGGACCTCGGCCGGCGCGGTCGGCATGGCGACGCCGTGGCCGACCTCGGCGATCATCTCCAGGTCGTTGTACTGGTCGCCGATCGCCATCGCCTGCTCGAGCGGGACGCCGGACCGGCGGGCGAGCCAGCGGATGGCCCGTCCCTTCGACACGCCCGGGGAGAGGAACTCGAGGAACCGCGGGTGGCTGACGACGGCCTCGGCCCGCCCGGCGAAGATCTCGCGCGCATGGGCAGCCAGCTCGACGGGCCGCGGCGGCTCGCCGACCGCCACGACCTTGGTGACGGGATGGCGGACCCACGCGAGCAGGTCGGGCACGAGCAGGACGCGCCCACCGACGAAGCGCGAGTAGTCCGAGGCGCGCGGCTCGTCGGCCTGGAGGACGAGCCGCTCGAGATGGTTGAGGTGGACCTCGAGGCCCTGGTCGAACGCCCAGCGGCAGATCTCCACGACCGTCGCCGCGGGCAGCGGCTCGTGGTGCAGCAGGCGCCCGAGGCGCGGGTCGCCGGGCGGCGGCAGCTGGCGGATGAGCGCGCCCTGGCAGGCGACGAGCGGACCCGTCAGGCCGAGCGTCTCGCTGAAGCCGCGGGCACTGCTCGCGATGCGCCCCGTGACCAGCGCGACCGCGACGCCCCGCCGGCTCGCCTCGCGCACGGCGCGCCGCGTCCGCTCCCCGATCACCAGGTCATCGCCGACGATCGTGCCGTCGATGTCGAGCGCGAGGAGCCTGATGGGAAATCGTCCCTCGGGCATCAGCCGGCCGTCACTCGCACGAGGCGTGGTCGGCCGGCCAGGTCGGCGAACCACTCGCTCTGCCAGGCGCCGGGCAGGTCGGCGACGAGCGCCGCGACGGCCTCGGCCTGGTCGGCCCCGATCTCGAGGAAGGCGGTCCCGCCGGCCGCCAGCGCGTCCGGCAGACGCTCGAGCAGACGCCGGATCTCGATCAGCCCGTCGGGCCCTCCGTCCAGGGCAGCCCGGGGCTCGAACGAGGCCGCCACCGGCAGGTGGTCGACCTCCGCCGACGGGACATAGGGCAGGTTCGCCAGGACGAGGTCCGCGACCTCGCCCGCCGGCCACAGGTCCGCCTCCGCGAAGCGCAGGGCGTCCGCCACGCCGTGACCGACCGCGTTCTCGCGCGCGAGCTGCAGCGCGTCGGGCGAGCGGTCGGTCGCCAGGACGGTGACGGCGCCGAGCATCCCCCGCCGCCGCAGCAGGACTGCCAGGCTGACGGCGATCGTCCCGCTGCCGGTGCCCGCGTCGATCACCCGCAGCGGGTGCACTCCGGCAGGGCGGGGAGCGGCGGTGAGGCGCCGCCGGACCTCGGCCTCGGCCAGCTCGACGAGCAGCTCGGTCTCCGGTCGCGGGATGAGGCCGCGGGGATCGACCGCGAAGGCGAGGCCGTAGAACTCCTTGAGGCCGCGGATGTAGGCGACCGGCTCGCCGCGCTCCCGGCGGGCGAGGGCATCGGCGAAGCGAGCGGCGGCCTCGGGCCCGAGGGGCGCGTCGGGATGGGCGATGACGGCCGTCCGATCGACGCCGCCGAGGGCATGGGCGAGCAGCAGCTCGGCGTCGAGCCTGGCCGTCTCCGATCCGCTCGCCCGCAGCCGGGCGACGCCCTCGTCCAGGGCATCGCCGAGCGTCGTCGGAGCGGCCACGGCGGCGATCAGAGCCGGATCGTGACGGCGAGGTCGCCGACCTTCCGGAGGACCTCCGCGCTCGTCATGGCGCCGGAGCGCCGGAACACCAGGTCCACGGCCGCCTCGCCGACCCGCAGGTCGGTCACGGCCACCCGCTCCAGCCACTCCGGCAGGTGCGGCCGCTGCAGCTCGAGCTCGCCGCGGTCGGCGTGCGCCTCGAGGCCCAGCATCGTTTGCAGGAACAGGAACGGCGCTCCCGCGGACCAGGCCTGCGGCGAGCAGGCGACCGGGTACGGGACGGGCGAGGCGGCGCCGTCCCGCTCGAAGCCGCAGAACAGCTCGGGCAGGCGGAAGGCCGGGAAGCCCTGGGCCGCCTCGAAGATGCTGCCGATGAGCGTGTTCGCCTCGTCCTGCAGCCCGTAGCGCTTGAGGCCGGCGGCGATGAGCGACATGTCGTGGGGCCAGACCGACCCGGTGTGGTAGCCGATCGGGTTGTAGCCGCGCTGGCCGCTGGCGTAGGTCCGGACGCCCCAGCCCGAGAACAGGTCCGGGGCGAGGAGGCGCGTCGCGACCTTGCGGGCCCGGTCGGGGGCGACGATGCCGCTCCAGAGGCAGTGGCCCGGGTTCGAGGCGATCGCGTCGGCCGGTCGCTTCTGGCCGTCGAGGGCCATCGCGTAGTAGTCGAGGTCGGGGATCCAGTAGGCCAGCTCGAACCGCTCGCGCAGCTCGGCGGCCTCGCGGTCGAGGCGAGCGGCGAGGTCCGACTGGTCCAGGGCCCGGGCCAGCCGGGCGAGGCGGACCTTGGCGTCGTAGACGTAGCCCTGGACCTCGACGAGGGCGACGGGCAGCTCGGCGCGGCGGCCTTCCCGATCGCGGACCGCGTCGCCGGAGTCCTTCCAGCCCTGGTTGTAGAGGCCGCGCTCGGAGCGGCGGGCGTACTCGACGAAGCCGTCCCCGTCTCGGTCGCCCCAGCGGTCGATCCACTCGAGCGCCCGCAGCGCCGTCGGCCAGTGGCGTTCCAGGAGCGAGCGGTCGCCGGTCCACTCGTACGTCGCGCCGAGCAGGACGAGCCAGAGCGGCGTGGCGTCCACACTCCCGTAGTACGGCGTGTGCGGCAGCTCCCCGGCCCGGACCATCTCCCCGCTCCGGAGCTCGTGGAGGATCTTGCCCGGCTCGGCGTCCCGCCAGTCGTCGACCTCGGTGGCCTGGCGAGCGCCGAGCACGGCCAGGGTCTCGACGGCGAGCTGAGGCCGGAAGGCGAGCAGCTGGAGGGCGACGACGATCGCGTCCCGGCCGAACAGCGTGGCGAACCAGGGCACCCCCGCTGCGACGTAGCGCTCGCCGGCTTCGGGGCCGGCGTTCATGAGGAGGCGGAGGTCGGAGATGCTCCGCTCGAGGGTCAGGTCGAAGATCTCGTTGTCGGTCTCGACGCGGGCGGTGCCGCTCAGCCAGGCGCGATAGGTGGCCCCGGCCGCCTCCGGCGTCACCGCCGGCGCGATCGGGAAGTAGGCCGACTCGTCGGCGTCGGCCGAGGTCGTCTCGGCGGTCTCGGGATGGGCGGCCGGGGTGGGCACCTGCCCGCCGTCGGGCCCTGGGTACGGCATCCCCGGCTCCGCTCCGTCGCTATCGGTCCGCGCGTCCTCGCCCGCTTCGGCGGCGTCGCCGGGCACCTCGCCCGCACCCTCGAGCGAGATCCGCTCGCCGCCCACGCCGACGCCGAAGGAGCGCGGGCGCCGGACCACCTCGCCGGTCGGCTCCTGGCTCGACCAGACCCGCCAGTCCAGACTGCGCCGCCCGCCGGGGGCCAGCAGCCACTGCCAGCGGACGACGACGCGGCCACGACCCTCGGCCGCCGGGCCGCTCTCACCGGGCTCCGAGAAGGCGACATACGTCCGCCGCCGCCAGCCGTCCAGGCCGAGGTAGCCGAACGTCACCCGCCCCTCCGCGAGGGCGACGCGCTCCTGGCGCCCGCGACCGGACCGCGGGTAGCCGCGGACCTCGAAGATGTCGGCGTCATCGGCCGCGAGCTCCAGCTCCAGCTCGACCGGCTCAGGGTGCTCGGTGTAGTTGACGATGCCGACCCGCTCCTCCAGGGCGCCCCCGAGCATCCGCTCCCGGGCGATCCCGAGCGACTGGCGGGCGAGGGCGACGAGCGGCTCCATCTTGGCCCCCGGGTCCCGCAGGACGTCGGGGTTGGTCAGCTGGATCCGGTCCCGGAAGTCCTGGCCGGCCGACGCCTGGAGGACGACGGGGCGCAGGCCGTTCACCCGGAGCGCCGAGGCGGACAGGATCCGGGTGTCGTCGTGGTACAGGCCGAGCCCGCGCGAATCGGCGTGGATGTCGCCGAACTGGTCCGTCAGCAGGTAGAGGTTCTCGTGCTTGAGGACCATCACGTTGCCCAGGTCCGTCGCCTTGACGATGGGCTCGCCGCCCGGGGGCAGGAAGCGGATGCCCGCCGGGTCGGAGCGGACCGTGGACCGCTCAGTCACCCGGGCCCTCCACGAGATGGCGCAGCCGCTCGGCCTGGTCGGTCGTGATCAGGGCATCGATGAGGCGGTCGAGGTCCCCATCCAGCACCGCCGGCAGGTCGTGCAGGTCGAGGCCGATGCGGTGGTCCGTGACCCGGTTCTGGGAGAAGTTGTAGGTGCGGATCTTCTCCGACCGGTCGCCTGCTCCGACCATGCTCCGCCGGATGGCCGAGTCGGCCTCGCGCTGACGAGCCCGCTCCTGCTCGAGCAGCCGCGCCCGGAGGACGCTCATCGCCCGGGCCTTGTTCTTGAGCTGGCTCCGTTCGTCCTGGATCTCGACGACGAGGCCGGTCGGCAGGTGGGTGATGCGGACCGCGGAATCGGTGGTGTTGACCGACTGGCCGCCCGGTCCGGACGAGCGCTTGACCTCGATGCGGAGGTCCTTGTCCTCATCGATGTCGAGCTCGACCTCCTCGGCCTCGGGCATGACCGCGACGGTCGCCGTCGAGGTGTGGATGCGGCCGCTCGACTCGGTGGCCGGGATGCGCTGGACGCGGTGCACGCCGCCCTCGAACTTGAGGCGGCTGTAGGCGCCGTCGCCGTCGATGCGCAGGATCGCCTCCTTGACGCCGCCGATGCCCGTCTCGTTGAGGCTCAGCAGCTCGCTCCGGAAGCGGTGGCGCTCCGCGTAGCGGAGGTACATCCGGAGCAGCTCCGCGGCGAAGAGGGCAGCCTCCTCGCCACCCGCCCCGGCCCGGAGCTCCATGATCACGCTCCGCTCGTCGTTCGGGTCGCGCGGCAGGAGGAGGACGCGCAGCTCGCTCAGCAGGCGCTCCTCGTCCGCCTCCAGTCGGCCGACCTCCTCGCGGGCGAGCTCGCGGAGCTCCTCGTCGCCGGCATCACGGAGCTCCCGGGCGCCGGCCAGCTCGGCCCGGACCTCGGCCAGGCGGCGGTAGGCGCCGACCACGGGCTCGAGGCGCGCCAGCTCCTTGCCCAGCCGTCGCAGCGCATCGGGGTCGGCCGTCGTCTCCGGCCTGGCGAGGTCGGCCTGCAGCGCGTCGTACTGGTCGGCGACCTCGACGAGCTTCGCGTCGATCACGGCAGCGGGCCCGGCCGTTCCGCCGGGACGTCGAGGGGGAGGTCCACCGGCAGCGGCGCCGGTGCCGCGGGTGTCACGGGTGCGCTCGCGCCGTCCGTGCGGCCCGCGAGGACGGCCTTCGTCCGCGCCTCGGCCTGGGCCAGTGGCTCGCGGGCGAGCCTGCCCGACCCCGCGGGGAGCGCCTCGCCGTCGGCCAGCAGGGCCTGCTCCATCGAGACGATGGCGACCTCGATCATGTCGTCCGTCGGCTGCCGGGTCGTGATCTTCTGGACCCAGATGCCGGGCTCGGCGATCCACCGGACGAGCCGACTGCCGCGGTGGCGGGCCGTGAAGCGGAGGAGCTCGTAGCTGACCGCGACGATGACCGGGATCAGGAGGAGGCGGCTGGCGACCATCGTCACGGCGTCCTGCCGGCCTACGAGGGAGAAGGCCAGGATCGACAGGATGATGACCACGACGAGGAACTCCGTCCCGCAGCGCGGGTGGGCCGTGGGGTACTTCCGGATGGCGGCAGGCACGAGGGGGTCGCCGTGCTCCAGGGCGTGGATCGTCATGTGCTCGGCGCCGTGGTACTGGAAGACCCGGCGGACGTCGGGCGTCCGGGCGACGAGCAGCAGGTAGCCGACGAAGATCGCGATCCGGAAGGCGCCCTCGACGAGGTGCTGGACGAGGCCGTTGTCCACCCGCCCGACCGTCGCCGAGGCGAGGAAGAGCGGCAGCAGGAAGAAGATGCCGATGCCGGCCGCAAGGGTCACCAGGAGCATCAGGGCGATCGAGCCGCCGCCCAGCTCGACGCCCTCATCGGCCGCGGCGACGCTCGCCGATCGCACGAGCCAGCGCGTCCCGACGACGAGGGTCTCGTAGAGGACGACGAGGCCGCGGACGAGCGGCAGGCGGGCCCAGCGGGTCCCGTGGAAGCCGCTGTCGAAGCGCTCCTCGGCCCAGACGATGCTGCCGTCGGGGTGGCGCAGGGCGACGGCCAGCGCGTCGCGGCCGCGCATCAGGACGCCCTCGATGAGGGCCTGGCCGCCGTACGAGAAGGAGGGCATGGCGGCGATTCTAGTCACTCCCCTCCGGGCGTCGGATCATCGTCCCGTCGCGACGCGTGGCCGTTGACGCCGCCGCGGTCTGCCCGGGGACGACGAACGGCGGGCGCAGGGCCCGCCGTCCCGGTCGTGTCCGGTCGTGGAGCGCCGTCAGCCGGCGCGCTCGGCCCGCTCCAGCCGGCGCTGGAAGCGCTCGACCTGGCCGGCCGTGTCGATGATCGTCTGCTTGCCGGTGAAGAACGGGTGGCACTCGCTGCAGACGTCGACGCGGAGCTCCGGGCGGGTGGAACCGACGGTGAACGTGCGGCCGCACGAGGCGCAGTGGACCTCGGCCTGGAAGTACTTGGGATGGATCTTGGGCTTCACTGTCGGACTCCTGCGCCGCCTTCCGTCCGGCTCACGCCGGCGGTGGTCGTCGCCTCAGCGTTCGGGTGGTCGGGCCTAGGCCTCGCCGGCCAGCGCCTCCACCCGGACGCGCTTCTTCTCGCGGGTCTCGTGCTCGATGTGGACGGTCCCGTCGACCGTCGCGAACACTGTGTAATCCTTGCCGAGCCCCGCCCCGGGGCCGGCCTTGAAGGTCATCCCCCGCTGCCGGACGATGATCGAGCCGGCCGTCACGAACTGGCCATCGCCGGCCTTCATGCCCAGCCGCTGGCCGACGCTATCGCGCCCGTTCTTCGAGCTGGAGCCTGCCTTCTTGTGGGCCATCGGTGGCTACTCGTCCTTCTTGGTGCGAGCGCGGCGCGGACGCGGGCTCTGCTCGGTCGATGTGGTCTCGGCGGCCTCCGTCGTGCCGGATGGCTCGCCCTCGGTGGCGTCGGTAGGTGACGCGGCGGCCTCGGCGGCGGGCTCATCGGCCTTCGCCCGGCTGCGGCGGGCTGGCTTCGTCTCGGCGCCCTCGGCGGCGGGCTCTTCGGTCGCGGCCTCCATCGGGGCAGCCGCTGCGCGACCGCGCCCTCGGCGGGCGGGAGCCGGTGCCTCCGTCGTCGCGGAGCTCGCCTTCTCGCGGGCGGCAAGCTTGGCGGCCAGCGCCGCGTCCTCGGCTGCCTGGCGGGCGGCCGCCTCCTCGAGGCGCTGCCGCTCGGTCTTGGCGGCGTCCTCGCTGCGGCGGGCGTCCTCCGCGGCGCTCCGACCCCCGAAGCGGAGGTCGGTCACCTGGAGCACGGTCTGCTCCTGGCGGTGGCCCTTCTTCACGCGACGGCGGGCCTTGGGGCGGTACTTGAAGGAGATGACCTTATCGCCGCGGTCCTGGCGCAGGACGCGGGCGCTGACCGTCGCGTCGGCGACGAGCGGCCGGCCGATCGCGGCGTCGTCGCCGTCGGCGACCAGGAGGACGCGGTCGAGGGTGATCTCCTGGCCGGGCTCGACGTCCAGCAGCTCGACGGCGAGCTCGGTGCCGAGCTCGACGCGGTACTGCTTGCCGCCCGTCTCGATGACTGCGTACATGGGTCCTCGGCGTGGATGCCGGCCGGCGGCCGGCCGCGGTCGTCCGCGGAAGGTGACAGGATGGGACGCCCGCCGCTCGGCGGGGCGCGAATGGGGAGTGTACCGGGGCGCGCCGGGCTCGGTCAACTCCGACGCCGGCCGCCGTGGTCAGGCGAGCAGCTCGTCGGCCAGCCAGAGGCGCTCGCGGACCGCCAGCAGGAGCTCGAGTCGGTCGGCCGGGACGGATCGCCCGCCCGGCGGCTCGGGCCGGATGGGGGCCGGCATGGCGACGGCGCCGGTGGCGCTGCCGGCGTGCTCGACCGCGGGAAGCGCCTCGGCCAGCGCAGCCACGACCTCCTCGGCCCGGCCGATGCCCTCGTCCTGGCGGTGCCGCAGACGGGTCCGGACGACGACCGGCGGCGCGTCGACGCCCGGCAGTGCGCTCCCGTCTCCCGTGGGCTCGAGCACGTCGAGCTCGAGGACGAGGGGGCGAAGGTCATAGGCCACGGCCTTCGCCTCGCGGCGCCGTTCGCGGTCGATGCGGTCCGCATCCAGGAGGGCCTCAGCCGCGGCGCGAAGCTCGGCGCGGGAGGCGCCGGCGACGAGCAGGCGGTAGTCGGCCGCGACGAGCTGGCTGGCGAGCGACGGCGCCCCGAGCCAGTCGTCGTGCAGCTCGACGAGCTCGTAGCCGAGCGGCAGGTCGCGCCGCAGCCGGCCTCGGAGGTCCGGCAGGGTCAGTCGCTCGGAGAGGACGAGGTCGGCGAGCTCGTGCTCGCCGAGCATCCCGAGCGGCAGCGGGGCCGCGAAGACCAGTCGCGGTCGAGGGTTGAAGCCCTCCGTCGCCGCGATCGGGACGCGGCCCCGCCGGAAGGCGCGCTCCCAGAGCTTCACAGCGTCGAGGTGGGCCAGGAAGCGGGCCTCCTCGCCGCGCCGGAAGACGAGCCGCCAGCGCTGTCGGGCCTCGCTCACGAGATGGGCCGCCGACGGGGCCGCGCGGGCGGGGCCGCGTCCGGGCGGGGGTCGGCCGGACGGAGGACGAGGGGAAGGACCATGCCGTCTGCTAGTCTGCCCCACGATGGAGCCCGCCGCCCGGACCGCTCCGCCGCCGGCCGATGCCCCCTTCGCCGGACGCTCGAGCGGGGCGGCCGGCCCGCCTGGCCTGCCGCCGGACCCCGCCGTCCGCGGCCCCGACCGTCGCCTCCGGCCGCCGACACCCCGCGTCGCGCTGCTGCTGGTGGCCGCCGCAGCGCTGGCCTTCGTCCTGTACCTCGGCCGCGATGTGCTCGCGCCGTTCGTCATCGGCCTGCTCCTCGTGTACCTCCTCGACCCGCCTGTCGAGCGCCTCTGCCGCATCTACGTCCCGCGCTGGCTGGCCGTCCTGCTCGTCTACGGCGTCGCGCTGGCCGTCCTAGTCGGCGGCCTCGACCTGCTCCTCGCGCCCGTCGTCCAGCAGCTGAGTGCCTTCGTCACGGGCCTGCCCCAGTACGTGGCCGATGTCGACCGCCAGCTCCAGCACCTGACGGCCGCCTACCGCGGCCTGGACCTGCCACCCGAGATCCGGCGCGCGCTCGACCAGCTCGGGGCGAGCATCACGCAGCGGGCGGGCACGTTCGATCCGACCGTCCTGCTGCCAGTCTTCAGCTCGATCGCGGGGCTGGTCGCCTCGTTCTTCGGCTACCTCATCGTGCCCGTCTGGACGTTCTACCTGCTCAAGGACCGGCCGGCCCTCACGGCCTCGTTCGACCAGGCCGTGCCGGAGGCCTGGCGGGCCGACGCGTGGGCGGTCGCCCGCATCGTCGACCGCGTCTTCCGCCAGTGGCTCGTCGGCCAGCTGTTCCTCGGCCTGACCGTGGGCGTCGCCACGTACGTCGGCCTCGTCATCCTCGGCAACGCGGTCGACCCGCTGTTCGGGCGGTACGCCCTGCTGCTCGCCACGGTCGCCGGCCTGTTCGAGCTGCTGCCGATCGTCGGGCCGATCCTGGCCGCCATCCCGGCCGTCCTGCTCGCCCTGACCATCTCGCTACAGGCCGTCGTCCCCGTGATCGTCCTGTACTTCGCGATCCAGCAGCTCGAGAACAACCTGCTCGTGCCCAAGATCCAGGGCGATGCGGTGCGGCTCCATCCGAGCGCGGTGATGTTCGCCCTCGTCGTCGGCGGGGCGATCGCCGGCCTCATCGGGGCGATCCTTGCCCTGCCGATCGCTGCTGCCGCCCGGGACATCTACCGCTACCTGTTCCGGCGGCTGAGCGAGAGTCCGGCGGTGCCCACGCCGGCGACGGCCGAGGCGCTGGCGACGAGCGCCCCCCTGGCCGAGGACGCCGCCCCACGCCACGGGCGAGGGGACGTCCGCGAGCCGCCGGTCGCGCCCGATGCGAGGCCGGGTCCCGGGGACCGGCAGCTTCGCCCTCCGGAACGACCCCTCCCCTCGTCCGATGCCTGAGCCGCGGGCGCCCCGCGATCCGTACAAGGTGCTCCAGGTCGACTCCGAGGCGGACATCGACGTCATCCAGGCCGCCTACCGGCGGCTCGCCCAGAAGCACCATCCGGACGTGGCCGCGGAGCCGGAGAGCGCCGCCCGGATGGCCGAGCTGAACGCGGCCTGGGAACGGCTGCGCGATCCGCGCCGGCGGGCCGAGGTCGACCGGGAGCGAGCCGACCGAGAGCGGGTCGAACGCGAGCGGCGGGCGCAGGACGACGTGCGACGCCGGGCCCCGACACCTCCGGCCGCATCCTCCGCACCGCCGGACGCACGCCCCTCGGGCGCGCCGCGCCCGGCGACGGCGCCGGGCGGGCAAGGACGCCGGCCCGAGGAGGTCTCGCCGGACTGGACGAGCGGGCGATCGAGTGCGGGCGGGGGCTACGACCCGGCCTCGATGCGTCGTCCCGAGGGGCTCGGTGCCGCCGGGCCGCCACCCGGCGATCCGTCGGGCAGCGTCCTGAACTTCGGCCGCTACGCCGGCTGGTCGCTCGGCGAGGTCGCCCGGCGCGACCCCGACTTCCTGGAGTGGCTCGACCGGATGCCGATCGGGCGACCCTATCGCGACGAGATCGACGGCCTGCTCCGGCGGCTCGGCCGGCGTCGGGCCGGCCCGGTGGCCGAGGCGGAACGGCGGGGCCTCTTCCGGCGTCGCTGACCTCTCCCGGCGTCGCTGACCTCTCCCGGCGTCGCGGACCTCTCCCGGACCGGCCGACTGCCTCAGGCAGCCTCCCCCTGCACCCCAAGGCGGCGCACGAGCCGGTCCACGGTCGTCGCCTGGACGAGCAGGGTGAACAGGACGACGCCGAAGGTGATCCCCTGGAGGAACGCCCGGTCCGGCACGTCGAGCGGCAGCGAGAGGGCGAGGGCGACCGACACCGCCCCGCGCAGGCCTGCCCACGCGATCACGTGCAGCCAGGCCCGCGGCACGACCCCAGCGCGGTCGCGACCGCCGAGCCCGTCGCCGGTCTCCTCGACGGCGCCCGGACGCGCGCCCGCCGCGAGCAGCTGGCCGGACTCGGCCCCGCGCTCCCCGGCCCCGCGCTCCCCGGCCCGCCTCCGCTTCCGCGCTGCACGGGCACGCGCGAGGGCCTCCAGCCCGCCGACGCCCCCGTAAACCAGCACGGCCCGCCCCACCAGGACGGCCAGGACGGCCCAGGCCGCCGCCGGGACGGCCTCGACCAGGCGGCCGAGCGGGATCGCGAGGCCGATCAGCAGGAAGACGAGGGCCGTCGCGAGGAACGCCACGAACTCCCAGACCGTGTCGAGGGCTTCGATCGTGCGCGGCCCGAGCCCCAGCTGCCGGCCGCGCGCGCCCAGGGTGAGGCCCGCCACGGCCGTCGCGATCACCCCGGACTGCCCCAAGCCGTCGGCGAGCAGGTAGCTGCCGTAGGCCAGGACCAGCGAGATGGCCAGCTCGACGAGGTGGTCGTTGACGGTCGCCACGACCTGGGCCGCGAGCCAGCCCGCGACGACGCCGATCGCGGCGCTCACGACGATGGCGGCCACGAAGGCGAGGAGCGCGTCGCCTGGCGTCGTCGGCTGGGCGATGGCGCGGACGGCGATGGCGAAGACGACGATGCCGGTCCCGTCGTTGAAGACGCTCTCTGCCTCGACGAGCGTCGCCAGCCGCTCGGGCGCCCGGAGCCGCTGGAAGCTGGCGATGACCGCCGCGGGGTCGGTCGCCGCGAGCATCGCCCCGACGACGAAGGCCGACGACGCCGGGAGGCCGGCGGCGAGATGGAGGACGACCGCCACGAGGGCGGCCTCGAGGAGCACGCCGGGCACCGCGAGCAGGCCCACCGCGGCGAGCGACGGTCGCAGGACCGCGAGCTCGGTGTGATAGGCGGCCTCGAAGATGAGGGCAGGCAGGAGCACGACCAGGACGAGCTCGGGGCCGATGCCGAGCCGGAGGGTCGGCAGCGCGGCGCTGGCCGCGAGGCCGAAGAGGACGAGGGCGACGGTGTACGGCAGCCCGACCCGGCGAGCAGCCAGGGCGACGAGGGCCGTGGCGCCGACGAGGAGGACGAGCAGGCGGATCAGCTCGAGGGTCGTCCCGCCGCCCGCGGCGGCGGGGACGGCCCCGGTCACCCGCTCCGCTCGCCGCCGGCCGCCTCCACCAGCGCCGCGAGCCCCCCCAGGCCCGCGTTCTTCGACTGCATGTCCGTCCCCAGGAGGTTCGCGGGCCAGGCCCGTCCGTCGTCCGCGTCCCGCCGCGGGTCGCCCGGCGGACCGACGTATCGCCAGCGGCGCCGCGCCGCCCGGTCGTCGAGCTGGACGAGGAGCTGCCGCGGCCCCTGCTCGCCGGTCTGGCAGGCGAACCCGGTCGCCGCCGGGATGCCGCAGTCGTAGCAGGCGCCCCAGTGGCAGTCCTCGACGGTCCGACCGGCCTGCGACCGCCTGAAGTCCGTCTCCAGGAACCGCCGGGTCACCCCGCCATCGAGATGCTCCCAGGGCAGGTGCTCGTCAAGCGGGATGTCGCGCTGAGCGTACCAGCGCGGGTCCAGGCCCGCCTCGGCGAACGACTCGAGCCAGGCGTCGAAGCGGAACTCCTCGTCCCAGGCGTCGAAGTGGGCGCCGCGCTCCCAGGCACCCCGGATGACCGCGTTGAGCCGCCGGTCGCCGCGGCTGAGAGCCGCCTCGAGGAGCGAGTTGCGCGGGTCGTGCCAGGACAGGTCGAGGCCCTTCCCGCGCAGCGCGGCGCGGAGGACGCGGACCTTGGCCTCGATCTCCTCGGTCGTGTCCTGGCCGGCCCACAGGAACGGCGTCAGGACCTTGGGCACGAAGGTCGAGACGTTGGCCTTGACGAGGGCCCGTCCGCCGTGGTGGCGACGGCCGACCTCGAGCAGGCGCCGGCAGATCGAGGCGATGCCGAGGACATCGTCCATCGTCTCGCCCGGCAGCCCGATCATGAAGTAGAGCTTGAGGGTGCTCCAGCCACGGCTGAAGGCGAGCTCGGCCGTTCGCTCGATCTCCTCGTCGCTGACGCCCTTGTTGATGACGTCGCGGAGGCGCTGGCTGCCGGCCTCGGGGGCGAAGGTGAAGCCCGCCCGCCGACCCCGCTCGATCGCGTCGGTCAGCTCGACCGTGAAGGCGTCGACGCGCGTGCTGGGCATCGACACCGTGACGTCCGGGTGGCGGCGGTGCAGCTCGGTCGCGACCTCCTTGACGTACGTGTAGTCCGCCGTCGAGAGGCTGGTCAGGCCGATCTCCTCGTAGCCGGTCGCGGCGAGGATGGCCTCGGCCGCCTCGAGGGCGACCTGCGGCGCGCGCTCGCGCAGTGGCCGGTACTGCATCCCGGCCTGGCAGAAGCGGCAGCCGCGCGTGCAGCCCCGCATGACCTCGACCTGGGCCCGGTCGAAGACGATGCCGATGTTCGGGACGAGCTGGCGGATGCCGCGGACCGTCGTCTCGAAGTCGGCGACGACACGGCGGGTGACGCGCTCCGGGACGGCTTCGTCGTGGCGCTCGATGCCGGCGAACGTCCCGTCCGCTTCGTGGTGCGGCCGGTAGAGGCTGGGCACGTAGACGCCGGGGATCGCCGCGAGCGCCCGCAGGACCTCCGGCCGGCTCGCAGCGCGGCCTGGCCGTCCGTCCGCCTCGACCGTGCGACGGTGCCAGCCGAGGCGCTCCAGGACGTCGCCGACCTCGAGCACGGCCTCCTCGCCCTCGCCGAGCACGACCGCGTCGAGGACGTCGCTGATCGGCTCGGGGTTGAGCGTGGTCGTGCCGCCTGCCAGGACGAGCGGGTCGTCGGCGGCGCGCCCGGCCGTCGTCAGGCCGACGCCGCCGAGGGCCAGCATGTCGAGGACGTTCGTGTAGGTCAGCTCGTAGCCGAGGCTGAAGCCGATCACGTCGAACTCACGGAGCGGACGGCGAGTCTCCAGGCTCCACAGCGGCAGCCCGAGCCCGCGGAGCTCCGCCTGGAGGTCGATCCAGGGCGCGAAGCAGCGCTCGGCGAGGCGGTCGGGTCGCTCGTTGACGACCTCGTAGAGGATCTTGAGGCCGAGGTTGCTCATCCCGATCTCGTACAGGTCGGGATAGGCGAAGCACCACTTCAGGGCGACCGCGGACCAGTCCTTGACCACGCTGTTCCACTCGCCGCCCGAGTAGCGGCCGGGCTTCTGGATGCGCGGCAGGATGCGGTCGATGACCCCGCTGGCCACGGGCGGAGGACCATGGAACGGGCCCCTCCCGTCGGCGGGGCCTTCGGGCATCCGGGCTGCGACGACCGCGAGGGGAGCTTCCGGCCCGGTCGGCTGGCCGGCGCGGTGGTCGGTGCGCTGGCTGGTCATGGCTGGCTGTCGACCTGTGCGGGTGGGGAGCCGGGGCGGTCGAGTCTAGCCTGCTGCCCGGGCCTCGCCAATACGGAACGTCGGGCGGGCGCCGACCCAGCCTTGTCCTTCCAGTCGGGCGTATCGAGCGGACCGCCTACCACTCCGCTCTGACTTGGCGGACGTTGACGCTCTGGAGGATGCCGAGGCCGGCGGCGAGGCTGACCAGCGAGGCGCCACCGTGGGTCACGAACGGCAAGGGGATGCCGGTGATCGGCATGATCCCGATCACCATCCCGATGTTGACGAACAGCTGGAAGACGATCATCGAGGCCATGCCGCTCGCGACGAGTCCCCCGAAGGGGTCGCGCGAGCGCCAGGCGCCCACCATGATCCGCCAGAGCAGGGCGAGGAACAGGCCGAGCACCACCATCGCCCCGATGAATCCGAGCTCCTCGGCCAGGATGGCGAACACGAAGTCGGTCGCCTGGACCGGCAGGAAGTCGAGCTGGTTCTGGGTCCCGTTCGTCAGGCCCTTGCCCATCCAGCCGCCCGAGCCGACGGCGATCTGCGACTGGAGCAGCTGGTAGCCGGAGCCCATCGGGTCGGCGGCCGGATCGAGGAAGCTGATCAGGCGCTGGCGCTGGTAGTCGCGCAGGACGTGGGTCCAGGCGATGGGGATCAGGGCGACGACCGTGACCCCCAGCACGGTCAACCAGCGCAGGCTCGCCCCGGAGAGGAAGAGCATCCCGGCGAGGATCGCCAGGAGCACGAGCGAGGTGCCGAGGTCGGGCTGGAGCATGACGAGGACCCAGGCCGGCCCGACCAGGAGGCAGGCGCCGAGGATCGTCATCAGGGAGCCGAGCCGGGCCTGCCGGCTGGCCAGGTAGTTCGCCAGGACGACGATCATCAGGATCTTGGCGAGCTCGCTGAACTGGAATTGGAAGCCCAGGACGCTCACCCAGCGCGACGAACCACCGACACCGGAGCCGATGACGAGGCTCAGACCGAGGAGCCCGAGGTTCACGAAGTAGAGCGGCCAGGCGAACGTCTTGAGCCACTTGTAGTCGAAGATGCTGGCAAGTCCGAAGACCACGACGGCGATGGCCGCCCAGACGACGCCGCGGCTGAACGTCGACCCGCCCTCCAGGGCCGACCCGCCGGCGGCCGCGCTGTTGCTGTAGGCCATGGCCAGGCCGATCGCCGCGAGCAGCACGGCGTAGACCGTGAGCTGGAGGTCGAACGCGCGCCAGGCGAAGCCGACCGAGGAGGTCGCCCACCGGCGGAGGCGCGCCGGCTCGGCTCGCAGGACGCCCATCAGGCCGGCCTCATCAGGAAGAAGAGGCGGTAGTCCTTCTTGATCCCGAAGTGGAGCTGGAGGTAGTACTTGACCATCTCGGTCGCCGGGTTCCCGACCGTCTGGGCGTTGTAGGCGAAGGCGATGACCGCCAGCTCGGAGTCCGGCTTGCTCACGTCGCCGTTCTTCGGGACGAAGGCCACGAACCAGTTGTGGAAGGAGAGGTGGCCGTTCTTGTCGGGCAACCCGAACTCGGCGGTGCCGGTCTTGCCCGCGACGACGATGGGCAGGTCCACCAGGTTGAACGTGTGATGGATCGTCACCACGCGACGCGCGGCTTCCCGCATCGTGGTGAGCACATCGGGCGACAGGGGCAGGTCCCGTATCAGCTCGGGCTGGAAAGCGCGGACCACGTTGCCGTCCGGTCCGACGACCTCGCGGACCACCTGCGGCTGGTAGAGATGACCGCCGTTGGCGAGGGCGCAGTACGCGTTCAGGAGCTGGAGCGGCGTCACCTCGTCGTATCCCTGGCCGATGCCCGCCTGGTAGACCTCGCCGGCGTAGATCGGCTGGCCGAAGGTGTCCTGCTTCCACTGGTTGCTCGGGATGATGCCCTCCGCCTCGCCCGGCAGGTCCACGCCGGTCGGGGCGCCCAGTCCGAACTGGTGGGCCCAGTAGGCGAGCCGATCGATCCCGAGCATCGCCGCGACCTGGTAGAAGAACGTGTCGCTCGAGTTGCCGAAGCCGTCGAAGATGTTGATCGTGCCGAAGCCGCGGTGATTCCAGTCGTAATAACGGAACGGTCCGATGCTGAGGTAGCCGGCCGTCCGGATCCGCGTCGTCGGGGTGATCTTCTTGTCGGCGAGACCGCCCGTCCCGGTGATGAGCTTGAAGGTGGAGCCCGGCGGGTACTGCGACGAGATGGCGTGGTTGATCAGGGGCTGGTTCGGGTCCTTGACCAGCTTGTCGTAGTCGGCCTGGCTGATGCCCCGGCTGAAGAGGTTGTCGTCGTACGTCGGCTGGCTGACCATCGCCAGGATCTCCCCGGTCTGGGGGTTCATGACGATCATCACGCCCTGCTTGAAGCGTGACGCGCTCATGCCCCATTCGAGGGCCTGCTGGGCGAGCTTCTGTTCCCTCGTGTCGATGGTGAGCACCAGCGAATCGCCGGCCTGCGCGGGCCGGACCGTCGAGAGGACCTGGATCTTCCGGCCGGTCGCGTCGCGCTCGACGTTCTCCTCGCCGTAGACGCCGCGGAGCTGCTGCTCGTAGACGGCCTCGACCCCCGTCTTGCCGAGGAGGTCATCCGGCAGGTAGCCCTGGCTCCTGAGCTGGCGGAGCTCCTCCGCGTCGACCGGGCCCGTGTAGCCGAGGATCTGCGAGAGCAGCGGGCCGTCGGCGTACTCGCGCCGGGCCTCCACGACGACCTCGACTCCCGGCAGGTCCAGGTGCTCCTCGGCGATCAGCCGCGCCGAGGGCTCCGGCACGTCCTGAGCGATGCGGACGAGATCGAAGCGCGAGCCCGGGTTGCCGTCGATGGCCATGTTGATCGTCGTCGTGTCGATCCCGAGCAGGCCGGCCAGGCGGGCGACCACCTGGTCGCGCTGCGAGAAGGGGAGGTCGGACGGGCGGATCTTGACGGAGAAGCTCGGGACGTTGGTGACGAGCGGCGTGCCGTTGCGGTCGTAGATCACGCCCCGCGACGAGGGGATCGCCTGGGCCACGACCCGCTGACGCTCCGAGACCTGGGCGAAGTGCTGCCCCTGGCTTACCTGCATGTAGAAGAGCCGGGCAGTCAGCGTGGACACGGCCAGGATGGTGACGAGGCCGAAGGCGAGGAACCGGGCAGGCCGGCGCTCCGGCATCGGGCGCTCGTCGAGCAGCGCGCTCACCAGTCGATCCGCTCCGGTTCGCCGTACCGAGCATGGAAGCCCACGGCGAGGGGTCCGAGGACGGCCGCGATGACCATGTCGTACAGCGCGCCGGGCACGGCCAGTCCGAACGGGTCCGGGACGGGGACCGGTCCGCGGAGGGCCGCGTACAGGACGTGCGCGAGGAGCGAGGTGGCGATGCTCGAGAGGAAGACCACGGCGATGGGGACCACGTACCGAGCGCGGGTGACGAAGCGGCCGATGAGCCCAGCGGCGCCGACCGAGAGGAGCAGCGAGAAGGACGTCACGCCGATCGGCGACGAACCGAGCAGATCGGTCGTGAGGCCGCCGACGAAGGCCCACGCGAGGCCTCCCTCGAAGCTCACGACCATCGTCCAGATGACAGCGAAGACCAGGAGCAGGTCGGGTTGTGCGCCACCTACCCGAAGGTAGGGAACGATCGTCAGTTCCAGCAGCGCTGCCAGGACCGCCCCGACCGCAGCGAGGGTCAGACTCATCGCGGCGGGCCCTCAGAGGTGATGCCGCCCCGGCCGGAGAGCCGGCGGCAGCTGCGATTCGAGCAGCAAGGTAGGGCCGGAGTATAGCCCTCGCCCCCGTCGCCCCACAACGCTCCGTCCCCGGAGGTTGGCGTATCGGCGGTCCGCCGTGCGGCCCCCGTTTCACGTGAAACGCCCCGTCCCGGCCAGCGGACCCGCCCTGACGCGCTGCGATGACCCGCAAGATCGTCACGCACATCGCCGCCCGCTCGCCGCCAGGATCGCTGCGGATGCATCGTCATCGGGCGGACACAGGTGAGCCGGCGGTGAGCGCGACGTGCGATGCTCGATCGTGAGCCGGCGACGCCGGACGGGGCCAGGGAGGTCGCAGATGCTAGAATCGGTGCTCGTGATCGCACCGGATCCGGGGTACTGAGTGGGCCAGACGGTCGCCTGCGCCAACCAGAAAGGCGGCGTGGGCAAGACCACGACCGTGGTGAATCTGGCTACCTACCTCGCCCTGGCCGGGCTGCGGGTCCTGGTCATCGACCTCGACCCGCAGGGCAACGCGACGAGTGGGCTCGGCCTCGACAGGTCCGGCGTCGACCGCTCGATCTATGACGCCGTCATCGACGAGGTCGCGCTCGCGGACCTCGTCGTCGGGACGGCGGTCGACGGGCTCTCCGTCGTGCCCTCATCCATCGCGTTGGCCGGTGCGGAGGTCGAGCTCGCACCGCTCCAGCAGCGCGAGCGCCGCCTCGGCCGGCTCGTCGCGGCGGTGGCTGGGTCCTACGACTACGTGTTCGTGGACTGCCCACCGTCTCTCGGCCTGCTGACCGTCAACGCGCTGACGGCGGCGGACGCCGTGCTCATCCCGATCCAATGCGAGTACTACGCGCTCGAGGGCCTGAGCCAACTGATCGCGACCGTGAACCTCGTCCGGGACCACCTGAACCCCGACCTCGCTATCAAGGGCGTCGTGCTGACCATGTTCGACGCCCGGACGAACCTGTCCGCCGAGGTCCGGGCCGAGGTCCGCCGCCACCTCGGGCCGTCCGTCTTCGAGACGGTCATCCCGCGCAACGTCCGGCTTTCCGAGGCGCCCAGCTACGGCCTGCCGATCGCCCTGTACCGCTCCGACTCGAAGGGCGCCGAGGCGTATCGCGCGCTCGCCGACGAGCTGCTGGCTCGCGACGGCCGCGCGCCGGCCCGACGAGGCGAGCCAGGCGAGGCCAACGACACCGGTTCCCCGGACGGACTGCGACCGGCCGAGGCGGATGGCGCCGAGGACCTGCCGGGGCGGCCCGCCGATCGCGGCGCGCCCCCCGCGGCCACCTTCCTGGCCGGGCTCGCGGGGGGCGAGGCGTGACCGCGAGCCGGCCGGAGCGGACGGCGATCGGCCTTGGACGAGGCCTGGCCGCCCTCATCCCGCAGCGTTCGACGAGCGTCGTCGCCCCGGTCGAGATCCCCCTCGCCCGGATCAAGGGCAATCCGTATCAGCCGCGCCAGCGGGTCGAGCAGGAGGCGCTCGAGCGGCTCGCCACGAGCATCGCCGAGCACGGCGTCCTGCAACCGATCCTCGTGACCGAGACCCTCGACGGCTACCAGCTCGTGGCCGGCGAACGGCGCGTCCGCGCCTCGCAGCTCGCGGGTCTCGAGCGGATCCCGGCGGTCGTCCGCCAGATGGCCGACCGCGACCAGCTGGCGCTCGCCCTCGTCGAGAACATCCAGCGGGCAGACCTGAATGCGATGGAGGAGGCGCACGCCTACCGCCAGCTGATCGACGAGTTCGGCCTTTCCCAGGACCAGGTCGCCGACCGGGTCGGGCGGGCGCGGCCGACCGTCGCCAACACGCTCCGCCTCCTCGAGCTCGAACCGTCGGTCCAGGAAGCGGTCGCCGCCGGGACGATCATGGAGGGCCACGGCCGGGCCCTCGGCGGCCTTCCGGCAAGTTTGCAGCCGCGGGTCCTCGAGACGGTCGTCTCTGGCGGACTGTCCGTCCGGCAGACGGAGGAGCTCGTCCGTCGCCTCCGCGACGGGGCCGGCGGGACGCCCCGACCGGCGGCCGCGCCACGACCCCGGGACGCGGACCTGGAGCGGGTCGAGGAGGACCTCCGGCGGGCCCTTGGCACGAAGGTCAGCCTGGCTCGCTCGCGCCGCGGCGGGCGGATCGTCATCGAGTACTACAGCGACGAAGAGCTCGGGCGCCTCTACGAGCGCCTCACTGGAGGGGACGCGTGACCCAGGAAGCGACCCGGCCGGCAGCGGCAGGCGCGATCGCCGGCGAGGCGGCTCCGCGAAAGGGCGCGCGCCGTCAGGGCGCCGGCGGGGACTACACGGCGGCAAGCATCCAGGTCCTCGAGGGCCTGGAGGCGGTCCGTCGCCGGCCGGGCATGTACATCGGCTCGACCGACGCTCGCGGTCTCCACCACCTCGTGTGGGAGGTCGTCGACAACTCCATCGACGAGGCGATGGCCGGCCACGCCACCCGGATCGATGTCCGGATCGACGAGGACGGCCTGGTGGTCGTCAGCGACGACGGCCGCGGCGTCCCCGTCGGCCGGCACTCCACCGGCAAGGACGCCCTGGAGGTCGTCCACACGGTCCTCCACGCGGGGGGCAAGTTCGGCGGCGGCGGCTACAAGGTCTCGGGCGGCCTCCACGGCGTCGGCGTGAGCGTCGTCAACGCGCTCTCGGAGTGGCTCCGCGTCGAGTCGGCCCGCGACGGCGCCGTCTGGGCCCAGGAGTACGTCCGGGGGAAGCCGACGATGCCGGTGACCCGCGTGCGTGACGCCGGGAGCAGGCACGGGACGACGACGATGTTCCGCGCAGACCCGGAGATGTTCGAGACGACCGAGTACTCGTTCGAGACGATCAGCCAGCGGCTCCGCGAGTCGGCCTACCTGAACAAGGGCCTCTGGATCCGCTTCCTGGACCTCCGCCACGACAGGGAACGTTCGTTCTATTTCGAGGGCGGCCTCGTATCCTTCGTCCGCCACCTGAACCGCAACAAGGAGGTCCTCAACAGCCGCCCGATCTACGTCGAGCGGCACGAGGGCGGGACGACGATCGAGGTCGCGCTCCAGTACAACGACTCGTACGTCGAGAACATCTTCTCGTTCGCCAACAACATCAACACCGTCGACGGCGGGACGCACCTGACAGGCTTCCGGACCGCGCTGACTCGCTCGCTCAACGACTACGCCCGGCGCGCCGGCCTGCTCAAGGAGAGCGACGCGAACCTGAGCGGCGAGGATGTGCGCGAGGGCCTCACCGCCGTCATCAGCGTCAAGCTCGTCGACCCTCAGTTCGAGGGCCAGACGAAGGCGAAGCTCGGCAACGCCGAGGTCGCGGGCCAGGTCGCCGGCGCGGTCGCCGAAGGGATCAGCCAGTACCTCGATGAGAACCCGGGCGACGGGCGGCGGATCATCGAGAAGTCGCTGACCGCGTCACGGGCGCGCGAGGCGGCTCGCAAGGCGCGCGACCTGGTCATCCGTAAGGGGGCCCTCGAGGGCCTGTCCCTGCCCGGCAAGCTGGCGGACTGCCAGGAGCGCGATCCGGCCCGCAGCGAGCTGTACATCGTCGAGGGCGATTCCGCCGGCGGCTCGGCCAAGCAGGGTCGAGACCGCCGCTTCCAGGCGATCCTGCCGCTGCGCGGCAAGCTCCTCAACGTCGAGAAGGCTCGCCTGGACAAGATCCTCTCCAGCGAGAACATCAAGCCGCTCGTCATCGCCCTCGGCGGCGGCATCGGCGACACCTTCGACATCGCGAAGCTTCGCTATCACCACATCATCATCATGACCGACGCCGATGTGGACGGGGCCCACATCCGGACCCTGCTCCTGACGTTCTTCTACCGCCACATGCCGCAGGTCATCGAGAGCGGCTTCCTGTACATCGCCCAGCCGCCGCTCTACCGTGTCAGCACCGGCAAGGTGACCCGCTACGCCCAGACCGAGGCGGAGCGCGACGCCATCATCAAGCAGCTCAACGTGAAGAACCTGAGCGTGCAGCGCTTCAAGGGCCTCGGCGAGATGAATGCCGAGCAGCTCTGGGAGACGACCATGAACCCGGAGACCCGGACGCTGCTGCGGGCCGAGGTCGAGGACGCGGCCGAGGCCGACGCCGTCTTCACGATGCTGATGGGCGAGCGGGTCGAGCCACGCAAGGACTTCATCAAGACCGAGGCCCGCAAGGTGCAGAACCTTGACGTCTGAGCGCGTCGAGGAGGCAGGCGGGCCGGCCGACGCCGCCGCGACCGGCGTGACCCGGCTCAGCGTCCCCGGCGCGGTCATCGAGCTCCGCCCGCACAACTGCTTCGCCTGCGGCCAGCTCAACGTCGGCGGCCTGCACCTCGCCCTGCACGTCGACGACCGGCGCTGCTGGACGGAGCTCAGCCTGCCGGCGCGGTTCGAGGGCTGGGAGGGCATCGCCCACGGCGGCATCCTCTGCACGATCCTCGACGAGGTGATGGCCTGGGCCCTCGTCGAGCGCGACGACTGGGGCGTGACGGCCCGGCTGTCCGTCGAGTTCCGCCGGCCCGTCCCGATCGGCCAGGCGATCCGGGCCGAGGGCTGGATCACGGAGGGCCGCCGCCGCGTGGTCCACACCGCCGGGCGGATCGTCGACGCGGCGTCGGGCACCGAGCTCGCCACGGCGGAGGGCCTCTATGTCGCCGCTCCCGAGGCCCGCAAGCGCGATCTGAAGCAGCGCTACGACTTCCGGCTCGTCCGGGACCCCGAACGCGTCGCCCGCGAGCCCGAAGGGGCGAGGCGATGAGCCCGCTGGCGACGGCCGGCGCACGGCCGACGAGTGCCGCGACGTTCGCCGCGCGCGAGTTCGTGGCCGCCCATCGTGTTCGGGCTGCCGACCTCGGCGCCGCCCTGGCCGAGCACGTCGACGACCCCGAGGGCTTCGCCGTCGCCCTCCACGTCGCCTTCGCCGCGCTCGCCGACCCCGCCTACATCGAGGGGGAGCAGCGGATCGCGCCCGGTCTCGGCCCCGTGGCCGGCGTCCGGCTGCCGCTCCTCGAAGGCCTGGCCCGGTCGTTCCGGGCCGCGACTCGCCGGGCGCGACCCGATTCCCTGCTCTGGCTTGCCGATCGGCTCCTCCGCGAGCAGCTCGCCGAGGCCCGCCTGTTCGCCATCGGGCTCCTCGGCCGCACGCTGGCGAGCGACGCGGAGCGGACGTGGCAGCTGCTCCGGCGGGTCGCCCGCGACGCCGGTGACTGGATCACCGTCGACAGCCTCGCCCACCCGGTCGGCCGGGGGATCCTGGAGGAGCCGTACCGCTGGGCCGAGCTCGAGCAGCTCGTCTTCTCGCCCTCGCGCTGGGAGCGTCGCCTCGTCGGGTCGACCCTGGCCACGCTGCCGTTCATCGACCGCTCCCGCGGCCGGCGGGCGGAGGTCGCGGCGCGCGGCCTGGACCTGCTCGGTCAGCTCATCGGGGACGACGCACCCGAGGTCCAGAAGGCGCTGGCGTGGGCGCTTCGCTCGTTGACCCTCGTCGACGCCGCCGCGGTGACGGCCTTCTGCCGCGCGGAGACGGAGCGGGCCCGGGCGGACGCCGACGGCGCGCGCGCCTGGGTCATCCGCGACGCGCTCGTCAAGCTGGCACCCGCCGAGGCGGACCGGCTCCGGGCGCGGCTGGCCGGGATCCGGCGCCGACCAGGCGCACCGTCCACCTCACGCGCCGCGCGCATGGCCGCCGCGTTCCTGGTCGGCCTGCCCGCCGCGGTCGACCTGGCGGAGCCGCCGCTGTGAGCGGCGCTCGGTGGGACCGGCTCGCGACCCCGCCGCGGGCCCCGACGAGGAGCCACGGCGGGCGCGATGACACGATGCGGCCTGGCGGCCGCGGCAGCAGGGGAGCGACACGGTGACCGAGGACCGGGGCGACATCCGGGCCGTCCGCATCGAGGACGAGATGCGGACCGCCTACCTGGACTACGCCATGAGCGTCATCGTGGCGCGCGCCCTGCCGGACGTCCGCGACGGGCTGAAGCCCGTCCACCGCCGGATCCTCTACACGATGGGGGAGATGGGGCTCTCGGCGACGAGCTCGTACCGCAAGTGCGCCGCGATCGTCGGCGAGGTCATGGGCAAGTACCACCCCCACGGCGATGTCGCCCTCTACGACGCGCTCGTCCGGCTCGCCCAGGACTTCTCGATGCGCTACCCGCTCGTCGACGGGCAGGGCAACTTCGGCTCCGTCGACGGCGACAGCGCCGCGGCCATGCGCTACACCGAGGCCCGCCTGACGGCCATCGCCGCGGAGATGCTGGCCGACATCGACAAGGACACCGTCGACTTCGTCGACAACTACGACGGCACCCAGAAGGAGCCGTCGGTCCTGCCGGCCCGCCTGCCCAACCTGCTGGTCAACGGCTCGAGCGGCATCGCCGTCGGGATGGCCACCAACATCCCGCCGCACCACCTGGGCGAGGTGGCGGACGCGACGATCGCCCTCATCGACGACCCGGAGCTCACCTCCGACGCCCTCTGCGAGCTGATCCAGGGTCCGGACTTCCCGACCGGGGGGACGCTCTTTCGCTTCGAGACGCGACGCAACCCGCTGACGGGCGAGAACGAGACCGTCGACGCGATCCGCGAGATGTATGCCCACGGCCGCGGCCGCGTCGTGGTTCGCGCCCAGGTGGCCTTCGAGGAAGGCCGGGCCGGGCGGATGGCGATCATCGTCACCGAGCTGCCCTACCAGGTGAACAAGGCGGCTCTCCTGGAGAAGATCGCCGAGCTCGTCTCGAGCAAGCGGATCGAGGGCATCGCCGACCTGCGCGACGAGACGGATCGCGACGGGATGCGCATCTACATCGAGGTCAAGCGGGACGCCAACCCGCACAAGGTGCTGAACAACCTGTTCAAGCACACCCCGATGCAGCTGGCGTTCAACCTGAACATGCTGGCCCTGGTCGACGGCCAGCCCCAGACCCTGCCCCTCAAGGCCGTCCTCCAGCACCACGTCGACTACCGCCGCGACGTCGTCCGCCGACGGACGGAGTACGACCTCGAGAAGGCGCGCGCGCGGGCCCACGTCCTCGAGGGCCTCAAGATCGCCCTGGACCACCTCGACGAGGTGATCCGGACCATCCGCGAGTCGGCCGACGTCGACGTCGCCCGGACGAACCTGATGGCCGGCTTCGGGCTGTCCGAGATCCAGGCCCAGGCGATCCTGGACATGCGCCTCGCCCGCCTCGCCGCCCTCGAGCGCAAGAAGATCGAGGACGAGTACCTCCAGATCATCCAGCTCATCGCCGAGCTCGAGGACATCCTGGCCAACCCGGCCCGGGTCCTGGCCATCATCAAGGACGAGCTCCGCGAGCTGAAGCGCCGCTACGCCGGGCCGCGGCGGACCCGGATCGCCGACGACGCGAGCCGGGAGATGACGGACGAGGACCTCATCGCCGACGAGGACGTCGTCATCACCATCAGCCGGCGCGGCTACATCAAGCGCCAGCCGGTGGCCGTCTACCACCGCCAGCATCGCGGCGGCAAGGGCATCATCGGCCACGTGACTCGCGAGGAGGACGCCGTCGAGCACCTCCTCGTGGCCAACACCCACGACTGGGCGCTCTTCTTCACCAACCGCGGCCGCGTCTTCAGCGCCAAGGTCCACACCATCCCCGACGCGAGCCGGCAGGCCAAGGGCATCGCCATCATCAACCTGCCCGGCGTCCAGGTGGAGCCGGGCGAGGTGCCGATGGCGACCATCACCCTGTCCGGCTTCGAGGCCGGCAGCTACCTCGTCATGGCCACCCGCAACGGGGTGGTCAAGAAGACGCCGCTCGAGCAGTTCGAGAAGGTCCGCTCGTCCGGCATCATCGCCATCACCATCGCCCCTGACGACGAGCTGGCCTGGGTCGACGTCGCGTCGGGCGACGACGACGTCATCCTCGCCACGGCGCTCGGCAAGCTGGCGCGCTTCCACGAGTCGGAGGTCCGGCCGATGGGCCGCGCCGCGGCCGGCGTCATCGGCATCCGCCTCGCCCGCAAGGGCGACCGGGTCGTCGGCATGAGCGTCGTCCAGAAGGACGCCGAGCTGCTCGTCCTGACCGAGACCGGCTACGGCAAGCGCGTCCCGCTGACCGAGTTCCGGACGATGCACCGCGGCTCGCAGGGCGTCCGGCTCATCTCGCTGGAGGGCCGCAAGACGGGCGAGGTGGCCGCGGTCCAGCAGGTCACGCCGGCCGACGTCGAGCTCCTCCTCATCAGCGCCGGCGGCCAGGTCGTGCGGACCCAGACCAACAGCATCAACCGCTACTCGTCGCAGGCGCGCGGCGTCATCGTCATGCGCCTCAACCAGGGCGATCGGGTCGTCGGCATCGCCGCCTTCCGGCCCGGGCTGGCGGACCGCGCGACCATGCAGGACAATGACGCGGCCCCCGAGGGCCCGGCGGAACCGGGAACCGCGGGATCGACGAGCGAACGGCCGCCCGACGGCGCCGCGCGACCGAAGCGCGGAGCCGGCCCGACCTCCACCGCCGACCCGTCGGGGCGTCGTCCGGCCGGACCGCGTGGCGGAGGCCCGAAGGCGTGAGCCGTTTCGGCCTGGAGGAGGCGACCGTGTACGCCGACCAGTTCGACCTCTACACCGGCAACGCCAATCCCGAGCTCGCCCGCAAGATCGGCCTGTACCTGGGTCGCGAGCTGGGCCGGGCCGAGGTCTTCCAGTTCGCCAACGAGAACATCTTCGTCAAGGTCCTGGACAACGTCCGCGAGAAGGACGTCTTCCTCATCCAGCCGACGTGCCACCCCGTCAACCAGTCGATCATGGAGCTCCTGATCATGATCGACGCCTTCAAGCGGGCGAGCGCGGGGCGGATCACGGCCGTCGTCCCCTACTACGCCTACGGCCGGTCCGACAAGAAGGACCAGCCGCGCGTCCCGATCACGGCCCGCCTGGTGGCCGACATGATCACCGTGGCGGGGGCCGACCGGGTCCTCACGATGGACCTCCACCAGGGCCAGATCCAGGGCTTCTTCAACATCCCGGTCGACGAGCTGACGGCGGTCCACCTGCTCAGCAACCACTTCCGCCGGAAGCAGATCCAGGACCTCGTCGTCGTCACCGACCTGGGCTTCGCCAAGCGCGCCCGCACCTTCGCCGAGCTGCTCGACGCGCCGCTCGCGATCATCGAGAAGCGTCGTATCGGCAACCTCGACCGGGCCGAGCTGATGAACGTCATCGGCGAGGTCCGCGGCAAGCGGGCCGTCATCGTCGACGACGAGATCGACACGGCCGGGACGCTGATGGAGACCGTCCGTGCCCTCGAGCGCGAGGGCGTCAGCGAGATCTACGCCTGCGCCACCCACGGCGTGCTGTCCGACCCCTCGGTCGAGCGTCTGCGCGAGTCGAACCTGCGGGAGATCGTCCTGACGGACTCGATCCCCCTGCCGCGGGCGAAGCAGCTGCCGCAGATCAAGGTCCTCTCCATCGCCCCGCTCATCGGCGAGGCGATCAAGCGGATCCACCGCGGGGAATCGGTCGGCGCGCTGTTCACCAGCGAGCTGTCCTTCACGCAGGAGATGATTCTCTGGGATGATGGCGGCGGCCGGACACCGGGCGATCCGACCGACGGGCCGGCTGGCCCCGAGGGGTCGCCAGGTCCGGACGACGGGACCGACGGCGACCCGCCTCCGATGGCGGCGTCGACGGCCCGGACGACCTCCACAGGAGACCGATGACCCTCCAGCTCCACCGACCCGACGGCCGTGGCGGCCTCGAGCGGCGACCGGTGGCCGACGGCGACTGGCGCCAGCAGCTGCGCTCGCCGCGCTGGCGCGTGCCGCGGCTGGCGAACACGGAGATGAACCCCACGAGCACCGGCGTGTCCGTCCTCTTCTGGATCGCCCTGGCCGGACTCACGTTCGTCCTGTTGCTGGCGGGTTACGGCTCCGGGTTCTGGCACTGACCGCCGCCCGGCGGTCGCCCTAGACTGGCCGACCGATGCTTGGCTTCCTGAGTCGCTTCGTCGACTCCAACGACCGCGAACTGCGGCGCATCCAGCCGCTCGTCGACCGCATCAACGAGCTCGAGCCCGAGATCCAGGCGCTCTCCGACGAGGAGCTGCGAGCCCGTTTGGCGGAGATCCGGGCCGAGATCGCGGAGGCGGCTGCGCCCGACGAGCCGTCGGAGGACGAGCTCACCCACCCGGATCTCGAGCGGCGTCGCGAGTTCGCCAAGGCCCGCCGGGAGCTCGAGGTGGGGCGCGCCCAGGCGGCCATGGACGACGCCCTGCCGGAGGTGTTCGCGGCGGCCCGCGACGCGATGCGGCGAACCCTCGGAATGCGCCACTACGACGTCCAGCTCGTCGGCGGCATCGTCCTCCACCAGGGCCGCATCGCCGAGATGAAGACCGGCGAGGGCAAGACGATGGTCGCCCCGCTGGCCTGCGCCCTCAACGCCCTGACCGGCCGCGGCGTCCACGTCGTGACCGTCAACGACTACCTGGCCCGTCGCGACGCCCAGTGGATGGGCCCGATCTTCCACCTCCTCGGGATCAGCCTCGGGATCATCACCCACGACACGTCGTACATCTTCGAGCCGGGCTACCCGACGACGGACGAGCGGCTGGTCAACCTCCGACCCTGCGAGCGGCGCGAGGCCTACGCCGCCGACATCACCTACGGCACCAACAACGAGTTCGGCTTCGACTACCTGCGCGACAACATGGTCCTCGAGCTCGACCAGCGCGTCCAGCGCGAGCGCGCCTTCGCCATCGTCGACGAGGTCGACAACATCCTGATCGACGAAGCCCGGACGCCGCTCATCATCAGCGGCCAGGCCGAGGAGTCGGCGGACAAGTACTACACCTTCGCCCGCCTGGTCCCGCGACTCACCGCTCGCCCCGAGGGGGCCGATGAGGGCGGCGACTACTTCGTGGACCTCAAGGACCGGGCCGTCTCGCCGACCGAGCCGGGCATCGCCAAGATGGAGAAGTGGCTCGGCGTCCAGAACCTGTACGACGCCGACCCCACCCTCGCCCGCCACTTCGAGCAGGCCCTCCGCGCCCACGCCCTGTACAAGCGCGACCGGGACTACATCGTCAAGGAAGGCGAGATCGTCATCGTCGACGAGTTCACCGGCCGCCAGATGCCAGGCCGGCGCTGGTCCGAGGGGCTCCACCAGGCGATCGAGGCCAAGGAGGGCCTCCGCGTCCAGCGCGAGTCGGTGACGCTGGCGACGATCACCTTCCAGAACTACTTCCGGCTCTACGACAAGCTGGCCGGCATGACCGGCACGGCGATGACCGAGGCGGAGGAGTTCCACAAGATCTACGACCTCGAGGTCGTCGCCGTCCCGACCCACCGGGCGATGATCCGGGGCGACGAGGCGGACCTGGTCTACCGCAACGAGCGGAGCAAGTTCGGCGCGCTCATCGAGGAGATCGCCGAGCTGCAGGACGGCGGCCGGCCCGTCCTGGTGGGCACGATCTCGGTCGAGAAGTCCGAGCACCTGTCCGAGCTGCTCAAGCGGCGCGGCATCCGCCACGAGGTCCTCAACGCCAAGTTCCACGAGAAGGAGGCGACGATCGTCGCCCAGGCGGGCCGGACCGGGGCGGTGACGATCGCCACGAACATGGCCGGCCGGGGGACGGACATCCTGCTCGGCGGCAACCCGGCCGGGCTCGCGTCCGAGCTGCTCCACCGGCGCGGCCTCAACCCGGCCGAGGTGGACCGCGAGACGTACGAGGCCGCCCTTGCCGAGGCGAAGCGGACGTGCGACGAGGATCACGAGCGGGTCGTCGCTGCCGGCGGCCTGCACATCATCGGCACCGAGCGCCACGAGTCGCGGCGGATCGACAACCAGCTGCGGGGCCGGGCGGGGCGCCAGGGCGACCCCGGCTCATCGCGCTTCTACCTGTCCCTCGAGGACGACCTGATGCGCCGGTTCGCCTCCGACCGGGTCGCCGGCCTGATGGAGCGGCTCGGCCTCGAGGAGGACGTGGCCATCGAGTCGCGCCTCGTCTCGAAGACGATCGAGAGCGCCCAGAGCCGGGTCGAGGGCTACAACTTCGACATCCGGAAGCGCGTCGTCGAGTTCGACGACGTCATCAACAAGCAGCGCGAGACGATCTACGCCGAGCGCGACAAGGTCCTCCGCAACGAGGACCTGACCGAGACGATCCTGACCTTCCTCGACGACGAGATGGAGGCCATCGTCGACCAGTACTGCGTCGGCGAGACGATCGACGACTGGAACATGGAAGGCGTCGCCTCGGCCATCCGGGCGATGGGCATCGACGGTGAGGGCACCTCGGCGGACGAGCTCTGGGAGGTCGGCGGCCGGGCGGCCCTGGCAGAGCACCTCAAGCAGCTCGCCGACGCGCGCCTGACGGCCCGCGAGGCGGAGGTCGGCGAGGCCGACTGGAAGCTCGTCGAGCGCGTCGTCCTGCTGCGGACCATCGACTCCCTGTGGGTCGAGCACCTGACGGAGCTCGACGACATGCGGCGCGGCATCGGGCTCCGCGGCTACGCCCAGGAGGACCCGCTCAACGCCTTCAAGAAGGAGGCGTTCTCGCTCTACGAGGAGCTCCGCGGCCTCATCCGGCACCACGTCGCGACCACGATCTTCCGCGTCACCGTGACCCGTCAGGCACCGCCGCCGCAGGGCCCGGTGCCGCTGCCGGGGCCGGGCCAGCCGGCGCGGCCGGGGGAGCCCGGGATCACCGGCGCGGCAGGGAGCGGGAGCACGGCCGGGACACCCGGCGCCGGCGCGGTGACGAGCGCAGGCGGTCCGACCAGCGCGGGCGGCGGGCGAGCGACGGGCCTCCCGCCGAGCCCCCTCGCGCGCGGGACACGCGAGAGCCTCGGCGACCGCCCGGTCGGTGGCGACGGGACGACGGCGGCCGGCGCGGTCCGACCCGGCTTCTCCCCGTCGGGCCAGCGCATCGGCCGGAACGACCCCTGCTGGTGCGGCTCCGGCCTCAAGTACAAGAAGTGCCACGGCCGCTAGGCGCGGCCCGGTGAGGACGCTGGCCCCGGAGGCGGCGGCGCGGACGACGCGCCGGCGGCGAGCCGGCCCATCGACCCGCTCCGGGCTGCTGCGGGACGCCGTCCGCCTCTGCCTCGCGACGCTGGTCGGCGGACTGCTCGTGGCCGCCTACGCGACATACCGGGTCTGGGAACAGGGCGCTCGCGATGACGCGCGGCGGGCCGGGGCCATCGTCGTCCTCGGCGCGGCCCAGTTCGACGGGCGGCCCTCGGACGTCTTCGCGGCCCGCCTGGACCACGCCGTCGCGCTCTACCTCGCCGGCTACGCCCCGTACCTCGTCGTGACAGGCGGCAAGCAGCCGGGCGACCGGACGACCGAGGCTGCGGCCGCGGCGGCGTATGCGGAGCGTCGCGGCGTGCCCGCCTCGGCGATCCTGGCCGAGGATCACGGCCGGACGACCCTCGAGTCCATCGAGGCCGTGGGCGCCATCCTGCGCCAGCATGGGATCGACGACGCGATCTTCGTCTCGGACCGGACCCACATGCTGCGCGTCCTGCGGATGGCCGGCGACCGCGGCATCATCGCCCTCGGCTCGCCGACGCCGACCAGCCCGACCGACCTCGACCCGGGCCGTCGCGCGGAGGCGACCCTCCACGAGCTCGGGGCGCTCGGCCTCTACTTCTTCGTCGAGGAGCCGCTCGGCCGGGGGGTGACCGCCCTGGCCGGCCTCGGCCTGGGTCTCGCGCCGCCGGTCGGGTCCTGAGCCGGCAGCGCGATCGCCGCCCGTCTTCGCACCGGCGGCGTTCCGGGTGGCGCCCCACGCGAGATCCTCCGGCGACTTCCCTCTTGGCGGGTCGGTGAGGCGTCCCTATACTTGCCCACTGATACGCGTCCCGTTCGATTCGGCCACCGTCGCTGCCGCGCCCGGCGTCGGACGGCCTACCTGCGGGCTCGAAGCGAGGGAGTAGTGAAGCAGGCAGAGGAAGCGACCTTCATCGACCTGATCGCCTGCGAGCGGGATTGCCGCGGTTGCAGCTACGCAGCCGCCCTCGACTGCGATGGCAACTGCGGCGTCTGCCCCCACAACGGTTACTGTCCCTGCGTGAACCCCGTCGTCGCCCGGAGCAAGAGCGCCCTGCGCCTCATCGAGCTCCGACCGATCCTGCTGCAGGACCTCCGGGGCCGGAACTAGCATTGGAACCGGCCGCCACACGAGACCTCGCCGAGCGGATCGCCGCGACCTCGGGGCGTCTTTGACCTCCCCGTCAAGGAAGCCCGCCTCGCCGAACTCGATGCCCTGACCGCAGCCCCGGGCTTCTGGGACGACCAGCGCGCGGCGCAGCGCATCCTCCGCCAGGCCGATGGCCTGCGCAGCGAGGTCGACCTCTGGCGGGACCTCGAGGGTCGTGCCCGGGCGTTGGTCGAACTGCTCGACCTCGCCCAGGCCGCCGACGACGCCGAGATGCTGGCCGAGATCGACCGCGAGGCCGAGACGCTGGCCGAGGCCTACGGCCGCGAGCGCACGCAGCTCCTCTTCAGCGGCGAGTACGACGAGCGAGGCGCGATCGTCAGTATCAGCGCCGGGGCCGGCGGGACCGAGGCCACCGACTGGGCCCAGATGCTCCTCCGGATGTACCTCCGCTGGGCGGAGCGGCATCGCTTCGCCAGCGAGGTCGTCGACGAGCTCGAGGGCGAGCAGGCCGGCATCAAGAGCGCCACTTTCCGCATCGACGGCCGCTTCGCCTACGGCTACCTGCGCGCCGAGCGCGGTGTCCACCGCCTCGTCCGGATCAGCCCCTTCGACTCGCAGAAGCGGCGCCAGACGACGTTCGCCCTCATCGAGGTCCTGCCCGACGTCGAGGACGACGTCGAGATCGAGCTCGACTGGGACGAGATCCGGGTGGACACCTACCGCTCCACGGGCGCCGGCGGTCAGCACGTCAACAAGACCGATTCCGCCGTGCGGCTGACGCACCTGCCGACGGGCATCGTCGCCCAGAGCCAGAACGAACGCTCGCAGATCCAGAACCGTGAGACGGCCGCCCGCATCCTGCGGGCTCGGCTCCTCGAGAAGGCCCTCGAGGAGCGCGAGGCCGAGCGGCTCCGGCTCCGCGGCGAGCACGTCGAGGCCGGCTGGGGAAACCAGATCCGGAGCTACGTCCTGCACCCGTACCAGATGGTCAAGGACCACCGCACCGGCTACGAGACCTCGAACACGACGGGTGTCCTCGACGGCGACCTGGACGGCTTCATGCAGGCCGAGCTGGAGCGCGAGGCGACCGGAGCGCCCGCCCTGGCCGACGAAGCGCTCGGCTGAGCCGGCCGCAGCCGCCCTCGCCGCGGTCCGGGCCGATGGCCGGACCGCCGATGGCCGGACCCTCGTTCGTGGCGAGCCCCGGCAGGGGGTGCTAGCCTCTGTCCGTCGTGACTTCCCCCCCTCCCGCGTCCAGCACGGGCATCGCCAGGATGCCGCAGCTGGCCGGCGATCCCCCCCTGGCCGCACCGGCCGCCCGCACCGACCAGGCCGTCCTCGCCCTCCACGACGTCACCAAGACCTACCCCAACGGCAAGGTGGCCCTGCGTGACGTCGAGCTGGTCGTGCCCGAGGGCGACTTCGTCTTCCTGGTCGGCCCGTCCGGGGCGGGCAAGACCACCCTCATCAAGCTGCTCATCCGCGACGAGCTGGCCAGCGAGGGCCAGGTGCTGCTGGACGGCCAGGACCTCGCCCGCCTTCCCCGACGGGCGGTGCCGAAGGTCCGTCGCAAGGTCGGCATCGTCTTCCAGGACTTCAAGCTCCTGCCGACCAAGAGCGTCTGGGAGAACGTCGCCTTCGCCCTGGAGGTTACGGGCACGCCGGGCCGCCGCATCGGGCCTGCCGTGGACCGTGTCCTGCGCCTCGTCGGCCTGGCCGCCCAGGCCCGCCAGGTGCCGACCCAGCTCTCGGGCGGCGAGCAGCAGCGGACGGCCATCGCCCGGGCGCTCGTCCACGATCCCCGCCTGATCATCGCCGACGAGCCGACCGGCAACCTCGACCCGCTCATCAGCTGGGAGATCATCCAGCTCCTGCTGCGGATCAACGAGATGGGTGTGACGGTCCTGATGGCGACCCACAACGCCGAGGTGGTGACCGCCCTCCGCAAGCGCGTCGTGGCCCTCGAGGACGGCCGGGTCGTCCGCGACGAGGTCGGCGGCGCCTACCACCGCGAGGATTAGGTGATCGGCTTCGTCGCCTTCAGCATCAAGCGGGCCTGGCAGGGGTTCTGGCGCAACGGCGTGATGAGCCTCGCCGCGACCGCGACGATGATCCTCATGCTCCTGCTGCTGTCCGGCTTCTGGATCATCCAGACCGGCCTGAACGCCGGCCTCCAGTTCATCGAGCAGAAGGTCGAGGTCGTCGCGGACGTCGCCGACACCGCGACGCCGGACCAGGTCACCACGGTCGAGCACACCCTCGAGGCGATGCCCCAGGTCCAGAGCGTGACCTACAAGTCGAAGGACCAGGCCCTGGCCGACTTCCGGCAGCGCCTCAAGGATCGGGGCCAGGAGGACCTGACGGGCTACCTCGACCGCAACCCGCTGCCGAACACGCTCGAGATCAAGCTCAAGAACCCGCGCGACTTCGGCAACGTCGTCGACTACCTGCAGGGCCAGCAGGGGGTGATCTCGCGGGTGACGCCGATCCAGAAGCTCGTCGACCAGGTGGTCACCGTCACGAACTTCCTGCGCACCGCGGGTGCGGTCGTCCTGGCCCTCGTCGGGCTGACGGTCCTGTTCATCATCGTCAACACGATCCGCCTGGCCGTCTTCGCCCGGGCGGAGGAGATCGAGATCATGCGCCTCGTGGGCGCCTCGGACGCCTTCATCCGCTGGCCGTTCATCTTCGAGGGCGCCATGGTCGGCCTGTTCGGGGCGATCATCACCCTGGCCGTGCTGGCCGTGGTGGCGACGCCGCTGCAGGGTTTCATGTACGGCTTCTTCAACGTCCTGCCCCTCGAGTTCGGGTCGCTCCTGCTGCGCGACCTGACCCTGCTGGTGCTTGGCGCCGGGCTCGGTCTCGGCATCCTCGGCTCGTACGTCTCGGTCCGCAGCTACCTGATCCGCTAGCCCGACGGCCGGCCGGCACGCGACCGGCCCTCCAGTCGGCGGCCCGCCCTCTAGTCGGCTGGGCCGGCGACCGACACCCAGATCGAGCCCGCGGGGGCTCCGCCGCGGCCCCGACGGCGACGACGCACCAGCCCGTCCGGGGGGACGGGCGCGAGGACGCCGATGACCCCGGATCGCCTTGCCTTCTTCGGCCTGCTCGGCCTCGCGGCTGCAGCCACGCTCGTCGCCGTCTACCTGGCCTGCGGCCGCGGCATCGCTCTGCGTCTCAACGTCATCGTGGTGGCCGCGACGTCGGCCGCCGCGAGCGCCGGCTTCGCCTTCGGCGCCCTGGGGCTGAGCCCGCTGGCGCTCGCCGTCGCCGCGCTGACCGTCGGGCCTGCCTACGCTCTCGCCCTGCTCGGCCTGCGGCGCGTCGTCCGGCCGATCCACGCCGTCGCGGTCAGTGCCCGCGGCCTGGCCCGCGGCGAGCTCGCCGAGGTGCCTCCCGTCCGCGGCTGGGATGAGGCGCAGGAGCTCGTCGACGCGTTCGCCGCCCTGCGGGCCTACCTGGCGGGGATCGGGGCGACGGCGAGCCGGGTGGCCGGCGGCGACCTCACGGTCGGCTTCCAGCCCGCCTCCGAGGCCGACGCCCTGGGGCGCTCGCTCGTGGCGATGCTCACCGCGCTCCGCGAGACGGTGGGCCAGGTGACGCAGAGCGCGGACGCGCTCGGGACGGAGTACGGGCGGATCTCGAACGCATCCGGCCAGGCCGACGCGGCCGTCCAGCAGATGACCAGCCACCTCGTCGCGGTGACCGACGAATCGGAGCGCCAGCTCCAACGCCTGGTCGAGACGACGCGGGCGATCGAGCAGGTCGCGGCCGCGATCGACGAGGTGAGCCGAGGCGCCCAGGAGCAGGCGGGCGCCGTGGGCGAGGCGGCCCGGGTGACGGCGGGGTTCACGGCCGAGATCGGCCGCGTCGCGGAGAGCGCGCGCGTCGGCGCCGGAGCCACCGCTGCCGCCGTCGAGACGGCCCGCGGCGGGGCGCGCACCATCGAGGCGAACCTCGAGCGGATGGAGCGGATCCGCCGCGCCACGCGACGGGTCGCCGACCAGGTCGAGCTGATGGGCCAGCGCTCCGAGCGCATCGGCTCGATCCTCGAGGCGATCGACGGGATCGCCTCGCAGACGAACCTGCTGGCCCTCAACGCCGCGATCGAGGCGGCCCGGGCCGGCGAGCAGGGCAAGGGCTTCGCCGTCGTCGCGGACGAGGTCCGCAAGCTCGCCGAGCAGTCGGCCGCCGCGACGGGCCAGATCGCCGGCCTCATCGAGGGCATGCAGCAGACCGTCGGTGAGGCCGTCGCCGCCATCGGCGAGGAGGTCGCCGAGGTCGAGGCAGGCGCCGAGCAGAGCCAGGCCGCGGGCGAGGCGCTGCGGACGATCGTCGCGACGGTCGAGGCGATCGGGACGCGGATGAGCGACATCTCGGGCGCCACGGCCCAGATGGACGCCGCGACACGCTCGCTCACCGCGGCGATGGATACGGTGGCGGCCGTGGTGGAGGAGAACACGGCGGCGACCGAGGAGATCGCGGCTCGCTCGGCCGAGGCGAGCGCGGCGCTGCAGTCGTACCGGGTCACGAGCGAGCAGCACGGCCAAGCCCTCGCCGAGGTCAACCGCGCCGCGCGCGAGGTGGGCCAGCAGGAGTCGGACGTCGCCCGCTCCATCGCCAACATGAGCGACCTCGCGACCGCCCTCCAGCAGCACGTCCTGAAGCTCACGACGAGCCAGGTCACGGGCAAGGTCAGCCGCGGCAACGCCCTCCTGGGCCGCCTCGACTTCGTCGTGGAGCGCCACGGCCGGCCTGCCCTCGAGCGCGTCCTGCGTCATCTCGCCCCCGACCAGCAGGCGATCCTGCGCGGCCGGATCGATCCCGACGGGGCGTATCCGCCCGACCTGCTCGGCGCGCTGACCGCGGGCATCAAGACCGAGCTGGCGGGGGGCCGCGACGACATCCTGCGCGAGATGACCCGCTATCGGGCCCGCTTCGACATCCAGCCCGGCGCGCCCCTCGCGCGCCACGTCCGCGCCGGCGACCCGGCCTTCGTCATCCACCGCATGGACCTCTGTCTCCGCCACAACTGGGGCGAGGGCGTCGCCGTGCGCACCTTCGACGTCGGCCCCGGCCACGTCCGGATGGAGGTGGACATGGGCCGCAAGCAGCCCCGCGAGCGCTGCACCTACAACCACGTCGGCTGGATGGAGGGCGCGATCGAGTTCTCGGGCGGGGTGCCGCACATCCGGAAGACGCGCTGCATGCACGACGGCGACGACTGCTGCGAGTACGACGTCCGCTGGGAGCCGGCGGCGGGGGCAGGCCGAGCGACGGCCGCAGCCTGAGCGACGGCGCCGTTCGGGGCGGTAGTCCGGACGACGGCGGGACGCGTGCCTCTGCGCGTGCGAGCAGCCGCGACCCCCGGCCGCGGCGAGGGCAGGCTGCCGCGGCCCGGTGTAGGCTGGCGCCCCGCCACGCCCCATCGTCAGCACCGAGGACCCGCCCCGCGATGTCCCATCCCGACCCCGACCTGGACCGCCCCGCCGGTCCCCAGGCCGACGCCGTCGTCGAGCCGCAGTCCGTCGTCGAAGGCGACAGCACCCCGTCCGGCGCATCCCTCGAGCCGCTCCACGACCGCCTGATCCAGCCGGCGGCACCTCTCCGGTCTCGGGGCCGCATCGCGCCCGTCCATCTCGCCCTCGCCGTGGTCGCCCTGCTCGCCGGCGCGGCCCTGTTCGTCTCCGGCTACTCGCTCGGTGCCCGCGTCGCCACCACGCCCGGCACGCCCGCCGGCCAGGACGCGGCCTTCAGCCCGTTCTGGGACGCCTACGACGCCATCACCCACCTCTACGTCGGCAAGGCGGACCAGCGGACGGTCGTCCAGGGCGCCATCCGCGGCATGTTCCAGGCCCTCGACGACCCCTACTCCGCCTACCTCAGCCCGGACGACTTCAAGCGGACGCTGCAGGACGTCGCCGGCCAGTTCGAGGGCATCGGCGCGCAGATCGGGACGCGCAAGTCGGACGGGACCGATACGAGCTGCGCCACCCTCGGCAACGACTGCCGGATGGTGGTCGTCGAGCCGATCGCCGGGTCCCCGGCGGACAAGGCGGGCCTGAAGGCGGGCGACCGCATCCTCGCCATCGACGGCCAGTCGGTCGACGGCCTCGGCCTCGACGCGGCGACGAACCGGGTCCGCGGCCCCAAGGGCACGGTCGTCAAGCTGACCATCGAGCGCGGCGGGCAGCGCCTGGACATCTCGATCACCCGCGACGTCATCACCGAGCAGGAGGTCGTCAGCAAGAGCCTGGCCGGCGGCACGGTCGGCTACCTCAAGCTGAACGGCTTCAGCCCGAACTCGGCCAAGGATCTCATCGCCGACCTCAGCGCGGACGTGAAGCAGGGCCAGAAGAAGCTCATCCTCGACCTGCGCGGCGACCCGGGCGGCTACGTCAACGCCGCGCGCGACATCGCCAGCCAGTTCATCGGCTCGGGCACTCTGTTCTGGCAGGAGGACGCGCAGGGCGTCCAGACGCCGACCGATGCGGTCGCCGGCGGCGTCGCGACGGATCCCTCCATCAAGGTCGTCGTCCTCATCGACAAGGGCAGCGCGTCGGCCAGCGAGATCCTGGCCGGCGCCCTCCAGGACACCCACCGGGCGACGCTCGTCGGCGAGCACTCCTTCGGCAAGGGCACCGTCCAGGAGTGGATCACCCTGCCCCAGGATGCGGGCGGCTTCCGGCTCTCGGTCGCCAAGTGGCTGACCCCGGCCAAGCACTGGGTCCACCCCGACGGCCTCACCCCCGACGTCGCCGTCTCGACCCCAGCGAACGCGCCGGCGGGCACCGACAGCGTCCTGGAGAAGGCGCTCGAGGTGCTCGGCGCGACGACGGCGTCGGTCGGGGCCTGACGGGCGGGCCGCCGCGCGGAGCCCCGCGGCCGGTCCTACGCCCACCCCCGACGCCAGGGCCATCCGAGGAGCGCGGCGAGCTCGTCCTCCATCGTGGCGTGCAGGATCGCGCGCACGGCCAGCCCGAGCTCGGGGCGCAGCTCACCCCACAGCGAGCCTTCATCCCGCACCTCCCGCCAGCGCATCGCTGGCGTCCGACGGTCGAGCGCGACTAGGCTTTCCACGGGCGTACTCCTTGTGGTGTTGGAACTCCCACAGGTTGTACGCCCGCTTGCCACCTCCGGGCAGAAGTCCACACGAAACGCTACGGCACTCCCGCCGACCGGTGCCTTGCGCGCTCGCCGGGCATCGGGTACGGTTGTCCCGAGCGAAAGGAGGTGATGTGCAGTGATAGATAGTCCGATGCGCTGCACCACCTCGCAGGAGTCGGCCGCCTAGACGGACCGCCCCTGCGGGTGGTGCTCTCGCAGTCGAACGCCGGTCCTTGGTGGGCCGGCGTTCGTGCGTCCGGGAGCCGAGGAAGGAGCCGTGGGCGAGCAGACGACGATCGCCCTCAATCGGCGGGCGAGGCACGACTACACGATCGAGGAGACGGTCGAGGCAGGCCTGGTCCTGACCGGGACGGAGATCAAGTCGATCCGGGCAGGCAAGGTGAGCCTGGCCGAGGCCTACGCGCGCGTCGACCGCGGCGAGGCCTGGCTCGTCGGGGCGACGATCGCGCCCTGGACGCAGGGCAACCGCTACAACCACGAGCCTCGGCGGGACCGGAAGCTGCTGCTCCACCGCACGGAGATCGACGAGCTCCTGGGGCGGACGAAGGCGAAGGGCCTGACGCTCATCCCGCTCCGGCTCTACATCGACCCCCGAGGCCGCGCCAAGCTCGAGATCGGGCTGGCTCGCGGCAAGCAGCTCCACGACCGGCGGCGCGATATCGCCGCCCGCGACGCCCGCCGCGAGGTCGAGCGGGCCCTGGCCGACGCCGAGCGGGGCCGGTAGGCTCGCGTCTCGGCGATCCGACCTGTGGCGTCCGGTGGCGGCGCGTAACGTATACCAGCCCCAGTGGTGGTACGGACCTATGGCGGTCCGGGCGGCCCTGCGCCGGGCGTCGATCGGGCCTGTCTCGAGCTGGGGATCCGGCGCGACCCCCGCACGTGCCTCGACGAGGGGCGGCGCAGCGCACGTAACAACACCGAAGCTGGTATCCGGCACCTCCGTCGACCGACGGGCGTAAGGACGGCCCGCTCCGCCCACCGCGGACCTCTTGCGGCTCCAGGCACGGGCCTAATCCAGGGCGATCTACTATGGATTTCGCCGCCCGTGCGTGCTAGACTCCCGGTACAGCCTGGCGCTGTGCCCGAACGTGGGGATGCGTGGTCTCGACAGGGGCCGGCTGCCAGGGGACGCGAGCCGAGGTGCCGTCAGGCCTCGTAAAACAGGCGGCAAAACGAAGTAACTGGCAACAGCCAGCCTGCTCTCGCCCTCGCCGCCTAAGGCGGTAAGGTGAGCGTGGAAGCAGCCTTATCCCCCCGGGCTGTGGAAGCGTCATGCAGGGGGGATGCAGGTCCGGCCAGCGTCGCGTAGCCGGTACCCAAGCCCGATCTAGGGACACGCGACTGGACCGAGCGGCAGGCTGCCGATGGCCGTCCGCCCGGTCGACGAAAAGCATCGGACACGCTCGTAGTGGCTCCTGGCGAACGCTTCTGGACGGGGAGTTCGACTCTCCCCCATCTCCACCACTCCTGATCTGCGCGGCCCGCCGGCGTCCCATTGTCGAACGGCCTTCTGAATGTCCGCTCCGGACCTCGGTCGCGTCCTTGTGAAAACGGACGAGCATTCAGTCCGGTCGAGGGACGAGGTGCTAGGCGTCTCGCAGCTCGGAGGCGAGCCTGCCGAAGACCTCGACAGCGCTCGCGAGGCTCGCCGCTGGATCGCCCTCCCGGACGTGGCCATGCGCCACGGCGTTGCGATCTCGTAGCGCATCGGCAAGCCGTAAGAGGTCGTCCTCGTCCAGTTCGCCGAGGGCCACCAGAGTCTTTGCCATCGCCAACGGTGTTTCCGTGAGTTCGCGGTGACCTTGAAGCTGGCTCAGAAGGCGTCGCATCAGTCCCTCGCCTGCTGCGAAGGCGAAGAGGAGGCCAGCGTCCGCGAAACCCTCGTCGCCGAGTCGAGCTGCACGAAGTAGCTGGGCGCGCGCCACGCGCGGTGGCTCGTCCTCTCTCGTGAGGCCAGTCCCACGGGACTCCTGTTCAGGTACCAGGAGCAGCTCGAGACGCCAGCCGGGGCGGCGGGCGTGCGCGGTGGCCCGTACGCGTGCGAGGCATGCCGCCGCCTGCACGGCCGAACGGTGCTTGCGCTGCGGTTCCTGGCCAAGGCGACCGCGCTCGCCCGCTGAGGTGCAGGTGCGGCGCTAGAACACCGCCTTGCCGTCGAGGGCGAGGTTCAGGTTGACGAGCCTGTACATGAGGGCCTGCTGGCTGACCCCGAACCGGCGGGCGAGCTCCCTGATCTGCCGGACGCCCTCGTCGTCCATCATGTCGATACCGCCCGAGACGGCCTCCCTCACCTCGTCCTCGGGCATGAGCAGCTCCGCCGCGAACGCGTTGGCGGCGATCTCCTCGGGGTCCACCGCCTGGGAGCTCGTGGCGTCCCGCAGTCTGAAGGCCCGGTCGATGTGCATGCCGTCCCTGCGCTCCAGCAGGGCGTGGCCGAGCTCGTGCGCAATCGTGAAGCGCTGCCGCACGCTCGGGTGGCTCGCGTTGACGCCGATGACCCGTTCCTCGCCGTTCCGCATGTAGAAGCCGGAGATGTCCTCGTCGTCGTCCATCGGCTGGAGGACGACGACGATGCCCTCGAGCCACGCGAGGTCCTCGACGGGCACCGGCCGGTCGGACCCGTGCGGCAGCGTCAGAAGCCTCTGGACCTCCGACTTGATGCGTGCCCTGGGGACGCTCATCTACTTCCTCCTCGTCTGCGTCACGGCCGCCTCCCGGACGCTGCTCACGAACTCGCGCACCGCCGGGGGGGCGTCGGCGGGCATGCCGGGCAGGGGAGCGGCCCCCGGCCCGGTGCCGGGCGACTCCGTCCCGCGCAGGAGCGTGTCCACGGGGGTCTCCAGCACGGCGGCCATCCGCGCCAGCGTGTAGGCGCTGATCGGCTGCTCGCCGCGCTCCATGAGGATCAGCGACGTCCGCGGCACGCCGACGAGCTCCGCGACCCAGGACTGGGAGCGGCCCGTGGCCTTGCGCGCGATGCGCACGCGATCCCCGAGGGCGGCGTAGAAGGTCTTCTCGGCCGGTCGCACGCGGCGGAGCCTACCACCGACGGGGCAACGCTGTCGGCCATTCCGACAGTGTCGGTGAGTCCGACAACATGATTCCGTTCCTAAACTCGACATCTGTGCGGTGGCCGGGTAGATTCGGCATACACTGGCCCGCTCGGGCCAACGTCCGCGGCAAGGAGGCCGACATGGCGAGCGCGCGCACCTTCACCATCACCGTCGACGGCGAGCCCATCGAGGTCGCCGAGCACGAGCTCACGCCTGCCGAGATCATGGCCCGCGCCGGCATCGACGCGTCGACGCACTACCTCGTCGAGGTCGAGGGCCGCGACCAGAAGTCCCTCCAGGGCAAGAACGACGTCCCGATCCACATCCACGAGGGCCTGAAGCTGGTGTCGGTGTCCACCGGCCCCACCCCGGTGTCGTGACGTGGCCGCGGGCGACTTCCCCGACGAGCTCCGGGCGATGGGGCTCGAGGTGACGGCCGACGGCGGGGACCGGATCCGGCTCTCGTACGAGGTGCCGGTCGGTCCCAGGATCGGCGAGCGGATCGTGCTCGGGTTCGTGCTGCCGCCGGACTACCCGGCGTCGCCGCCCAGCGGCCCGCACGTCTCGCCGCCGATGTTCGCCCTCGCCTCGGGCGGCTCGCACCCGAGCGGGGGCATCCACGCGTCGCCTTTCGGGGACGGGTTCCAGTACTGGAGCCGGCCGCACCCGGACTGGGCCAGGACGTCGCGAACGGCGCGCGACTACATGGCGTTCATCCGCCAGCTCTTCGCGACGCTGTGAGCTGGGCGGCGGCGATCGGCGACGCGGCGTTCGCAGAGCTGAGGCGGCACCTGATCCGCGAGGACGGCCAGGAGGACGTCGCCTTCGTCCTGTGGCACCCGAGCACCGGGCGCGACAGGACGACGGCGGTGGTCTCGGGCCTGGTCCTGCCGGGGCCGGGCGACCGCCTCGCGCACGGGAACGCCTCGTTCACCGCGGCCTACTTCGAGCGGGCCCTCGGCGAGGCGGTCCGCGCCGGAGCCGGCCTCGGCCTGGTCCACTCGCACCCCGGCGGCCGCGGGTGGCAGGGGCTGAGCGAGGACGACGCCGCGGCCGAGCTCGGCCACGCCCCGGCCGCCTTCGGGGCCACCGGGCGACCCCTCCTGGGCGTCACGATGGCGGGCGACACGACCCTGGCGGC
>DASVYJ010000060.1:0-3474 GCA_036392215.1 Candidatus Limnocylindrales bacterium | reverse complement strand
TCGTGCCAGCGGACCTCGCCGAGCCACTCTTCCTCGGCCCGCTCGCCCCGGAGCTCGCCGTTGCCAGCCCCTGGGGGCTGCCCTGGATCGCCGACCGGCTGCGGCGCCCGGACGGCTGCCCGTGGGACCGGGAGCAGACCCACCGCAGCCTGGCGAAGCACCTCCTCGAGGAGGCCTACGAGGTCTACGACGCGCTCGACGCCGGGGCGACACCCGCCCTGGCGGGCGAGCTCGGTGACCTGCTGCTCCAGGTCGTGCTCCACGCCCAGCTCGCGGCCGAGGCCGGCGTCTTCGACCTGACCGACGTGCAGACCGCCATCGGCCGCAAGATCGTCCGCCGCCACCCCCACGTCTTCGGCGACGCGGTCGCGCGGACCGCGTCGGACGTGAACCGCCAGTGGGAGCAGATCAAGCGGGCCGAGCGCGAGGAAGCGGCCGCGCTGGCCGACGAGACCGGTCTGGACGGCGGCGAGGTGCGGAGCGCGCTCGACGGGATCTCCCGGACGATGCCCGCCCTGGCCGCCAGCCAGGAGATGCAGGAGCGGGCCGCGAGCCTCGGTTACGACTGGCCCTCGATCGACGGCGTCGTCGCCAAGCTGCACGAGGAGCTCGGCGAGCTCCAGGCCGCGGGGTCGGCTGAGGAACGCCGCGAGGAGGTCGGCGACCTGCTCCTCGTCGCGGTCAACCTGGCTCGGCGCGAGGGCGTCGAGGCCGAGGCCGCCCTGCGGGCCGCCAACGAGAAGTTCCGCCGCCGGTTCCGGAGCGTGGAGCGCCAGGCCGCCGAGCGCGGCGTGCAGCTGCGGGACCTCGACTTCGACCAGCTCGACGAGCTGTGGATGGCCGCCAAGGCCGAGGAGACGTCGCGATGAGCACCATCGGCAGCCCGAGCCGCCTGCGGGCCGACGGGCGGACCCCCGAGCAGCTCCGCCCGGTGAGCCTCGTCCTGGGCGTCCAGAAGTGGGCCGAGGGCTCGTGCCGGATCCGCGTCGGCGACACGGAGGTGCTCTGCGCCGCGACCATCGAGGACCGCGTCCCGCCGCACCTCCGCGGCAAGGGCACCGGCTGGGTGACGGCGGAGTACTCGATGCTGCCCCGCTCCACCTCGGAGCGGACGCAGCGCGAGTCGGCCAGGGGCCGGATCGGCGGCCGGACACACGAGATCCAGCGGCTCGTGGGGCGCTCGCTGCGCGGCGTCGTCGACCTCGCCCGCCTCGGCGAGCGGACGATCACCATCGACTGCGACGTCCTCCAGGCCGATGGCGGCACGCGGACGGCCTCGATCACCGGCGGCTACGTCGCCCTCGCCGCGGCGCTCATCACCTACGGCATGGAGCGGCTGCTCGTGGCCAAGGTCGCGGCCGTCAGCGTCGGCATCGTCGACGGCGTCCACTACCTCGACCTCGACTACTCCGAGGACTCGCGGGCGGACGTGGACTTCAACGTCGTCGCGACCGATGCGGGGCGCTACGTCGAGCTGCAGGGCACGGCCGAGGGGAAGCCGTTCGACCGGGCCGCCATCGACAGCCTGCTCGGGCTCGCCCAGCTCGGCCTGGACCAGCTGTTCGCGGCGCAGGCCGCCGCCATCGCCAGCGTCCCGCGGTGAGCGAGGCGCCGGCGGGCCGGAGGTCGCCGCGCCACCGGCCGCGTCTCGTCGTCGCCACGCGCTCGCGGCACAAGCTGCGCGAGCTGCGGGAGCTGCTCGGGCCGCTCCGGGCCCAGCTCGTCTCGCTCGACGACGTCGGGGTCGCCGAGGAGGCGGTCGAGGACGGTGCGACGTTCGAGGCGAACGCGGCGAAGAAGGCCCGCTTCTACGCCCGCCTGACCGGCCTGCCGACGCTCGCCGATGACTCGGGCCTGGAGGTCGACGCCCTGGGCGGGGGCCCGGGCGTCCGCACGCGCCGCTATGCAGGCGAGCAGGCGACCGACGAGCAGAACAACGAGAAGCTCCTCGGCGCCCTGGCCGACCTGCCCCCGGGGCGCCGCGGGGCGCGCTACCGCTGCGTCCTGGCCCTCGCCCTGCCGGACCGTGCGGGGGTGCGAGGCGGGCTCCCGCTCGTCTTCAGCCGCGGGACGTGCGCCGGGCGGATCGCGGCCGCGCCGAAGGGGAGCGGCGGCTTCGGCTACGACCCGATCTTCGAGCCCGCCTCGGAGCCGCCCGGCGGGCGGACGCTCGGTCAGTGGAGCGCGGCTGCCAAGCACGCCATCTCGCACCGCGGCAAGGCGGCCCGCCGGATGCACCCGATCCTCGCCCGTCTCGGGTTCTGACGCCGCCCTCATCGGACGTGGCGACGCCGGGCGGTCGCGATCTCATTCGCCTGCCAGTCTCCGCCCGGCGTCGCTCCCTCTGACGGCCGATCGGGCGCCCCTGTGCCGCCCGACGCTCGACGCCGCCGACGCGCGTGCCGCCTGCCCGCGGGTCCCGGCGCGACGGCAGCGGCCGAGTACCATTGGCCTGCCTCGCCGTCGGGGTGTGGCGTAGTGGCTAACGCACGTGCTTTGGGAGCACGAGATCGTGGGTTCGAATCCCACCGCCCCGACCATCTCGACATCCGCCCGCCGCTGGTAGCGCGCTCGGCCTTCCTGGAGTGAAGCGAACGGGGGCTCAGCCGATGCGCGTCGTCCTCTCGGCCTGGGGATCTCGGGGCGACATCGAGCCGCTCGCGGCCCTCGCCCTCGCCCTGCGCGAGCTTGGTGTGGACGTCCGCGCCTGCATCCCGCCCGACCAGGAGTTCGCGGCCCTCTTCGACCGTGCCGGCGCGACGGTCGTCGGTCTCGGGCCGTCGACGCGCTCGATCGCCGCGGGCGTGCGCGCGCCATCGCCGGATGCCGCCTTCCGGCTCGCCGCCTCGAGGAACGCGCGGATCCGACGCGCGGGCGCGTCCGGATCGCCGCTCAGCTTCACGTCGCCGACGTCGTGGAGCAGCGCGGCGAGCTCGACGAGGCCGACGTCGGCCTCCTCCGCCTCGGCGATGCGACTGGCGAGGCGACGGACCCGGCGGGCGTGCTCGGCGTCGTGGCCCGAGGCGTCCCCCGCAAGCTCGCGCCCGACGAACGCCTCGGCCGCGGACAGGACTGACGCGGGCGTCGGCCCTTCGTCCGCGCAGGGCGATGGCGCCGCGTGTGGGTCCTGGGGAGCGTGCTGCGCGGACACCAGCCTACTGTCGGGGAGCGAACGCCACGGCGCAAGCCTCGCGAGGGCGGCGCGCCGCGGGCAGCGCGCGCTGGCAGACCTCGGTGCAACGGCCGAGGCCGGGAGGCGTCCTCCTGATGCGCGGCAGGTCGTCCCGCCCCGAGGGCGGATCTCGGGTTTCCGGGCCACCGTCCCGCGCTCCTTGGGAGGCTCGTGAGATGGGCACAGCACGTGGGGGCGTGGCGAAGAAGTCGCTGCCGCTCCTGGCCGCACTCGTCAGCGTGCTCGTCCTCGCCGGTCCGGCGTCGGCGGCGACCGGCGGGGGCAGTGGCAGCGGCATGACG
>DASVYJ010000059.1:0-19139 GCA_036392215.1 Candidatus Limnocylindrales bacterium | reverse complement strand
CGAGCCCGAGCACGAGGACGGCGGCGAGGAACGTCCGTACCCTTCGTGCGCGCCGCTCGATCCCGCGCTCGCGCGCCGCTCGCTCGGTCTCGACCCGGGCCAGGCGCTCTCGCTCGGCTGAGCTCGCCGCGAGGTAGGCTCGCTCGCCCTCGGTGAGGCGCAGCCGGGTGCCGCGGGCCCACGACTCGAGGCGATCGAGGCGCGCGCCGGTCGCCAGGAACCCCGGCGAGCGGGCCGCGGCGTCCCACTCGCCCGACAGCTCCGCGAGACGCCGCCGGGTCGAGAGGTCCTGGCGCAGGTCGTCGATCCAGCCGGCGAGCCTGGGCCAGCGCTCGAGGAGCGCCTCGTGGGCGATCGTGACCATCGGGTTCCCGGTCGACGGATCGGCGTCGAACGTCAGCAGGCCACGCCTGCCGAGCTCGTCGAGCACCACGCGGGTGTCCGCCGGGTCCACGGCCATCGACTCGAGCGCCGCGCGCGAGACGGACCGGGACACCGCGACACGGTCGGAGTCGACCGACACCAGGCCGAGGAGGATCTGCTGCGCAACGAGGCGACGAGTGGGATCGAGCGAGGTCCAGGCCTCGTCGGCGGTGCGCTCCAGGGCTCCCGCGACGCCGCCGATCGCCGCGTACCCCTCCCGGGTCAGGCGCCGACCGTCGGATCGCTCGAACAGCTCGGTGAGTGCGTACTCCAAGAGGGGCAGCGCGCCCGGTGAGCGCAGGACATCGCCGACGATCTCGGCCGTCAGGCCCGGCTCCACCTCCACCCCGACGGCCTCGGCCGGGCGGACGATCGCGCGCTCGAGCTCGGGCCGCGTCAAGGGAGCGACCAGTTCCGTGGAGCGACGGACCAGCTCGCCGATCCCGCCGAGCGCCAGCGGCAGGTGCAGGCAGTCGGCCCGCATCGTGGCCACGACGACCAGCGCCGCGTCGCTCTCTGCGAGCGCCGCGAGGAGCCCGCCGAGGAAGAGGTCCCGCATGGCCACATCCACGCGCAGGAAGAGCTCCTCGAGCTGGTCGATGACCAACAGCGTTCGAGTGGCCCGGTCGGCGGGACCGGCGACCACCCGACGCAGGCCGCCCTCACGTTCGGCCGCCTCCTCGGCGCCTTCCGTGGCTGCGACTCCGGCCGCTCGCAGGGCGGCCGCGAGCTCCCGGAACGGGGACATCCCGGGCACCATCGTGGCGATCCGCCAGCCCGCCGACTCGGCGACGGCACGGGCTCGCAGGGCCGGCACGAGCCCGGCGCGGACGACGCTCGACTTGCCGCTCCCACTCGGACCCGCCACGAGCAGGAATCGGTCCGCGCGGAGGGCATCTTCGAGTCGGACGACCAGGCGCCCGACCAGCGCCTCGCGCCCGAAGAAGTCAGCGCTGTCCGCCTCGCCGAAGGCCCGCAGCCCCTTGTAGGGGTTGCGCGGCCTCGGCGCCGGTCGGGACCCGCCCGGGCTGGCGAGCGCGGGATCCTGGGTCAGCATCTGCGTCTCGAGACGAACCAGCTCTGGCGAGGGGTCCACGCCGAGCTCTTCGGAGAGCAACCGGCGGCCCGCTCCGGCCACCCGCAGAGCCTCCGCCTGGCGACCCGCCCGGTACAGGGCCAGCATCAACAGGCCGCGCAGCCGCTCCCGAAGGGGATCTTGTTCGAGCAGCGCCTGCAGCTCGCCGATCGCGGCGAGGTGGCCGCCGAGCGCCAGGTCCGCCTCGAGCCGGTCCTCGAGCGCCTCGAGGCGCAGCTCCTCCAGACGACGAGCTTCAGTCTGGGCGAAGCCGGCATCGGCGACGTCCATCAGCGCGTCGCCATGCCAGAGTGCGAGGGCCTGGAGCAGCATCGCCTGGGCCTCGGTCGGATCGACGGCGAGTCGCTCGTGGGCCTCACGGGCCAGCCGCTCGAACCGGACCGCGTCGATGGCCTGGGGATCGATCCGCAGCACGTACCCGCCGGGCTGTGTCGCCAGGCAGCTGGACGCGACGTCTCCCGGCTGGCCCGCGGCGAGCGACGCGCGCAGCCGGGAGACGTGGAACGCGAGTGCCTTGGTGCCGCTGCCGGGAAGCTCGTCGCCCCACACGTCGGCGACGATCCGGTCGGGCGAGAGGACCGTGTTGGCGTTGACGATCAGGAGGGCGAGCAGGGCGCGCTGGTGACCGGGCGTGATCGCCAGGACCCGCCCGTCCTGCTCCACCTCGAGCGGTCCGAGGATCCGGAACTGCACCCTTCACCCCCGCCGGCATGTTCGCTGGGTGTGATGGTCCGCGCTACGGCCGTTCGGCTCGGAATCGCGGCGACCGCCCCCGACTGCTTCCCCCAGCTGCGCCATCGTTCGAGCCTCGCTCTCCGCCGGCAAAGCGACGCCACAGGCCGGCGATCGAGCATCCGGGAGAGCGGCGGACCGTACAGAGGAGGGTCGATATGGGCGAGCGGGGGGATCTGCAGCGTCCGAAGGAGGTGCATCGATGCATGGGCGGTTGATGTTGGCCGCGACGTTCCCGCTCGCGGTCCTTCTGGTGGGGGCGGTGCCGGCCGCGGCCGCTCCCCCGACGGCGGTGCCCGTCGCGTGCGAGGCCCGACTCGCCGACGCGGACGCCGCGAGCGCGTTCGTCGCCGGGCAGACGTTCCACCTGCGAGGCTGGACTGGGACCTATGCCTCGACGGGCAGCCTGCTCTGCACCGGGACGACGTACGTCTTCCCCTCTCACGTCGACGTGAGCATGGGTCTGGGTGTCGTCCAGGGTGGGGACCAGTACGTCCTGAGCGGCATCGACGGCGGCTGGCTCGGCACCTACGTCCAGCACTGGGCCTACCCGGAGGCGAACACGTACGGCATCGAGATCGCCCGCGGCTACGGCGCCCTCGAGGGCTGGCAGCTCCGTACCCACCTCGTCGAGTACTTCGACGGGACGATCATCGAGACCGGCTACGCCTTCCCGCCGGGATCCTGAGCTTACGCGGGGCCCATCTCGCCGATGCTCGTCGGTTCGGGCATGAAGAAGCGCCCCCGGACGGACTCGAACCGCCGACGCAGGCCTTAGGACGGCCTCGCTCTATCCACTGAGCTACGGGGGCACCGCGGGCGGATGGTACCGCGCCACGCGTCGTCGTCGCGGCCAGTGGCTCCTGTGGCCGCCCCGGGCGCCCCTCGTCGTGGGCCCGCGGACTCCTCGACTATCATCGGCGCCGATGCCCGCCGCTCCCCTGCCCGACCTGGTCCTCTACGGCAAGCCCGGCTGCCACCTCTGCGAGGATGCGGCCGCGACCCTCGTCGGCCTGCTCGACGAGCGGATCGCCGCCGGACTGGCGGTCCCCCGCCTGGTCGAGCGCGACATCACGACGGACCCGGCCTGGGAGCGCGCCTTCTTCGAGACGATCCCGGTCGTCGAGCTCGGGCAGCGGCGCCTGCCCCTCGCCGTCCGACGGGGCGCCCTCGCTCGCTGGCTGGCCGAGGCGCTCGAGGCCGAGAGCGGGGGCGCTGATGGCGACCCGGCGGCCGCCGCGATGCCGACGCCTGGAGCGAGCGGGTGACCGGCGACCTCACGATCCTCGTCGCCGTCGGCGCCGGCCTGCTGAGCTTCCTCTCACCGTGCGTCCTGCCCCTCGTCCCGGCCTACCTCGGGCAGCTCACGGCCGTCGCCGTCGCGGCCGCCGGGCCGGACGGCCGACCGCCCTCGCGCTGGGTCGCGCTCCGCCATGCGGTCGCCTACGTCCTCGGCTTCGGGCTCGTCTTCACGCTCCTGGGGGTGACGGCCACCTTCGCCGGCGGCCCGCTCTTCGACGCCCTGCCGGCCCTTCGCCAGGTCGGCGGCGTCGTCCTGATCCTGCTCGGCCTGAACCTCGCCGGGGTACTGACGGTGCCGGCCCTCGAGCGCGCCTGGCGGCCGCTCGAGGCCGGCGCGAGCGCGGCGCGAGCCGGGGCGACCGGGACGATGTCGCTCGCGGCGCCGGCCTCGGCTGGTGCGCCCGGTCAGCCGACCGGCCTCGCCGACCGGCTCGGCGGCCGCCTGGCGGGCAGCCGCTTCGGGCCGCTCGCAAGCTTCGGCCTGGGGGTGATCTTCGCCGTCGGCTGGACACCCTGCATCGGGGCCATCCTGGGGGCGATCCTGACCCTCGCCGCGTCGGCCGGTCAGTCGGCACAGGGCGGCGTCCTGCTCGCCGCCTACACGCTCGGCCTCGGGCTGCCGTTCCTCGCCCTCGGCCTGGTCTACGATCGGGCGCCCGCCCTGCTGCGGCCGCTCGTGCGCCACGGGCGAGCCGTCTCGGTCGTCGGCGGCCTGCTCGTGATGGCCATCGGCGTCGCGATGCTGGCGAACTGGCTCGTCCTGCTGCCGCGCTTCGTGCCGCTCAACTCGTCGATCTGATGGCAGCGCGACGCGCGGCGGCGGCGCGGCGGCCGGGCCGATGACCGTCGACGAGGGGCGGCCGACGACGCCTCCGTCGGCCGGTGAAGCGGTCGAGACCCGCCGCGGGGTGGTCGGGCCGTTCACCGGGCGCCAGCTGGCGACGGTCGCCGCGGTCGTGCTCGTCGCCGCCGTCGTCCTGTTCGTCGTCACCCGGCCGATCGCGCCCGCCGATGGCGTCACCCGGCCGGCGCAGCCCGCGGCCACGCAGTACGTCGTGGGCCCCGCCACGGAGGGCCTCCACGTCGGCGACCGCGCGCCCGAGCTGACGCTCACCGTGGCCGACGGCTCCGAGACGCCGCTCACCGATCTCTCCGGCCGCCCGGTCCGACTGGCGGACCTGCGGGGCCATCCCGTGTGGATCGACTTCTGGGCATCCTGGTGCCCGCCCTGCCAGTCGGAGACGCCCGTCCTGCGCGACATGTACGCGAGCTACCGCGACCGCGGGCTCGTCGTCGTCGCCATCAGCGTCCAGGAGACGTCGGCCGCGGACGTCGCGGCGTACGCCCAGCGCTACGGCCTGACCTACACGGTCGCGGCCGACCTGACCGGCGACATCTTCCGGCGCTACCGGATCTACGGCCTGCCCACGCAGTTCTTCCTCGATGCCGACGGAGTCATCCGTTCGGTCGTCCAGGGCCCGGTCGACTACGACTCGGCCGCATCCAACCTCGCCGGCATCGTCCCCGGCGGGGCGGCGTCGCCGAGCGCGACGGCCTCTGCCCACCCGAGCTGAGCGCCGGCCGCACCGGGCGGCCACCCACGCTCGCTACGCGATGGCCTCGTAGCGGAAGCGGTCGCGGTCCCGGACGAGGCGCCCGACCGGGTGGACCGGCTCGTGGGAGAGGACGACCGTCCAGCCCTCGTCGGCGGCGCGGGCGAAGAGGTCCGCCTTGGCGGTCACCGAGTCGAGCGGGAAGTCGTCGAAGGCGGTGACCCAGCGCGGGTTCGCGCTCCAGGGCCGCATGCACAGGTCCCCGAAGAACGCAAGCGTGGTGTCGCGCCCGCGGACGAGCACGGCCTGGTGCCCGGCCGAGTGCCCGCCCGTCGCCATGACGCTCACGCCCGGCAGCACCTCCCGCTCGCCCTCGGCCGCGTCCCGCAGGCCGAGGTCGCGCACCAGGCGCAGCTCCGGCTGGTCGTAGCTGGCCACGAGCCGCGGGTTGTCGCCGAGGGCGATCTCCCACTCCGCCCGCTGGGCGATGAAGCTCGCCCGCGGGAAGGCCCGCGAGCCGTCGGCCAGGAGCACGCCGCCGGCATGGTCGAAGTGGAGATGACTGACCGCGACCACGTCAACGGTGGCCGGATCGAACCCGGCGTCGCGCAGGGTCGGGACGATCGGCGGGCCCTCCACCCGGCGCATCTCGCGCACCTTGTCGGTGATCCGCTCCCCGATGCCCGTTTCGACCAGGACCCGCCCCGCCGGCGTCTCCACGAGCAGGCAGTTGAGGGCCTGGAGGAGCCGGTGCTCGGCATCGATCTCGTCGCGGACCAGGCCGTCCCACAGGAGGCGCGGGACGGGTCCGAGCAGCGCCCCGGCGTCGGAGCGGAACGTACCCGCCTGGACGAGAGCGACCCGGACGCCGCCGCCGAGCTCCGCCGACCAGTGGACCGCGTCGTTGAGGGTGGTCATCGGCTCGGCTCCTCCGGCCGCGACACCGCACTGGCGACAGCCCGCCGCCGGCCCGCCTCGAAGTCCTGGAAGTAGGCCGAGGCGGTCGGCTCCGACTGGCCCTGGTACTTCGAGCCCAGGCCCGCCGACCCATACGGCCGCTCGACCGGGCTCGACATCCGGAAGAAGCTGATCTGCCCGATCCGCATCCCGACGTAGAGGGCGATAGGCAGGTTGGCGACGTTCGAGAGCTCGAGGGTGAGGGTGCCCTTCCAGCCCGGGTCCACGTAGCCAGCCGTCGAGTGGATGAGCAGGCCGAGCCGACCGAGCGAGGACTTGCCCTCGAGCCGGGCCACGAGGTCATCGGGCAGCTCGACCCACTCGAGGGTCTGGCCGAGGACGAACTCGCCAGGGTGGAGGACGAACGGCTCGTCGTCGCCGACGCTCAGCAGCTCGGTCAGGTCCGGCTGGGGGGCCCGGACGTCGATGTACGCGTAGCGGTTGCTGCGGAAGACCCGGAAGCGGCGGTCGAGGTGGAGGTCGACCGACGAGGGCTGCAGATCGGCCTCGTCGTAGGGCTCGATGCGGATGCGGCCGTCGCGCAGGGCGGCCCGGATGTCGCCGTCGGCCAGGACGCTCACGAGGCTGCCTTGCCCGGCTTCGGCCGGAAGTCGATGGCGACGGCGTCGCCGTCGCGCTCGGCGAACAGGCTGTCCACCTCGCGCTTGAGTGTCTCGAGGTCCTCGAAGCTCTGGTAGACGCTGGCGAACCGGATGTAGGCGATCTGGTCGAGCTCACGCAGCCGCGCCATCGCCAGGCGGCCGACCTCGGCCGAGGGCACCTCGGTCTGGCCGCTCGCCCGCAGCTCGGCCTCGATCTCGTCCGCGGCCCGCTCGGCAGCCCCCTCGGTCACCGGCCTTCGGGTCAGCGCCTTGCGCAGCCCCGCGGCGAGCTTGTCGCGGTCGAACTCCTGGCGACCGCCGTCGCGCTTGACGACCACGAGACGGGCGGCCTCGACCCGCTCGTAGGTGGTGAACCGCGAGCCGCACATCGCGCACTCGCGGCGGCGGCGGATGGTGACGGCGTCGTCGAGGTCCCGCGAGTCGACGACCCGGGTCTCCCGCTCGCCGCAGCGGGGGCAGCGCATCGTTCGACCTCCTCACACCACAACATGTCGTGGTCTGGCCGGAGGATACCACCATATACGGTGGTCACGACGGCGTCACGTGCGGCGAAGCGGGGCGGCCGGGCCAGGGTGGGGCCAGGCCAGCGGCCCGGGCGTCAGCCCGCCCGGCGAGGCGCCGCCTCAGGCGCCGCGGCGGCGGGAGAGCCAGCGCTCGCCGGTCGGCGCCGGCGGGGCGCTGAGGTCCGCGGCGTGGCGGGCGATCGCCTCCCGGGCGTGGAGGATGTTGAGGTAGCCGCGCTTGATGGCGGTCTGCGCCTCGAACTGGCGATGGCCGCCGCGGACCGAGGCCAGCAGGTCGCAGCCGTGGCCGACCATCTCGAGCGCCCGCCCGGCCCGCTCGAGCTCGGCCACGACGAGGGCCCGGACACCTTCCTGCGCCGGCGCGCCCGCGAGGCCCTCCGCCTCGTCGACGTAGCGCCGGACCGCCTCGCTCGCGGCCGCGAGGTTCGGGCCGATCGCCTCGGGTGGCAGCTGGTGGCGGCGGACGGCGTCGATCCGCTCCGCCACGCCGCCCAGCGACTGCTCAGCCCGTTCCGCCAGGTCCGCGACCGCCCGGCGGAAGGTCTCGCTCTCGTGGGTCTCGGCGAGGTAGGTCCCGGCCCGGCGCAGGACGAGCACGAACAGCGCCGCCAGGACCGCGAAGAGGGCGAGCGGCAGGGCGACGGCGGGGTCGAGCATGGGCAGGCTCAGCCGGAGCGGGCCCGCAGCTGGTTGACGAGCTCGGGGACGACCTCGAACAGGTCGCCCACGACGAGCAGGTCGGCGAACTCGGCGACGGGCGCGTCGGGATCGCGGTTCACGGCCACGATCGTCTCGGCCGTCTGCATCCCGACCTTGTGCTGGATGGCCCCCGAGATGCCGAGCGCGAGGTAGAGCTGGGGCTTGACGATCTTGCCCGTCTGGCCGATCTGGTGGCTGTACGGGATCCAGCCCGAGTCGACGGCGGCACGCGTCGCGCCGACCGCCCCGCCGAGCACGTCGGCGAGCTCCTGCACCAGGCCGAAGCCCTCCCCGCCGCCGACCCCGCGACCGCCGGCGACGATGACGCGGGCGTCCTCGAGGGCGGCCGCGGCCGCGGATTCCTGGACCCGCTCGAGGATGCGGACGTGCGGCAGGACCGTCCCGGGCTGGCCCGGGACCACCCGCTCCACGGTCCCGGGCGCGGCGGCCTCGGCCGCAGTGGCCGTGTTCGGCCGCACCGTCACGATGCCCTGCCCGCCGCTGAAGGCGCTCGTCGTGAGCAGTCGGCCTCCGAAGATGCTCATCCCGACCGTCGGCCCAGCGTCGGACCAGCCGACCTCGGTCGCGTTGACCAGGACGCCCCAGCCCAGGAGGGCCGAGAGGACGCCCGCGACGTCCCGACCATCCGGCGTGGCCCCCAGGAACAGATAGGCAGGCTCATCGCGCGCCACGAGCGCGGCCACGGCACTGGCCACCGGGACGGCTGCGACGTCGGTCCCCGCGCTCGGTTCCTCGACCAGCAGGACGCGAGGCAGGTACGCCGCGAGCTCGTCGGCCGCGCCGCTCGCCTCGGGGGGCGCCACGAGGACGCCGGCGACGTCCCGACCGGCGGCGGCGCCCAGGTCCCGGGCGAGGGTCGCCACCTCGCGGCTGATGCGGGCCAGCGCACCGTCCGGCCCGACCTCGCCGACGACCCAGATCGCGCCCGCCATCAGATGATCCTCCGCTCGGCCAGGAACTCGACGACCTGGCGAGCCGCCTCCGGCGCTGCGTCCCGCACGACGCGGGTCGCGGCGCGCGCGGCCGGCGGGCGGGCCTCCAGGACGCGCGTCGTGGCCACGGCGCCGCCGACCTCGTGGGACGAGAGGCCCAGGTCAGCCAGCGAGCGCGTCGCGATCTCCTTGGAGCGGGCGCCCATGATGCCCTTCAGGGATGGGTAGCGCGGCTCGCCGATGGCCTGCGTCGCGACCACCATCGCGGGCAGGGGCGCCTCCAGGACGTCGTAGCCGGTGGCGCTCAGGCGATGCACCCGGACGCTCGTGTCGCCCAGCTCGATGCTGCCCGCGTACGAGAGGTACGGCAGGCCGCGGAGCGCGGCGACGGCCGCCGCCACCACGCCGCCCCGCCCGTCCGAGCTGTCCACACCGGCGAGGACGAGATCGAACTCGAGCGTCGCGAGGGCCGCGGAGAGGACGCGGGCGGTCGAGATGGCACAGGCCCCCTCGAGGGCCGGATCGCTCACCAGGACGCCGCGATGCGCTCCCATCGCCAGGCCCTTCCGGATCGTCTCGGGCGCGCTCGCGGGCCCCATCGTCAGGAGCGTGATGTCCGCGTCGCCGCCGCGCGCCTCCATCAGCCGCAGAGCGCCCTCGAGGGCGTACTCGTCGTTCGGGTTGATGACCGCGGGGACGGCCGCCCGGTCCACCCGCAGGTCGGGGCCGAGGCGCTCCTGGCCCGTCGTGTCGGGGACCGGCTTCAAGAGGACCACGATGCGCACGCGGACGGTTCCTCCTCCGGACTGGCCCTGCCCAACACCGTTGAACCCCGGCATCGGGCCGGCGGGCGGTGCTCGATCCTGCTGCCTGGCGGCTTGCGACCGCGTCCTCGTCCTGGCCGCCCCGTCGATCAGCCGCGCCGCAGGAGCGAGCGGGCCACGACGAGCCGCATGATCTGCTGGGTCCCCTCGTACAGCTGGGTGATCTTCGCGTCGCGCATCATCCGCTCGGCCGGGTACTCCTGGATATAGCCATAGCCGCCCAGGACCTGGACCGCGTCGGTCGTCACGCGCATCGCGGTGTCGCCGGCGACGAGTTTACACAGGGCCGACCAGCGAGCCGCGTCCCGCGCGCCATCCTCGATGACGGTGCAGGCGCGGTAGAGCAGCTGGCGGGCCGCCTCGGTGGCCGCGTCCATGTCGGCGAGCAGCGCCTGGATCATCTGGAACTCGCCGATCGGCCGGCCGAACTGGACGCGCTCGGCAGCGTAGCGGGCCGCGACCTCCAGCGCGCCCTGGGCGATCCCGACGGCCTGCGCGGCGATGCCCGGGCGCGAGCGGTCGAACGTCCGCATCGCGATGTCGAAGCCGTCTCCCTCCTGGCCGACGAGGTTGGCCGCCGGGACGCGGACCTCGTCGAAGGTCAGCTCGGCTGTCGGCGAGCCGCGGATGCCCATCTTGTGCTCGAGGCGGGCGACCGCGAAGCCTGGCATGCCCCGCTCGACGACGAGGCAGGACAGGTTCCGGTGGCGGGTCGCCTCGGGGTCCGTCACGGCGAAGACGGTGACCAGGTCGGCGACGCTGCCCTGACTGATGAAGCGCTTGGAGCCCGTCAGGACGTAGTCGTCCCCGTCGCGGACGGCCCGCGTCGCGATCGCCGCCGCGTCGGACCCCGCCCCGGACTCGGTCAGGGCGAAGCTGATCAATCGCCGGCCGGCGGCAAGATCGGGGAACCAGCGCGTGCGTTGCTCGTCGGAGGCGGCCAGCAGGAGCGGCAGCGAGCCGAGCTCGTGGACGGCGAGGATCAGGCTGGACGTTGCGCAGACCCGCGCGATCTGCTCGATCGCCAGGCAGACGGTGAGGAGGTCGGCCCCGACCCCGCCGTGGGCCTCCGGAAACGGGAGGGCGAGGACGTCGTGCTCGGCGAGCAGCTCCTTGATGTCCCAGGGGAACTCGGCCGTCCGGTCGATGTCGGCCGCCCGCGGCGCGATCCGCTCGTCGGCCAGCTGGCCGATCGTGTCGCGGAGCAGCACCTGCTCGTCGGTCAGCCGATAGCCGCTGGGAGCCTCGGGGGCAGCCACCAGCCGATGCTAGCACCGTGGAGCGGCGCGCCGCCGCCCCGGGGGATGGTGCGGCGAGCGACCCGGGAGTACGCTGACGCCGCCGGGAGCACGGTCGGGGGGACGAACCGGCCCGCACGAGGGAACGCGATGAGCGACAGCGTCCTCTTGCTCGCCCTCCTGGTCGCCTGCGCCATCGGCATCGGCGCGGTCCTGCTGATCCTGCGCCGACAGCGGTCTCAGGAGGCCGCTGCGCACCGCGAGAGCCCGTTCGCCGCGTCGACGGAGGGGATGAAGGTCTGCCCGAGCTGCGGCCGCCCGAACCTCTGGACCGACGCGACCTGCCTCTACTGCGGCAATCGACTGCCGGCCTGATCAGCCGTCGACGCCCGTCCCGCCCTGGGCTCCGGCGGTCAGTGGACGACTGGCAGCTGGCGCTCGGGGGCGACCGGCAGCAGGCGCGCCGCGACTAGCTCGGCCAGGTCGGTCGAGGCCATCGTCGTCGCCGCCGGGTCGTCCGAGGCCGCCAGCCCGTCGCGCAGCATCGTCATGCAGTAGGGGCACTCGGTCACGAGCGTGCTCGCCCCCGTCTCGAGGGCCTGCGCCGTACGCGCGGCGTTGATCCGCGTCCCCCGCGTCTCCTCCATCCACATCCGGCCGCCGCCGGCGCCGCAGCAGAACGTCGAGCGGCCGCTGGACGTCATCTCCCGCAGCTCCAGGCCCGGCACTGCGGCGAGGACGTCGCGCGGCTCGGCGACGACGTCGTTGTAGCGGGCCAGGTAGCAGGAGTCGTGGAGGGTGACCGTGTCGGCGCCGTCAGCCGGGGCATCCGGCGCGAGCCGGAGCCGGCCCTCGGCGAGGAGGCGGCGCAGGAACGCCGAGTGGTGGACGACCTCGAAGCGGCCGCCGAACTGGGGGTACTCGTTGGCGATGGTGTTGAAGCAGTGCGGGCAGGCCGTGACGATCGTCCGCCGCTCCATCCCGTAGCGTGAAAGGGTCTCGACGTTGCCGGTGGCGAGCAGCTGGTAGACGTACTCGTTGCCCATCCGGCGGGCCGGGTCGCCGGTGCACGACTCCTCCTGGCCGAGGATGGCGAAGCGGAGCCCTGCTGCGTGGAGGCAGGTCGCGACGGCGCGGGCGACCTTGCGGTTGCGCTCGTCGAAGGCGGCCGCGCAGCCGACCCAGTAGAGGACATCCAGTGACTCGAGCTGACCCGCCGCGGCCGTCTCGGCGACGGTCGGCACGGCGAACGGGAGGCCTTTCGTCCAGTCGGTCCGCGCCGTCCGCGGCTGGCCCCAGGGGTTGCCGGCCTGCTCCATCGCCCGGAACGCCCCGGTCAGCTCCTGCGGGAAGCGCGAGTCCTCCAGGACCAGGTTACGGCGCAGCCCGACGATCTTGTCGACGTGCTCGATGAGGACCGGGCACGCCTCCACGCACGCGCCGCAGGTCACGCAGTCCCAGACCGCCTCGTAGCTGATCGCGTCGTCGACGATCGGTCGGCCGAGCGCGGTCGGGGCGAACCCGCCGGCCAGGCCGTACGTCTGCCGGACGGACGGACTGTCCGGGATGAGCGGGACACCGGCCTCGGCCTCCACGGCCATGTGGCGGATGCCCATGATCATCGCCTTGGGGTTGAGCGGCTTCCCGGTCAGGTTGGCCGGGCACGAGGCGGTGCAGCGGCCGCACTCGGTGCAGGTGAAGCCGTCGAGGAGGTCCTTCCAGGCGAGGTCGGCCAGGGTCCGAACGCCGAACGTCGCGTCCTCGCGCTCGAGGTCCATCGGTGGCAGCTCGCCCCGCGGTGCGAGCTTGCGCAGGTACACGTTCGGGAAGCTCGTCGCGATGTGGAGGTGCTTGCTGAAGGGGAGGTAGCACAGGAACGCCGCGACGAGCCCGATGTGGGCCCACCAGCAGACGGCGAAGGCCACATCGAGCGCGCCCCGGTCGAGCCCGCGCAGGCCGACTGCCAGGGCGTTCGCCACGAAGGCGCCGGGTCGGTCGCCCGAGCGAGCCGCCTCGAAGGCCATCGCCAGGAGCTCGGTCGCCACGACGCCGGCGATGAGCCCGAGGATGACCAGCGCATCTCGCGAGTAGGTCAGGCGGGCCGGACGGGTGACGAGCCGCCGCCAGAGCGCGTAGCCGATGGCCGCCAGGACGACGACCGCGACGACGTTCTGGAGCGCGGTCAGGGCAGCCCACAGCGCGCCGCCGAACGGCCAGCCGACGACGGCCTGGACCAGGCCACCGGTGACGATGTCGGCCGTGCCGATGGTGAGCAGGACGAAGCCCCAGAAGATGCCGGCGTGCATCAGCCCCGCGCGCAGGTCCTTGAACATCTTCGACTGGCCGAAGACGTAGACCAGCAGGCCGCCGACCCGCAGCGGGACGGTGGCGAACGGGCGCGACGGCCGGGCCAGGGCGAACAGCCGCAGGTGGCGGGCCATCGCCAGGGCGAACACGGCGAGCGCGCCGTAGAACAGCGGGAAGACGAGCGGATAGGCCGGGACGTCCGCGTAGGCCGGGAACATCAGGGCCGTCCCGTCCGGGCCGGATCGGACGCGTTCCCCGGGCGGTCCGCCCAGCCCGCGTGCTCGAACGGCCCGGCCAGGGTCTCGAGGGCGTGGTCGAGGACCGGCTCGAGGGCGGCCAGCGATTCGAGCGCCCCCTTCGGGCTGCCCGGCACGTTCACCACGAGGCACCTCCCGCGGACCCCGACCACCCCCCGGCTGAGCGCAGCGAGGGGCGTCGAACGACGACCCTCGGCGCGCATGAGCTCGGCCAGGCCCGGCGCCTCGTAGTCCAGCACGGCCTGGGTCGCCTGCGGCGTCACGTCGCGGGGGCCGAGACCGGTCCCGCCGGTCGTCACGACGAGCGGGTGCTGCGCCGCGGCGGCGACGAGGAGGGCGCGGATGCCGGACGCGTCGTCCGCGACCAGGGCCCGCTCCACGTGGAAGCCGAGGCCCTCGAGCCGCGCCGCCAGCGCGTCGCCGGATGTGTCGGCGCGCTGGCCGCTGGCGCCGCGGTCGCTGATCGTCAGGACGAGCGCGGTCCGGTCCACCGCCGTCAGGCCTTGCCCGTCCGCGGGGCGCGGCCGCTTCCCGAGGCGCGCGGACTCGGCGCCACGCGGCCGGCGGCGCGGCGAGGCCGGGCGGCACGGGCGGGCGCATCGGCCGCGGCGGCCGGCCGATCCGGCGGCCTGTGCCACTCCCCGCTGGCCCCGCCCGACTTGGCCAGCAACCGCACGGTGCGGATCGTCACGCCGCGCTCCACGCCCTTGACCATGTCGTAGACGGTCAGCGCGGCGACGGAGGCCGCGGTGAGGGCCTCCATCTCGACCCCTGTCTGAGCCGTGGTCGCTGCCTCGGCGCGGATCCGCAGCACGCTCGCGCCGCGGTCCGGCGTGACCTGGACGACGAGGTCGGTGAGGGGCAGCGGATGGCACAGCGGGATGAGCTCCGCCGTCCGCTTGCCGCCCATGACCCCGGCCAGCTCGGCGACGGTGAGCACGTCGCCCTTCTCGGTCTGGCCGTCGATGACGAGGCTGAGGGTCTCGGGGCTGACGGCGACCTCGGCTTCGGCGACGGCGCGTCGCGCAGTGACCGGCTTGGCCGAGACGTCGACCATCCGAGGCCGGCCGCCCCGGTCGACGTGGGTCAGCCTCCGCCGCTCTGCGCGCGGGGCGGGCGTTCGACGGTCCATGGGCCTCCTGGTCGCGCTGCGACGGCTGGCGACGGTCGTCAGGACGGGTGGCCGGCGGGCGGGTCGAGCCAGCGCAGCTCCACGTCGCTCCCGGCCTCCAGATGGTCCACCGTCTCGGGCACCACGGCAAGTGCGTCCGCGGCGACGAGGCTGTGCAGGAGGTGGCTCCCCTGCCCGCCCGCCAGACGGACGTGGACGCGGCCGCGGCCGTCGCGACGGAGCCGACCGTATGCGTCGCGATCGGCGACGACGCGCAGGAAGGCGCGTCGGCCCGGCGCCTTGCGGACGGGCTCGTCGATGACGCCGGCATCGCCCGCAGGCGGGGCGGTGGCGCGACCGGCGAGGCGGTCGAGGGCGGGCCGGACGAACAGCTCGAAGGTGACGAACGCGGAGACGGGGTTGCCTGGCAGCCCGAACAGCAGGACGCGCCCGTCGGGAGCCTCGGCGCCGGGCGGCGCCGGGGCCACGCCGAAGGCGAACGGCTTGCCGGGCTGCACGGCGACCCGCCACAGGTCGACCCGGCCGAGCTGGCCGAAGGCCGTTCGGACGACGTCGTACGGTCCGACCGAGACGCCGCCGCTGACGACGATCGCGTCCGCGCTGGCCAGGCCGTCGCGGAGGGCGGCGAGGGTCGCCTCGAGGGTGTCCTCGGCGATGCCGAGGTCCAGCGTCTCCGCGCCGACCGTGGCGGCCAGGGCGAGCAGGCCTGGCCGGTTCGAGTCCGGGATGCCGGCCGGTCCGAGCCCGCTGCCAGGCACACGCAGCTCGTCGCCGGTCGCGAGGACCGCCACGCGCGGCCGTCGGCGGACGAGGAGCTCCGGCGCGCCGCCCGCGGCCGCCACCGCGATATCGGCGGGGCGGAGCGCGCCGCCGGGCTCCAGGAGCCGCTGGCCCGCGCGAAGGTCCTCGCCGCGCCGCCGGACGGCGGTGCCCGGACCGATGGAGCGATGGACCAGGCAGGCGGCAGGCAGCGGGCCGGCCGCATCCCTGCCCCGCGGGCCTCGCTCGCCGCCTTCGTCGAGCGGCGTCGTCAGCTCGACCTGGACGACCGCGTCGGCGCCGGGCGGGAGCGGGGCGCCGGTCGCGACACGGACCGCGGTCCCCTCCCCGACCGCCGCGTCGGGCGCGTGCCCGGCCCGGACCTCGCCGACGACCGTGAGCCGGACCGGCGCATCCTCGCTCGCGGCGGCCACGTCGCGCGCCCGGATCGCGTAGCCGTCCATGGCGCTGTTGTCCCACGGCGGCAGGTCGGTGGTGCTGGTCACAACTTCCGCCAGGACCCGGCCCAGCCCGGCCGCCAGCGCGACGCGCTCGGTCGGCAGCTCGCTCGGCACCTGGGCGAGCAGCCGGTCGAGGGCCGCCTCGACCGCGAGCAGCCCCTCGTCGCCCTCCGTCTCGGTCCTCACCGAGCACCTCCGTCGAGCCCTCGGCCGGTATCGCTCCCGGCGCCGGTACCCCCGTCGCCGTCCGCGCCGATACCCCCTCCACCGACTCCGCCTGGCCCGGAGTCGTCGGGCCCCCGCCCGGGCCGACCGCCGCGCCCGCGCCGGCCTGCCCGTAGGGCTGCGGCGAGCGCGCCGGCGCGCGACAGTCGTGCCTGGATGGCTGCGGCGACGCCGCGCCGCGTCAGGACCCCGAGCAGGTCGGGTCCGCGCATGACGGGCAGCCCGTCCAGCCCGGACCGCTGCAGCGTCTCGAGGCCCGTCCACAGCGCGGCCTCGGGCTGGAGCACCGGCAGCGCAGGCGGGCCGACCATCACGTCGGCCGCGCGCGTCGTCGGCCAGCGGCCGCGCCGGACCTGGCGCAGCTGGCTCGCCCCGAGCATCCCGAGCAGCTCGCCGTCGCGGAGCACCGGCAGCCCGGAGCCGGGGCCGCGCGCGAGCAGCTCGTCCGCGAACGTGTCGAGGGTGAGCTGCGGGGGGACGCCCTGGACGTCGCGTTCCATGGCCTCGCCGACGCTGATGTCGGCCACGAGCTCCTCGAGGATGGCGCGGCGCTCGAGCGTCCGCGAGGCGCTGCCCAGGAGCCACCCGCAGAGGATGACGCCGAGGCCCTCGAACGCGGCGCCGTACAGGGCGAGCAGGAATCCGCCGAAGACCATCCCCGCCCCGACGACCCGGCCGACGATCGAGGCGATGCGGGTCGCTCGCCGCTCGTCGCCGCTCGCCTGCCAGATGACCGCGCGCACGATGCGCCCGCCGTCGAGCGGGAAGCCGGGCACGAGGTTGACGAGGCCGAGCAGGGCGTTGAAGGCGGCAAGGATCGCCGCCCCGAGCGAGACGAGGGTGGCGTGGCTCCCGCCGATCGCATCGGCGGCCACGCCGACGGCGATCGACAGCGCGGCCAGGGCGAAGCTCGCCAGCGGTCCCGCCGCCGCGGCCCGGATCTCCTCACCGGGCCCGGCCGCCTCGCTCTCCATCGCGGCGGGTCCCCCGAAGAAGTACAGCGTGACGGACGAGACCGGGATGCCCACCCGCTGCCCGACGAGCGCGTGGGCCAGCTCGTGGGCGGCGACCGAGAGGAACGTCAGGAACGCGACGAGACCGCCGACCAGCCAGTCGAGCGCGGCCGGCGACTCCGGGCTGATGGCCGGCAGCAGGTCGCCGCCGACGCCGACCACGAGGAGGGCGGCGATGAGGACCCAGCTCAGGTGGACCCGCACCTCGACGCCCCGGATCCGGCCGACGGCGAAGACGGTGCGGATCATCGTGGCCCCCCGCCCGGGCGACCCTCGGAGGCGCGACTGGCGGGGCCCGCGTCGAGCAGGTGAGCCCGTCGACGAGCGACCAGCGCGACCGCGACCGCCAGAGCGAGGCCGCCGAGGGCGATGGCGAGGACGGTCTCGAACCAGAACGCCTCGGGGAAGATCTGGACCAGGCGCTGGGTCCGCGGGTCGAACTCGAAGTCGCCGCCCGGGAAGAACAGCTCGTGGAAGACGAGAAAGGCCTGATCGAAGGCGACGGCGAAGACGGCCCCGACGAGGACGACGAGTCCGGCCAGGACGCCCGCGCCCCATGTCGCGCCGCGCCAGAACCAGGCGTCCCGACGGCCGCGCCAGCCGAGCGCCAGGAGGACAGCCAGGGCGAGCAGGACGACCGCGCCGACCCGCAGCAGGACGCGGTGGACGTCGACCATGTGGGCCCGCTCCGCGGCGTCGAGGACGGGCTGGCCGGCGACGCGCACGTCGAAGCGCGGCGGACCGATGACGACGTCCCACAGGATGCTGCCTGTCACGGCGCGCACATCGGCGGGGCTGAAGCCGGTGATGGCAGCGACGCCGGTCCGCTCCTGCTCGAAGCCGACCCACAGCGGGTTGAAGAAGAGGCCGAGGACGACGCCGGCGATGACGACGGGGACCGCCAGGGCGACGAGGAGGGTCGCCAGTCGACGGGCCAGGCCGGCCCTGGTCGCGCCGACCGAGAGGGACCGGTCCGCCGCGCCGCCCGTCACTCGTCCTCGAGCGTCCGGGCCTGCTCCCACCAGCCCTCGGTACGGAGGTCATCCGGTGGCTCCTGGCCGAGCTCCCGCGCGGCTCGGCCGAGGCGAGCCCGGAACGTCGTCAGGTCCATCCCGAGCACGTCGCGAAGGCCCTCGACGCCGGCCTGGATGAAGAGCTGGTGCTCCTCGCCGCCGAAGCCGGCCAGGTTCAGCAGGAGGGCCTCGTCGCGCCACGTCGCGACGTCGTTGATCGTCGCCCCCACGTGGTCGGCCAGGTATTGCCGCCGCGTCGGCGTCTCGGAGACCTCCAGCAGCAACCCGGTCGTGAAGATGCCCTGCCGCTCCAGGTTGCCGAGGTAGACGGGCTCGATCCGGGTCAGCTCGCTGATCGGGGGCACGGGCAGGCTTCCTCCTCGGGAGCGCGCCCTGGCGCGCGTCGCTCGATGATGCCACGTCGCGCGCTGCCTCGACGCGGCCGCTCGGGCAGCGACGCGGTCGCCCGGCAGCCGACCGTCCCGGCCGCCGGACGGCCACTTCCCCCGGCCGGCACCGGGCGATACCGTGCCCCTGCCGCGGTCGCCTTCGCCGGCCGCGGGACAGAGGAGGCGTCCCATGCTCGGTCGATACCGCGTCCACCCCACCCTGCCGGCGGCCGACATGGCCCGCGCCCGCCGCTTCTACGAGGACGTCCTCGGCTTCGAGCCGTCGGCGGAACTGCCGGGCGGCGTCATGTACGGCGCGGGCGAGGGCAGCCGCTTCCTGGTCTTCCCGTCGAGCGGCAAGCCGTCGGGCGACCACACCCAGGTGGGCATCACCGTCGACGACCTCCCGACGACCGTCCGCGAGCTCGAGTCACGCGGCGTGACCTTCGAGGACTACGACTTCCCGCAGTTCGACCGCGCGACACACGTCGCCACGTTCCCGGCGAACCGGTCAGCGTGGTTCAAGGACACCGAAGGCAACCTGCTCGGGATCGTCCAGTTCGTCGGGCAGGGCTGAGGATCGCTCCGCGTCGTGCTGGGGCCTCCCGCCGAGCGGCCGACGCGGGGGCGACGTCTGCGAGGCGGTCAGACGGGCTGGG
>DASVYJ010000058.1:0-11330 GCA_036392215.1 Candidatus Limnocylindrales bacterium | reverse complement strand
GCGCGGCAGGTCGCCCGCTCGCGGCGCCGCTCGACGGCGTCCTCCATCGAGGCCGCCTCCACGTCGCGACGGCGCCGACGGCCGTCCGGGCCCGTCAGCTCGCCGTCCGGCCGGCCGCGAGCGCGACGTACCTCGAGGGCGAGCGGCTCGCGGTCGTCGTCCACGGCGACGCCGTCCGGCTCGACCTCGCCGATGCCGGCTGCCGACCGCTCCGCGACCGCCTCGTCGCCCTGTACGCGCCGCGGTACGGCGCGGACTGGGAGGCCTGGGCCGTCGGGCAGGCCTGGTTCCGGCTCGAACCGCGGCGCATGTTCGCCAGCCGGCTGCCGGGCGGGAACGAGGCCGGGGGACCGGCCGAAGCGGCCCGCTGAGGCGGCCGAGCCGACGCGATCCCAGGCGGCGGCCCGTCAGGCCGCGGCGAACCAGCGGCCGGCCTTCATCACCCGCCGCACCCGCAGCGCATCGTCGAGTTCGACGAGGTCCGCCCGCTGGCCCGCCGCGAGGCGACCGCGGTCGGCGACCCCAAGCAGGGCGAGGGGGACCCGGGACGCTGCCGCGACGGCCCGCGGCAGCGGGACGCCGGACCGGACGAGGTTGCGGACGGCGGTGTCGAGGGCGATGACGCTCCCGGCCAGGTTGCCGCCGTCGACGAGGCGCGCTTCCTCGCCGCGGACCTCGACCGCCAGGCCGCCGACATGGATGCGCCCCTCGCCGAGGCCCGCGATGCTCAGGGCGTCGCTCACCAGCAGGACGCGATCCGCGGGCTTGAGCCGCAGGATGAGCGGCCAGAGGGCCGGCTCGACATGGTGGCCGTCCGCGATGAGCTCGACGTGCACGGCGTCGTCGAGGAGGGCCGCGACGGCGAGGCCCGGGCGGTGGTGGTCGACCGCCGACATCGCGTTGAACAGGTGGGTGGTGCTCGTTGCGCCCGCCGCATAGCCCGCCTCCGCCTCGGCGACCGTCGCCTGCGAGTGGCCGAGGGCGACCCGCACTCCATGTCCGACCAGCTCGCGGATGAGGTCGAGGGCGCCGGGGACCTCGGGCGCGACGTGGGTCAGACGCAGCCCGTCGAGCAGCGGCTCGACGCGCGACCAGGGCGTCGCGGCGGGGACCGCGATGTGGGCCGGGTTCTGGGCGCCCTTGCGGACGGGGTTGATGAACGGGCCCTCGAGGTCGAAGCCGAGCGGCTCGGCGGCGTCGGTCGGCGGGTCGATCATCCAGCGCCGGACCTCGGCCGCGAAGGCCGCGAGGGCGTCGAGGGGCGCCGTCACGGCCGTCGGCAGGAACGAGGTCACGCCATGGGCGAGCAGCGCCCGGGCCATCCCGCTCAGGGCATCGGGCCCGCCCATCGCGTCGTGACCGCCCCAGCCGTGGACGTGCAGGTCGACGAAGCCTGGGCAGACGAGCGGACCGTCCGCGACGGCCTCGTCGGGCGTGACCGCGACGATGGTCGGACCGTCGAGGACCAGCCGGCCGGCGACGACGGCGTCCTCGAGGACCAGCCGGCCGGCGACCTCGGCGGCGAGCGCGGAGCGATCCATGGCGACCTCGGCTGCGGGACGGGGAGCGGGACGGTCGCCGCCGATCGTAGCGCCCAGACCCGCACCCCCGGCGCCCCGGACGCGCCGGAGCTCGGGCTCGTGCCCAGATGTCTCGAGTCGCGCCGGACGTCGGCCCGGGACGGACTCAGCGAGTCGCGGTCGGTGGCTGGAACGCGACGCGTCAGGCCGCCGCGAGTTCGCCGCGTCCGACGAGGTCGGCGAGGACGTCCGCCAGCGACGACCAGGCCCGGTAGGCGACGCCTTCCTCGTCGCAGTGGCGGGCGAGCAGGTCGCGGGCATAGACCACGTCGGCGTCGACGGCGGCCAGCCGGTCGCTCCAGCCGTCGCCGACCAGCACGACGCGCCGCCCGGCGCGGCGGTGATCGGCCACCGCGGCGAGCTTGCACGTCGTGCAATCCGGGCAGCGCGGATCGGCGGGCTGGGCCCACGGCGCCAGGAGGCGGAGCCCGTCCTCGGCCATCGCCACGTCGGCGCAGCGGGTGGCGGCCTCGATGCCGTGGCGGGCCAGCAGGGCCGGGATGTAGAAGCCGTAACCGTCGCTCGCCACCTCCACCGCCCAGCCAGCCCGCCGAGCGGCGTCGATGAGCGGTCGGCCCGCCGGGTCGAGGTCGTGGCGGAGGGCCCAGGCGAGGAGACCCTCGATGTCCTGGGGCAAGAAGGCGAGCAGGCGGCGCTGCAGGGCGAGCGAGCCCTCGCCCTGGTTCACGCCGAGCTCGAGGGCGGCCTGCCAGCCGGGTCGGCCGAGGTCGTGATGGAGGCGGGCGGTGATGTCGACCGGGGCGAGCGTGCCGTCGAAGTCGAGCAGGAGGGCGGTCGGTGCGGTCGGGCGGGTCGTCGGAGGCGGCGCGGTCTCGGGTTGCACCGGCCGATGATGCCACCCGGACGTCGCCGGGCGTCGTCGCCGGGCGTCAGGCGCCGCCCCCGCCGGCCGGGCGGTCAACCCCCCGTGAAGCGGTAGCCCGCGCCGTAGACCGTGCTGATGAGCGTCCGGGGCGTGGCCGACCCGAGCTTCGCCCGGAGGTTCCGCATGGTCACCCGCAGGAGGTGGGCGTCGTCGACGTAGGCCGGACCCCAGACAGCCTCCAGGAGCTCGCGGTGGGCGACCACGCGGTCCGGCCGCGACGCGAGGTGCTCGAGCAGGCGGAACTCGGTCGGCGTGAGGTGGACTTCGCGGCCGGCCACCTGGACGCGGTGGCGGGCGGGGTCCACGACGAGCGGGCCGCGCCGGATCGCGCCGTCCCCGCCCAGCAGATCCGGCGGACGCGCTCGCCGCAGGGCGGCCTGGACGCGGGCCATCAGCTCGGGGAAGCTGAACGGCTTGGTGATGTAGTCGTCGGCGCCGGCGCCCAGGCCCCGCAGCTTGTCCGCCTCGGCGCCGCGGGCGGTCACCAGCAGGACGGGGACGCGGCTCTCCTCCCGGATCCGGGCCAGGAGCTCCCAGCCGTCGAGGCCGGGCAGGCCCACGTCGAGCAGGACGAGGGCGGGCTCCTCGGCCCGGAACCGCCGCAGCGCCTGCTCGCCGTCGCGCTCCAGGCAGGCGTCCCAGCCGTGGCTCGTGAGCCACAGGGCGACGAGCTCGCCGAACTCCGCCTCGTCCTCCACGACGAGGATCCGCTGCCGGTCCCTGCCTGCCTCCCCGGTCGCGTCCATCAGCGACGGCCACGGGCCGGTGCTCGGCGCGAACGGTCCGCCGTCGCGTCGCCGTCCGGGGGCGCGGTCCGCGCCGCTCCCGGCGCCGTCTCCCAGCGGTCGGCGGCGAGCGGCAGGGAGAACGAGACCGCGGTCCCGCGCTCGACCTGCTCGAGCCAGATCGAGCCGCCATGGGCCTCGACGAGCCGGCGGCAGAGGTAGAGCCCGAGACCGCTGCCGGCCTGGCCGGAGGCCCGGGCGCCGCGGCCCCGGTAGAACCGGTCGAAGATGTGATCGCGGTCGACAGCGTCGATGCCGGGCCCGTCGTCCTCGACGGTGACGATGATCGAGCCGTCCTCGCGGCGGGCTCGGACGACGACGACGGGCGACGGGCCGCCGTACTTCCGGGCGTTGCCCAGCAGGTTGGCGAGGACCTGGCCGATCCGGACGGGGTCGACGTAGACGGGCGGCAGGTCGGCGGGCAGGGCCAGGCGGACCGGCGGCGTGCCCGGCGTCTCGGCGACCTCGTCGAGGACCGGCCCGAGGATCGCCGGGAGCGTGGTCGGCCGGCGGTCGACGGAGAGCCGGTCGCTCTCGAGGTAGGCCGTGTCGAGGAGCTGGTCGACGAGGCCGGTCAGCCGGTCGGCGGTCCGGTCGATCCGCTCGACGAAGCGGCGCCGCTCCTCCGGCTCGAGGTCGAGCCGGAGGAGGCTCTGGGCGTAGCCGCTGATGAGGGCGAGCGGTGTCCGGAGCTCGTGCGAGACGGCTGCCACGAAGCTCGACTTGAGCTCGTCCACCGCGCGCTCCAGGCGCAGGTCGCGCAGGACGGCGACGGCCCCGATCTCCGGTCCGGGCATCCGGGCGTAGCTGCCGGCGACGGGCACCTGGTTGCCGAGGCGGTCGACGACGACCTGCTCGCGCAGTCCGATCGCCGGCGCGCCCGTCAGCACCTCCTCGAACGGGCAGGTCGGACCGCAGTGGGCGACGACCGCTTCTGCCTGCCCGACGTCGTCCGGGGAGCCGACCGAGGTCCGGCCGCCGCAGCCGAGGTACTCGTGGCAGGCGAGGCCGGGCGACCCGTCGCCGAGGCCGAGCAGGGCGACCGCGGCCAGGTTGTAGCGGACCACGTGGCGCTCGGCGTCGACGGCCAGGATCGCGTCGCGGGCGCCGTCGAGGATGGCCGAGAGCAGGGCGCGCTCGTGGTCGAGCGTGGCCCGCAGCTGGGCAGCGCGGAAGGCGATGGCGAGCTCGTGGCGGACCCGGGCCAGGAAGCTCGCGGCGGCCGCCGCCTCGTCGCCCCCACCGGGAGCGAGGGCGACGAAGCCGACGGGGCGCTGGCCGAAGCCGCCGTCGCCGAGGTCGCGGCTCTCCTCGAGCGCGACGCCGGCCCAGCCGGCGCTCGCCGCCCAGGCAGCCGCGCGCGCGACGTCGGGGAAGCTGGTCGGGACCGCCGCCTGGGAATCGACCGGCGCTCCCTGCGCCGGCTGCCGGACGACGCTCACGAGGCGCAGGGGCGAGGCGTCCGGCGCGGAGAGCCAGAGCGCCGCCGCGCCCGTCTCGGCCGACCGGCTCAGCTCGGCCAGGACCGCCTCCGCGAGCCGCGGGAGGGCGTCGCCCGAGGCGAGCAGCTGGCTGAGCTGGTACTGGGCGAACATCGTGTCCGCCTCGCGCTGGGCGTCCTCGAACGTGCGGCGGCGCTCCGCCTCGAGGACCGCCAGCCGCGCCCGCAGGGCGGCCAGCCCGGGCTCGTCGTCGGCGGTGCCGGCTTGGGCGAGTCGCGGCGGCTCGAGGGGGACCGTCATGAGGCGCGGACCGCGTCGGAATGGGGGCGCTGCGGGGCGGCCGAGAGCATCGCCCGGATCAGCAGGAAGCAGGACGTGGCGCCGGGGTCCTGGTGCCCCCGCGAGCGCTCGCCGAGGCGGAGGGCCAGGCCGCGTCGGGCGACGAGTGGGACCGTCGCCCGCATCCCGTCCCGGGCGGCGAGGGCAGCGGCGCGGAGCCCGTCCTCCAGCGAGGCGCCGCCGTCGGCAGCGGCATGCAGGGCCGCCGCGGCCGGGGCGAGCGCGTCGAGGATCGTCTTGTCGCCGACCGCGCAGCGGCCGCGGCGGGCGAGGCCCCGGCAGGCCGCCTCGAAGGCGTCCGCCACGCCGGCCAGGTCGAGGGTCCGACGCCCCTCGAGCAGGAAGCCGGCCTCCACGAACGCGGTGCCGTAGAGGGGACCGCTCGCCCCACCGACGTGGGCGATGAGGCTGTGCCCCACCCGGTGGAGCAGGGCGCCCAGGTCCTCCTCGGGTCGCTCGGCCAGGTCGCGCAGCGCCGCCCGGCAGCCCGTCGCCATGTTCTCGCCATGGTCGCCGTCGCCGAGGGCGGCGTCCAGCGAGTCCAGGTACGCCCGGTGCCGGGCGATGGTCGCGGCGAGCCGCTCCAGGTAGGCAGCCACGTCGGCAGGGTCGACGAGGCGGTCGCGGCGCGGACCGTAGCCGGTGCGGGATGACCCGGCCGAGGTGTCGGCCACTCCGAACGGGGGGGCCGCGTCGAGGGACGGCGCGCGTCCTATGCTCATCGACGGCAGTGTACGAGGCCGGCGCGGCCCGCTGCCACCACGCGTCCCCTAGCCGGAGGCCGTGCAGCGGTGGTCGCCCTGGTCCTGGTCGGGCACAGCGCGGAGCTGCTCCGCGGGCTCACGGCGATGCTCGCCCAGCTCGCGCCGTCGGTGCCGGTCCGCGCCGCGGGCGGGACGCCGGACGGGAACCTGGGCACGAGCGCGCCGCTCATCGAGCGGGCCCTCTGGGACGCCGCCGCGATCAGCGGCGGAGACGGCGCGGTCGTCCTGCTCGACCTGGGCAGCGCCTTCCTCTCGTACGAGATCGCCCTCGAGAACCTTCCGGCGCAGATGGCGGCCCGCATCCGGCTCAGCCATGGCCCGCTCGTCGAGGGGGCGGTGCTGGGCGCGCTGGAGGCGTCAGGCGGTGCTGGGCTGGAGCGCGTGCTCGAGGTGGCCGACGCGGCCGCAGCCGCGCCGAAGATCCTCGAGCCCTGACCCGCGGCGCCCGCCTGGCACGGCGCTGCGACGTCGCCGGTGATGGCGCCACCCGCCTGCAACCCGCCCCTGGCCATCCTGCCCCCGAACAGGAGGTGCAGCCCGTGGACCAGCGACCGACGAACGACCAGCTGACCGGCCCGCCCGCCGAGCCGGGCACGACCGACCCCGCCCTGACGGATCCCGCCGTCGGCGATCCTGCCCGCGCCCGACCGGCGGCGCGGGACGCCGCCCTGCGCGACCCAGCCCTGACCGACCCGGTGACAGCCCGCGAGGACCGCCTCAGCCGCGATCCCTCCGTGCGCCAGGACTGGGATCGCGAGGAATGGGTCGGCGAGAACAGCGCCGGCGGGATGCGCGCGGAGCACGAGGCCCGGCTCGATGCCGACCGCGCGACGAGCGAGGAGCGGCACTGGAACAAGCGCCAGTGGGTCGGAGAGGGCCAGGGATCGATCGTCCCCGAAGGCGTCGATGAACCCCTCCCCGAGGGCGAGAACGACCTCAGCGGCTTCGGCCACAACCCCGGTGTCCAGCACTGGGCGGCCTCGGACGAGCCGGAGGACGTGACCCGACCCTGACGGGTGCCGCCCGGCGGCGGCCTCCCTCCACGACCTGACCAGCGACCGACGGCGGGCGTCACGACGCCCGCCGTCGCGCGTGCCCGACGCGGATCGCCGGGGCGGAGCGGGGTTTCGACAATCATTTGACATTTCCCGGGCACCGGCCGGCCTAGAGTTGCCCGCAAGGGGTTCCCCAGCAGCCCTGCGTGCCCGGTGCCCGGCTTCGACCGTTCCCCCGCGAGCCGGCTCGGGACGAGGCGACCTGAAAGGAGGGCAGGAGGCCGCCCCGGATGCCACCGCGTCGGCATGCGCGCCCTCGCGGTCCGGACGAAGGCCGGATCGCTGCCGCCGACCCGACCGTCCGCCCCCGCGGCCGACCCGTCACCGCTGACTGACGCTTCGGGTACCCGTCACGTCAAGGGGTCATCGAGGGAGAGATAGTCAATGACAGCTGAGAAGTTCGTTGCCGAGATCTTCGGCACGGGGATGCTGATCCTGCTCGGCGACGGCGTCGTCGCGGGCGTCCTGCTCGCGAAGTCGAAGGCCCAGAACTCGGGCTGGATCGTCATCACCGCGGCATGGGCCTTCGCCGTGTTCTGCGGCGTGATCATCGCCGGTCCGGTCAGTGGGGCCCACCTGAACCCCGCCGTCTCGCTCGGGATCTTCGTCCAGAGCGCCATGGGCGACGGCAAGTTCGGCGTCGACCAGCTCGTGATGTACTGGATCGCCGAGATGCTCGGCGCCTTCATCGGCGCGGTCCTGGTGGCCATCCACTACTGGCCGCACTGGGCCGAGACCGAGGACCCGGGCCTGAAGCTGGCGGTCTTCAGCACCGGCCCGGCCATCCGCAGCTACACCATGAACTTCGTGTCCGAGGTCATCGGCACGTTCGTCCTGGTCTTCGTGATCTTCGCCTTCGGGAACAACAAGGGCGTCGGCCTGGCGGCCCTGGGTGCCCTCCCGGTCGCCATCCTCGTCTGGTCCATCGGCATGTCGCTCGGCGGCACGACCGGGTACGCGATCAACCCCGCCCGCGACCTCGGCCCGCGCATCGCCCACTTCCTCCTGCCGATCCCCGGCAAGGGTGATTCGGACTGGGCGTACTCGTGGATCCCGGTGGTCGGCCCGCTCGTCGGCGGCGCCCTGGCGGCGATCGTCTACCAGGCGGCGTTCACCAACTTCATGTCCAAGGTCATCGGCGGCTGATCCCTCGATCGGGTCCTGACCGCCGGCCGGAGAGGGCTTCGGCCGGCGGTCAGCCCGTGACGGGTTTGGTCCTGCCCGCGTCGGAGGGTCCGCCATGAAGAAACTCATCAACTCGCCCGACCGCGTCGTCGACGAGGCCCTGGCCGGCGTCGCCGCCGCCCATGCGGACCTCGTCCGCGTCGAGGAGCCGAACATCGTCGTCCGCAAGGACGCCCCGGTCCAGGGCAAGGTCGGGGTCATCTCCGGCGGCGGGTCGGGCCACGAGCCGATGCACGGCGGCTTCGTCGGGAGGGGCATGCTCGACGCCGCCTGCCCCGGCGCCGTCTTCACCTCGCCCGTCCCGGACCAGATGCTGGCGGCCACCAAGGCCGTCAACGGCGGGGCCGGCGTCCTCCACATCGTCAAGAACTACACCGGCGACATCATGAACTTCGAGCTCGCGGCGGACCTCGCCCGGGCCGAGGGGATCGAGGTCGAGGCGGTGGTCATCGCCGACGACGTGGCGGTCAAGGACTCGCTCTACACCGCCGGTCGCCGGGGTGTGGGTGGGACGGTCCTCGCCGAGAAGATCTGCGGCGCCGCCGCCGAGGCGGGTGCCGATCTCAAGACCGTGGCCGGCCTCTGCCGCAAGGTCCAGGACAACGTCCGCTCGATGGGCATGGCCCTCACCAGCTGCACGGTCCCGGCAGCGGGCAAGCCGACCTTCGAGCTCGGCGAGGACGAGATGGAGATCGGCATCGGCATCCACGGCGAGCCGGGCCGGACGCGGATGAAGCTCGCCACCGCGGACGAGATCACCGAGATGCTGGCCACGCCGATCCTGGAGGATCTCCCCTTCAAGTCGGGCGACCAGGTCCTCGCCTTCGTCAACGGGATGGGCGGCACCCCGCTCATCGAGCTCTACGTCATCTACAACAAGCTCAACCAGATCCTCAAGGGCCGGGGCATCACCATCGCCCGCAACCTGGTCGGCAGCTACATCACCTCGCTGGAGATGGCCGGCTGCTCGATCACCCTCCTGCGGCTCGACGACGAGCTGACTCGCTACTGGGACGCACCGGTCAAGACGCCCGGCCTCCGCTGGGGCGTCTGACCACCACCCGTAGTCGACGAAGGAGGGCGGACGCGCCCGAGATGGACGAGACGGGACAGCTTTCGTACGACGACGTCCTGGACTGGATCCGGCGCTTCGCCGCCGCCGTGGCCGAGAACAAGCAGTACCTCACGGAGCTCGACTCGGCCATCGGCGACGCCGACCACGGCATCAACATGGACCGCGGGTTCCAGGCGGTCCTGGGCAAGCTCGATGGCCTGGCGTCCCGGGACATCGGCGCTGCCTGCAAGACCGTCGGGATGACCCTCGTCTCGACGGTCGGTGGGGCGAGCGGGCCCCTCTACGGGACGTTCTTCCTGCAACTCGGCACGACCACCGCCGGCCGCGAGGCGCTCAGCCTCGCCGACTGGGCGACCGGCGTCGAGGCGGGCATCGCCGGCATCCAGCGGCTCGGCAAGGCCGAGCTGCAGGACAAGACGATGCTCGACGCGTGGCTGCCCGCCCGCGACGCGCTGCAGGCGGCCCTGTCCGAGGGCGTCGCCCCCGGGGAGGTCCTCGGCCGCACGGTGGCGGCGGCCGAGGCCGGCATGCGGGCCACCATCCCGCTCGTGGCTCGGAAGGGCCGGGCGAGCTACCTGGGGGAGCGCAGCGCGGGCCATCAGGACCCGGGCGCCACCTCCTCGTATCTCCTGCTCCGGGCCGCCGTCGACTCGTGGGCGGGGAACCCGGCCGAGTGATCGGCCAGCATCCATTGTGAGGAACGGCATGGCGAAGTACGTCGGAGCGCTCGACCAGGGGACGACCAGCACCCGCTTCATGATCTTCGATCACAGCGGCGGCGTGGTGGCCATCCACCAGAAGGAACACGAGCAGATCTATCCGAAGCCGGGCTGGGTCGAGCACGACCCGATGGAGATCTGGTCCCGGAGCCAGGAAGTCATCAAGGGCGCCCTGGACAAGGCCGGCATCCAGGCCTCGGACCTCGCCGCGGTGGGCATCACCAACCAGCGCGAGACGACGGTCGTCTGGGACAAGACGACCGGCAAGCCGGTCTACAACGCGATCGTCTGGCAGGACACCCGGACCGCGGACATCATCAACGAGTTCGCCAAGGACGGCGGCCAGGACCGCCTCCGGGCGAAGGTCGGCCTGCCCCTGGCGACCTACTTCTCGGGCCCGAAGGTCAAGTGGATCCTCGACAACGTCCAGGGCGCCCGGGCGAAGGCCGAGGCGGGTGACCTCCTCTTCGGCAACATCGACACCTGGTGCATCTGGAACCTGACCGGCGGCGTCAACGGCGGCGTCCACGTCACCGACGTGAGCAATGCCAGCCGGACGATGCTGATGAACCTCGAGACCCTCGACTGGGATCCCGAGATCCTCAAGCTCATGGGCATCCCGCGCTCGATGCTGCCGGCGGTCAAGCCGTCCAGCGCCGTGTACGGCGAGTGCGTGGGCGACCTCAAGGGCGTGCCCGTGGCGGGCGACCTGGGCGACCAGCAGGCGGCCCTCTTCGGCCAGACCTGCTTCTCCGCCGGCGAGGCGAAGAACACCTACGGCACCGGCTGCTTCATGCTCATGAACACCGGCACCAAGGCGGTCCCGTCCAAGAGCGGCCTGCTGACCACCCTCGGCTACAAGATCGGCGACCAGCCGGCGGTCTACGCCCTCGAGGGCTCGATCGCCATCACCGGCGCCCTCGTCCAGTGGCTGCGCGACAACCTGGGCATGATCACCTCGTCGGCCGAGGTGGAGGCCCTGGCCAAGACGGTCGACGACAACGGCGGCGTGTACTTCGTGCCCGCCTTCAGCGGCCTCTTCGCGCCGTACTGGAAGAGCGACGCCCGGGGCGTCATCGCCGGCCTGACCCGCTACGTCAACAAGGGCCACATCGCCCGGGCGGTGCTCGAGGCGACGGCCTGGCAGACCCGCGAGGTCCTCGACGCGATGAACGCCGACTCCGGCGTCGAGCTGACGGCCCTCAAGGTCGACGGCGGCATGGTCTTCAACGACCTGCTCATGCAGTTCCAGGCCGATGTCCTGGCGGTCCCGGTCATCCGGCCGAAGGTCGCCGAGACGACGGCCCTGGGCGCGGCCTACGCGGCCGGCCTGGCGGTCGGGTTCTGGTCGGCGGTCGAGGACCTGCGCCAGAACTGGGCCAAGGACAAGGAGTGGCAGCCCGCCATGGACGCGACCACTCGGGAGAAGGACTACAAGCTCTGGAAGAAGGCCGTCACCCGGACCTTCGACTGGGTAGAGTAGCCAGCAGCGCGGGGTCG
>DASVYJ010000057.1:0-53603 GCA_036392215.1 Candidatus Limnocylindrales bacterium | reverse complement strand
GTCTGCCGCCGGCTGATCGAGGGGATGGGCGGCCGGATCTGGGCCGTCAACCGGCCCGAGAGCGGCGCCGAGTTCGGCTTCGCCCTGCCGGCCTTCGCCGAGGACGAGCCCTAGCCGAGGGCGCACTCGCAGCGACGCCGGGTGCGACGGCGCTGCAACGGATGGACCGGCGCGATGCGGGGTCGCGCGACGGGAGCGTCGCCTACGGTCGGTGACGCGACGGCGAGCCGTCCGCCCCCACTCCATCCCGCACGACCAGCCGAGGTACCCACATGCTCCGACGCTTCCTCGCCATCCTGGCCCTGGCCGCGGGGGCGGCGGCCTGCACGCCGGCCGCCAGTCCGTCGGCCAGCGTCACCCCGAGCCTGTCGGCGCCGAGCGTCGAGGCGAGCCCGAGCGCGTCGGCCGAGGCCTCGGGGAGCCCGTCGGGCATGGGGGCGCCCTCGGCCTCGCCGTCGGGGTCGTGATGGTACGGCCGGGCGACGCCGCGTCGCCGGCGACGGCCACGCGGGCGGACCGGCCTTGAACCGCGACGCCGGGCCCGCGCGCCCCGCCCAGCACCAGGACGTCCAGCCCGGACGCCAGGCGCCGCTGCGCCCGCAGCCCGAGGAGACGCGGCCGGACCGTGGCTGTCGCCGGCTGGAGGGTAAGGTCGCCCTCGTGACCGGCGCGGACAGCGGCATCGGCCGGTCCGTGGCGCTCGCCTTCGCCCGGGAGGGAGGCGACGTGGCGGTGATCTACCTCGGCGAGCACGAGGACGCCGCCGAGACACGCCGCCTCGTCGAGGCGGAGGGCGGCCGCTGCCTGACGCTCGCCGGCGACGTCGGCGACGACTCGTTCTGCCGCGAGGCGGTCCGCCGGACGGTCGAGGAGCTCGGCCGTCTCGACGTCCTCGTCAACGACGCCGGGGAGCAGCATCCCCAGGACTCGATCGAGGCCATCTCGACGAAGCAGCTGGAGCGCACCTTCCGGACGAACCTCTTCGCGATGTTCCATCTGGTGAAGGCCTCGCTCCCTCATCTCGGCCGAGGTGCGAGCATCGTCAACACGACGTCGGTCACGGCCTACAAGGGCAGTCCGCGTCTGATCGACTACTCGGCCACCAAGGGAGCCATCGTGACCTTCACCCGCTCGCTCGCGCTGTCCCTCGCGGACCGGGGCATCCGGGTGAACGCCGTCGCCCCCGGCCCGATCTGGACGCCGCTCATCGCCTCGACCTTCCCGCCTCAGGCGGTCGAGACCTTCGGGCAGGGCGTTCCCCTCGGGCGCGCCGGGGAGCCGGCCGAGGTGGCGCCCGCCTACGTCTTCCTCGCCTCTGACGATGCGTCCTACATCAGCGGCCAGGTCATCCACCCCAATGGCGGCGAGATCGTCAACGGGTGAGGGAGGATCCGATGCACCGCATGCAGATCATGGACGAGCTCATCGCCGTGGGGGCAGGCAGCCGCGGGGACCCGACGATCGAGCTGGAGCCGGCGATCCTCGCCCTCTGCGGCGACGCCCGGACGACGCTCGAGGTGCTGAGCGGCGCGGTGGCGCTGCGCGTGCGCACGTACGCGCGGACCGAGGGCGGCGCTGCACGGACGATCGTCATCGCCTATCCCGCCGACCACGAGGCAGTCGCCTAAGCACGGCCAATCCGCGGCGTCACCGGGGTCGCGGCGGCCGCGGGTGCGGGCCACCGCCGCGGCGGTCAGCGGCAGGTCAGCGGTTCTGGCCCGCCTCGCGGGCGACATCGTCGGTCGCCTCGAGCCCGTCCCGGTGGCCCTCGGCCGACGTCTCCTGCGAACGGCGCTCGAGCGCCCCTGCCCCGCTCGAGCGGGAGTCGGAGTCGGAGAACCTCTCGTCCTTGGCGGGGTCGATGCCACCCGGGATCGTCTCCGCGACCCGCTCCGGCTCGTGGCCGATGTAGGCCCCCGCATCATCGGGGTGCGCCTTCGGGTCGATCGCGCGCGGGTCGTTCGGCCGTGCGCCGTCAGGCCCTCGCTGTTCGCTCATGCTGCCTCCTCGCCGGACCGCGGACCGGCCCGCGACCTCGTCAGTGGTCGTGTCGGTCCTTGACGATCTTGTCGTCAGGGTCGATGTCGATGTCGTGCTCCCTGGCCGCCGCGAGGATCCGCTTGCGGGCGTCCTCCCGGTCCTGGCGGCTCTCGAAGTCGGTCTGGTTCCAACGCGCCATCGCGTTGCGGATGTGGGACTCGTCGTCGATGGGCAGCTTCTTGTCGCCCTTCGAGTCGACGTAGGCGAAGTCGCGGTCGGGCATCCGGTCCCGGTCCTTGTCGCTGTGCTCGGGCATGGGTCACCTCCCGTGGGTGTCCGTGCAGCGTGCGCCGTGGCGGGTTGCAGGGGTGCCGGGCGTCGGCAGCGGGCGGGTTGCAGGGACGCGACCCATCCAGGCGAGGCGCGCCGCCTCTGTGCCCTGCCGCGCGGCCGCGAGGTGGCGGCTGCGGCCGACATGGCGGTGCGCCTCAGCGTCGGCTAGGCTCGCCGGGTGAGCCTGGAGCGCTACCGGGAGAAGCGGCACTTCCAGCGGACGCCGGAGCCGGCCGGCAGGCCACCCCGGGCCGGCGCGGACCCCCGCGGCGGAGGTCGCTTCGTCGTCCAGCGGCACCGCGCGACCCGGCTCCACTACGACGTCCGGCTCGAGATCGGCGGCGTCCTCATGAGCTGGGCCGTGCCCAAGGGACCGACCCTCGATCCGGGCGTCCGACGGATGGCGGTCCACGTCGAGGACCATCCCCTCGAGTACTTCGACTTCGAGGGGACCATCCCCCGCGGCGAGTACGGCGCGGGCGACGTCATCGTCTGGGACTGGGGCCGCTTCGAGCCGGAGGGCACCACGGATCCCGGGGCCGCGGTCCGCAGGGGCGAGCTCAAGTTCCGCCTGATCGGGGAGAAGCTGGCCGGGTCGTGGGTGCTCGTCCGGACGCGACGGGCCGGGGCGGGCGGCGGCCGCGACGACCGGGAGGACTGGCTGCTCATCAAGCACCGCGACGACGCGGCGGTCGAGGGCTGGGACCCCGAGGCGTACCCGCGCTCGGTCAAGACCGGCCGCACGAACGACGAGGTCAAGGCCGACGCCCCGGCCGTCTGGCGGTCGGACGCGCCGGCGGACGAGGCGCGCATCGACCTCGCGCGCGCGGAGCCGGGGCCGATGCCGGACTGGATCGAGCCGATGAAGGCGACTTTGGCCGACCGGCCGTTCGACGACCCGGACTGGCTGTTCGAGGTCAAGTGGGACGGCTACCGGGTCGAGGCCGTCGTCCGGGACGGCCGGCTCCGGCTGTGGACCCGAAACCGGCAGGACGCGGCGACATACTTCCCGGAGCTTGCGGCCGCGCCCCGCTGGATCGCGGCGAACGAGGCGATCGTGGACGGGGAGGTCGTCGCCCTCGACGGCGAGGGCAGGCCGCGCTTCACGCTGCTGCAGGAGCGGCTCGGCGGCAAGGCGCGGGGCAGCGCCGGGCGGCGACACGGCGGGGGGACGGGCACCCCGGGGGGCGGCGGCGCGGCAGGCGGGGCGGCAGGGGCGGCGGAGGCCTCGTCCCGGGAGGATGGACGGGCGGGCAGTCTCGCCTACCAGGTCTTCGACCTGCTCTACCTCGACGGCCGCTCGCTGCTGGCCGTCCCGCTCGAGGAGCGCAAACGGCTCCTGCAGCTCGTCCTGCGGGAGGACCCCATCGTCACGTACGCCGGCCACGTCGTCGGGGACGGCGTCGCGTTCTTCGAGGCGGCTGGCGAGCGCGGCCTCGAGGGCATGGTCGCCAAGCTGCGGGCGAGCCGCTACGAGCCGGGCCGCCGCTCGGAGGCGTGGCTGAAGATCAAGCACTGGGCCGAGCAGGAGGTGGTCGTCGGCGGCTGGACGTCGCGCAAGGAGTCCTCGACGGACCTCGGCTCCCTGGTCGTCGGGGTCTACGAGGACGGCCGGCTGCGGCACGCCGGCGGGGTGGGCTCGGGCCTGGACGCCCGGACGAGGGCAGACCTGCTCGCCCGGCTGCGACCGCTCGAGACGGCGGAGGGCTCGTTCGAGCCGGCCCCGCGGCTCCCCGGCGTCCGCTGGGTGACGCCGACGCTCGTGGTCCGCGTCTCGTTCAGCGAGTGGACGCGGGACGGTCACCTGCGCCAGCCCGTCTACCGGGGCCTCGAGCCGGACCGCGACGCGCGCCTGGTCGTGCGGGAGACGGCCGTCGGGGCGGCCACGGCCCGCCGAACGGCCGAACGGACGGCCGAGCGGGAGCGCCCGGCCGAGCCGGACGGTCGCCCGACCCCGGGCGGAGGCGCCGGGCGACCGGCCCCCCCGCCCGAGACTGCCTCGACCGGCCGCGCTGGCGCGACGGCGGACGAGCTCAGGGCGCTCGACGGGCTCGGCGCCGGGGGGAGCTGGCAGATCGGCGGCCGGACGCTGCAGCTGACGAACCTCGACAAGGTCCTCTTCCCCGACGGCGACCTCACCAAGCGCGACCTGGTCCGCTACTTCGTCTCGATCGCCCCGGTCCTCCTGCCGCACCTCGTGGACCGGCCGCTCAACCTGCACCGCTATCCGAACGGCGCCGGCCATCCCGGGTTCTGGCAGAAGGACATCCCGGCGTCGGCGCCCGCCTGGCTGCGCCGCTGGACGGAAACGGGCGTCGCCGACCGGGAGGCCAACACGCACCTCGTCGCGGATTCGGTCGCCTCGCTCGCCTGGCTCGCGAACCAGGCCGCCTTCGAGTTCCATGCCTGGACGGCGCGGCTCGAGGCACCCGACCGTCCGACCTTCGCCTTGATCGACATCGACCCGGGTGAGCGGACGACGTGGGACGAGACGCTCGTCCTGGCCCGCCTCTTCCGGACGGCGCTCGGGCACCTCGGCGTGCGCGGCTCGCCCAAGGTGACGGGCCGCCACGGCATCCAGGTCTGGATCCCGATCGTGCCGCACTACACCTACGCGGAGACGAGTGCCTGGGTCGAGTCGCTCTCGCGGGCCGTAGGCGCGATCGAGCCGTCACTCGTGTCGTGGGAGTGGGAGCGGGCCCGGCGGGGCGGGCTGGCGCGGCTCGACTACACCCAGAACGCGCCGAACAAGACGCTCGTCGCAGCGTACGCCGTCCGGCCCGGCCCGGCGGCGCCGGTCTCGGCCCCGATCGACTGGGCCGAGCTCGACGATCCGGCCCTCCGGCCAGACCGCTGGACGATCCTCTCGATCCTGCCCCGGGTCGCCGAGCGCGGCGATCTGTTCGCGGGGGTCCTGCGCGACCCGCAGGAGCTACCGTCGCTCGAGTGAGAGCGGCCGCGCGCCGGCGGCCCGGTCCGGCCTGCGCCGCTCCGCGCGAGCGGGGTCGGGTCCGGGGATCGCCGCCCGGCCCCTCGGGCGGTCGGCCTTACGTGTGGCGTACGTTCCCGACACCGCGCGGGGCCGAGGCGTCACGTTCGTGCATCTGGCGCACGATCCCGACAGGGGCACGTCGAGATCGTGCACGAGACGTACAGGACCGACGGAGCCGGCCGCCGGGCCGTCGGGAATGTACCTCTGACGTACGGCGCCGATGGCGAGCGCGCCGGAGGGCGGCCCGGACAGCGACGCGTCCGGGGCTCGGACGGGTCAGGCGGAGACGGAGGGCGGCTCCGGGAGCGAGGCGGACGCCATCGCCTCCTGCTTGCGCCGTTCCATCCGGCCGCCCAGGTCCTGGAGCTCGTCCTTGTCGAACACCTTCCGGGCGGTCGGGAACATCGTCCCCTCCTCCTCCTCGATGTGGTGCTCGACGTTCTCCTGCATGACCTTGAACTTGGCCGGCCATCGCTCGTCGTGGGCCGGCGTGTCGACCAGCTCGCCCATGAGCGTGTCGACGACGTGGTGCTCCTGGATCCCCTCCAGGACCTCGTCCTTCGCCCTGGGGTGCTCGCGGAGGGCGGGATAGAAGATCTCCTCCTCGATGATCTCGTGGACCGTCATCTCACGGCGGATCTCGTCGAACAGCGCAGTGCGCTGCCCCGCCGCATCGCCGTCGCCGCGGCCGCCGGACGTCCCGTCGCCATCGAGCCGCGCGCACTCGGCCATGAGCCGCTTCACCTTGCGGTGGTCGTCCTCGAGGAGCTTGATCGGATCCATGCCGCCTCCCTGGCCAGCGATGGGGGAGACTCGGTCGCGAGCCGCCGCAGGCGCCGCACGGGCGGCGGGCACGGAGCCAGGTTGACCGAGGCGCCGCTCGCGGTCGTCGGGGCTGGCGTCCGGGTCGACCGATCGGCGATGGCGGCGGGCGCACACCGAGCTGGTATCGGGCGCGCGCCGCCGATCCGAGCATCCCTCGCACGCGGTCGCGGGCGGGCGGCGGGCCCGTCGGGGGACGATGCAGGCCCGTTGCACTCTCAGTCGAGTGGCTGGAGGAGCCCGTCGGCGAGGGCCTGGTCGAGGTCGAGCGTCTTGTAGCCGACCGCGTCGAAGCGGACCTGGACGCGGCCCTCCTCGTACCGCACGACGCGGCCCTCCCCGAAGACCGGGTGGACGACGCGCTCCTCGGCGGCGAACGGCCGCTCGGCGGGGCTGGCAGCCTCGACTGCGGCAGCCGAGCCCGCATCGCACGTGTCGCAGTTGCCGCACGGCTGATCGAGCTCCTCGCCCAGGTAGGCGAGCAGGTAGCGCCGCCGGCAGTCGGCGGTCTCGGCGTAGCCCCGCAGCACCTCCAGCCGCGAACGCTCGTGGCGGCGGCGGCGCTCGTCGGCGCGGGCCCCCTCGTCGGCGAGCTCGGCCGCGCTCGGCACCGCTCCCGTCTCGGGCGTCCCGGTGGCCCTCGCCACCGTCTGCTCGCCCTCGAGCGGCCGGCCATCGGTCGCGACCGCGGCCCCGTCGGGCCCGACCTCGACCGCACCCGCCTCCTCGAGCCGGGCGAGGGCCGTCGAGAGCCGGGCCCGCGACAGGCGGGCCGCCCGGCGGAGCTCGTCCGCCGGGAACGGACCCCGCCGCCCGCGGACGAGTCCGACGACGCGGGTGAGGGCTTCCGCGTCGACGCGGCCGGAGGCGGCCTGGAAGCGTCGCAGGGCGAGGTCCTCCGGGCGGAACCAGAGGACCGCCCGCGCCGGCCTCCGATCCCTCCCGGCGCGGCCGAGCTCCTGGTAGTAGGCGTCCAGCGAATCCGGCGCGGCGGCGTGGACGACGAAGCGGACGTCCGGCTTGTCGATGCCCAGCCCGAAGGCAGTCGTGGCCACGACGACGTCGAGGTCGTCGGCCATGAAGGCGGCCTGCGCCGTCTCGCGCTCGGCCTTGCGGAGGCCCGCGTGGTACGCCGCGCTGCGCACGCCGCGGTCCGCCAGGGCCGCTGCCAGCTCGGTCGTCCGCGCCCGCGTCGGAGCGTAGACGATGCCCGGTCGCGCACCCGCCGCGACGGCCGAGGCGACCCACCCGAGCAGATCGCGGTCGCGGGCGCCGTCGTCGGACGCGGGTCGCACCCCGAGCCAGATGTTGGGGCGATCGAAGCCCCGGGCGACGATGCGCGCATCGCGCATCCGGAGGCGCTCGACGATCTCCTCGCGGACGGCCGGCCCGGCCGTCGCGGTCAGGGCCAGCACCGGTGGCCGCCCGAGCGCCTCGACGACGGCCCCGAGGCGCAGGTAGGCCGGCCGGAAGTCGTGGCCCCAGTCGCTGATGCAGTGCGCCTCGTCGACGACGAACAGCGAGAGCCGGGCGTCGCGGAGCCGGTCGAGCACGGCCGGGTCGCGGAACCGCTCCGGAGCCAGGAAGAGGAACTCCGCCGCGCCGGACGAGAGGTCAGCGAAGGCGGCCCGTTGCTCGGCCTCCGGGACGGTGGAGTTGACGGCCACGGCACGGCCGACGCCCGCCTCGACGGCGAGCGCCTCGACCTGGTCGCGCTGGAGGGCGATGAGGGGCGAGACGACGACGGTCGGCCCGGGGATCAGGGTCGCCGCGATCTGGTAGATGGCGGACTTCCCGGCACCGGTGGGCAGCACGGCCAGCGTGTCGTGCCCCGCCAGGACGCTCCGGACGGCCTCCTCCTGGCCGGCCCGCAGCCGGTCGTAGCCGAGCGCCTCGCGGGCCGCCTCGCGCACGAGGCGCGGGTCCGGCGGCGGCGTCCCCTCGGGCAGGGTCACCCGCGGCCGACCGTCCCTGCGGACGCGGCGGGGAGGAAGGCTCGCTCGACCGCGGGCTGGTCCCCGCTCGCGGGCTCGTCCCCGCCCGCGGTCGCCGCGCGGCGAGTCCCCGCCACGACGTCGAGGGCGGCCGTCGCGACCTCGTCGACCGTCACGTCGGCCACGAACGAGGGCTTGTGCGGGCAGGTGGCGCGGGTGCAGTCGACGCCGCAGACGGGGCAGTCGAGCCGCCACGACAGCAAGGCGCGGTGCAGGCCGCGCGAGGCGGGACCCGCGTTGATGAGGTTGCCGCACCAGTAGATCCCGACGGTGGGGGCCCCGACGGCCGCCGCCAGGTGGAGCGGGCCGGAGTCGTTCGAGACGACGCAGGCGCAGCCGGCGAAGAGGCCGGCCAGGGCGTCGAGCGAGCAGCGGCCGGCCAGGTCGACCAGGCCCGGCGGCCCCCTCCGGGCCACGGCCGCGACCTCCGCCGTGAGGGCCTGCTCTTCGGCGGTGGCGGTCAGCACGACGCGGGCGCCCGCTTCGACCAGGCGGTCGGCCAGGGCGGCGAACGACGGCGCCGGCCAGCGGCGACGCGGGTCGCCGGCGCCGGGATGGAGGGCGACGAGCGGCCGGGCGCCGTCCCGCCTGGCCTCGCCGAGCGGCGTCCTCCGGAGCGCCGCCTCGGCCGCCGCCACGTCGCGGGCCAGCAGCGGCAGGCGCGGCTCGAGGCGCAGCGGGCGCGCTCCGACGAGGCCGGCGACCTCCAGGAATCGGGCGACCTCGGACTGCCAGTAGACGTATCGGGTCCAGCGGTCGAGCGGGGCCGCGTCCGCGGTCCGCAGGCCCGCCGTGACGCGCGCGCCGAGCCGAGCCACGAACGGGTTGGAGTGGCGCCCGCCGCCGTGGAGCTGCAGGGCGAGGTCGAACCGCTCGGCCCGCATCCGGGCGACGAAGTCCTCGACCGCGCCGGGGTCCTCCGGGGGCGCGTCCTGGGCGTCGGGATGGACGCTCACCCCGCGGACGGGCGGCAGCGGCACGACCCGGTCGACCGTGCCCGACCGGCCCGCGAGGAACGAGCCAGCCCAGGCGGGCCCGAGGAGGACCACCTCCGCGGCCGGGTACGCTCCCCGAAGGGCCTCCAGCGCGGGCAGGGCGAAGACGAGGTCGCCGAGCCCGCCGCCGCGCAGGACAGCGATCCGCGTCACGTCTGGGACGAGCGGTCCGCCGACGCCGACCGGCTCGGCGCCGGGCAGCGCTCCCGACTCCCCCACCGCGCTCATCGCGAGGGAACCCGACGGTCGGGCCGGAGCTGCGGAGCGTTCCCGGCTGCGCCGACGGTCGCGCCGTCGGGCAGGACCTGGGCGATCGCGAACGGGGCGTCGACCTCGCGCTCGGGCACGGTCGTCGGCAGCTCCTGGTGATAGGCCCCGGACGGCAGGATGCCGCAGCCGCCGAAGCGAGCCATCACCCGCAGCTCGGCCACGACGTCCTCGCCGGCGTGGGCCGCCGGGAGCTCACGCCAGAAGTCGTAGCCGCCGCAGGTGCGGAGCGCGGCGCGGTCGTACAGGACGCAGCCGCCGACCCAGGCCACCTTGTAGGGGCGCGCCCGTTCCGGGCTGAGCCGCATGGCCTGCTGGACGTGCCAGGGGTTGGCGGCGTTGTGGAGCCGGTGGCGGACCCAGGCCCGGCCGCCGGGCCGGATGACCTCCGGCTGGACGGGCCCGTCCCAGAACTCGACGGCCTGCTCGTGGGGCCGCACGTCGTCGACGAAGGAGAGGCCGATGGGCGCCGAGCCGACGAACCCGCAGCCTTCGCGCTCGAGCGTCGTGACCAGGGTCTCGAGCAGCCACGGCTCGAGGAGGATGTCGTCGTCCAGGGACAGGACGTACGGGGCTGCCGCCAGGTCGAGCAGGAAGGCACGCTGCTCCGCGAGGCCGAGCCGGGGCAGGTGGCGGTGGACGGCCACCGGGTGGCCGGTCGCCCGGAGGAGGCGGACGACCGCCCGGACCTCGCCGGAGGACTCAGCGGGCTCGTCGCCCTGGTCGGAGACGATGACCCGGAAGCGGCCCTCGGTCTGGCCGACCAGGCAGGCGAGGGTCACCGCGAGCGCCGCGGGCCGATCGCGGGTCGGGACCAGGACGTCGATCAGCGGCTCGCTCACGCCGGCCTTCCCGTTCCCGCGGCGGCGACCCACCGCGGCGTCGCGGCCGGCGTTCCGGCCACGCCGATCCGCACCGGCGGAGCCGGCAGGTCGTAGCCGCCGGCCGCGAGCAGCTCGCGCGCCGCAGCCACCACCGCGTCCGGGTCCACCTTCCGGAGACAGTCGTGATGGCCGAGCGGGCAGACGCTCTTGAGGCAGCCGCGGCAGGGCACGTCGTGGGAGAGGACGCGGCTCGCCACGCCCCACGGGGCGTGCTGCGGGTTGGTCAGGGCGTAGAGGTCCACGACCGGGGTCCCGACGGCGGCGGCGAGGTGGGCCGGCCCGGTGTTGTTGGCGACGAGGAGCGGGGCCGCCTCGACGAGCGCCGCCAGCTCCGCCAGGTCCAGGCGCCCGACGAGGGAGCGTGACGGCACGCCGGCGGCGCGGCGGATCCCCTCCACGAGGTCGTGCTCCGCGGCGGTGCCCGTGAAGACGAGCCGACAGCCGAGCTCGAGGACGAGTCGCCGGGCGGCGGCGGCGTAGAGCTCGGGCGGATACCGCCGCGACGGCGCGCTGGCGCCGGGGTGGACGACGACCCAGGGCCGGACCGCCGGGGCGCGGCCCAGGCCGAGGCCGCGCAGCAGGCGGCCGACCCGGAGGCGGGCGAGGTCAGGTACGCGGACGGCCAGGCGCTCGTCGTCGATCCGCGCGCCGACGGTCGCGACCAGGTCGAGCTGGCGCCGGACCTCGTGGCGGATGCCGCCTTCCGGCTCGGGGTCGGCGACCCAGTCGGACAGGAGCTGGTAGGGGTTCTCGCGGCAGTGGCCGAGGCGGAGCGGGATTCCGCCGAGGTGGCAGAGGAAGGCCGCCGGCAACGGGTTCTGGCTGAAGACGGTGAAGATGACCGCCGCGTCGAAGCGCCGCCGGCGCAGCAGGCTGGCCATCGCCAGCTCGGGCGCACTGTCGGTCCGCGGCGCCGTCGCCTTGAGCCAGGGCGCCTCGTAGACGATGACCTCGTCGACATCGGGTACGAGGCCGCCGGCCTCCGCCCCGGCCGGTGAGGTGAGCAGGGTCAGGCGGCGGCCGGAAACGGACGCGCGGAGGGCGCGGAGGGCCGGCGTCGTCATCAGGACGTCGCCGAGGCTGTCGAGGCGGACGCAGAGGATGTCGCGGGCGGCCGCCCAGGCGGCCTCGCGCGGGGAGCGCGGCGCCTCCGCCGTCGGCGAGTCGAGCCGGACCACGCCATGCGCCGCAGGGTCGGCGGACGGAGCGGGCAGCGTCGAGACGACGGGCAGCGGCGGGCCGCTCACCGCGCCTCGGTCCCGCGGTCGGCCCCGCCTGGCGCGCCGCCCGACGACGCCGCTGCCGCTCGGCGCACGACCGGCTCGCCGTGGACGGGCCGGCTCCGATCCGGCGCGTCGTCCCGCCGGCGCGGACGACCGTCCCAGGCCCGTCGCCCATCGCCGTCGTCGTGCTTCGCCCGGACGCGGGCGATCACGTTCGTGGTCGAGCGATCCTCGACGTAGGGCAGGATCTGCACCTCGCCGCCCAGCGCCTCGACGACCGACGCCTCCGGCAGGCGTTCGCGGGTGTAGTCGCCGCCCTTGACGTACACGTCCGGCCGGATCGCCCGGATGAGCTCGACCGGGGTGTCCTCGTCGAAGGCCACGATGTGGTCGATGCAGCTGAGCGCGGAGAGGACCTGGAGGCGGTCCTCCAGCGCGTTGATGGGGCGGTCAGGCCCTTTGAGGCGCTGGACCCCGGCATCCGAGTTGACGCCGACGACGAGGACGTCGCCGAGCGCCTTGGCCCGGTTGAGGTAGGTGATGTGGCCGCGGTGGAGGATGTCGAAGCAGCCGTTGGTGAAGACGATCCGCCGGCCGAGGCGGTGGTAGAAGGCCGCGCGCTCGGCGACGCGCTCGGGACCGAGCGCCTTGTCGCCCGCGAGGAGGTGCTCCCGCAGGTCGCGGCGCGAGCAGGTCGAGGTCCCGTCCTTGGCCACCACGATCGCGGCCGCTGCAGCCGCGAGCTCGGCTGCAGCCGGGGTGGTGGCGCCCGCGGCGAGGGCGAGGGCGAGGGCGCTGACGTAGGTGTCCCCTGCCCCGGCGGCCCGCGAGTGGCTCGTCGGGCGGGCATAGGTCCGGTAGGCCGGCCGGCCTCGTTCGAAGACGATCGAGCCGTCGGTGTCGAGGGTGAGGGCGACGATCCGGGCGTTCGTCAGCTCGAGCAGCCGCTCGCCGCCGGCAGCGACCTGGGCGACGCGCTCCCGGACGCCTGCATGTGGCAGCTCCCCCAGGAGGCGCACCGCCTCCGCGTAGTTCGGCTTCACGGCCGTCACGCCGACCCGCCGGTACCCGGCGAGGTCGCGCGCATCGACGACGAGGACCCGCGGCAGGCGGGCCTGGAGCTCCTGGAGCACGGCCTGCAGGCGCGGCGTGAGGACGCCGTAGCCGTAGTCGGAGACGATGATGGCCTGGCAGCGGTGGTAGAGCGAGGTGAGCCGCTCGATGAGCCGGTCCTCGATGTCGGCGTCGACGGGGCCCTGATCGCCCTCGTCGAAGCGGACGACCATCTGGCCCTCGGCCAGCACGCGCGTCTTGGTCAGCGTCCGCCGGCCGCGGGCCTCGAGGACGTCCTCGGTCGGCACGCCGGCCCGCTCGAGGGCTGCCAGCACTCGCGCCCCGGACTCGTCCGCCCCAACGACCGAGAGGAAGGACACACGGGCGCCCAGCGCCCGCAGGTTGGCCGCGGTGTTCGCCGCCCCGCCAGGCGCATCGGTCCGCCCGCCGAGGGTGACGATCGGGACGGGGGCCTCACGGCAGAGCCGCTCGGCCGATCCGGCCAGGTACGAATCGAGCATCGCCTCGCCGACCACCGCGACGCGGAGGTCGGGGAAGGCCTCGAGGAGGGTCGGCAGGTCGGCGTTCATCGCGCGCCTCCTGTGGCGAGGGGAGCGCTGGGCTCCTGCGTCCGGCGGCCTCGGCGCGGCGTCGTCCGCGGCTCGGATCGCGCCGCGGGCTCGGGCCGGGCCGGTCGACGGGGCGAGGCGAGGATGATCTCGGCCGCCTCGGCGAGGTCCCGGGCGATCGCCTCGGGTCGTCGCTCCGCGGTCCGGCGCCACTCGGTCTCGTGGCCGCGGTCGACCAGGATCGTCCGGCAGCCGGCTCGTCGGCCGGCTTCCACGTCATCGAGGATGTCGCCGACGAGCCAGGAGCGCGTGAGGTCGGCCCCGAGCTCGGCCGCCGCCCGCAGGACGAGCCCCGGCGCGGGCTTGCGGCAATCGCAGACGACCGCGTACTCGTTCACCCCGTCCGGGTGGTGCGGGCAGTGGAAGAACCCCTCGAGGGGGATGCCGTGCGCCGCGAGCAGCGCCGTCAGCCGCTCGCGGATGCCGTCGAGGGCCGACTCGGGGAAGTAGCCCCGCGCGATCCCTGACTGGTTCGAGACGACGGCCAGGGCGAAGCCGGCGCCATGGAGCCGCGTCAGCCCCGCGGCGGCGCCCGGCGCCAGGCGCACGAGCGCCGGATCGACGTTGTACGGGACGTCCTCGACGAGCGTCCCGTCCTTATCCAGGAAGACGACGGGCCGACCTTCCCGCGCGCCCCCCAGGCTCACGGCCACGACGTCTCCCGCATCGGGAGGACGAGCACTTCGGGGATGACCGTCTCGGCGGGCTGGGTCAGCAAGAAGCGGATCGTGTCGGCGACGTTGCGCGGGTCCTGGAGCGTGCCCACGTCGATGTCCGGGAAGCGGTCGAGCAGGAACGGTGTCCGCATCCCGCCGGCGACGACCGCGGTGACCTTCACGCCGCTCGGACGGGCCTCCGTGTGGAGGGCGTGGCTGAATCCCAGGAGGCCCCATTTCGAGGCGTGGTAGAGCGACGCGTTGGGCCAGGCCCGCTTCGCCGCGGTGGAGGCGACGTTCACGATGTGGCCGCTGCCCTGGGCCTTCATCCGCGGCAGGACGGCGCGCGCCAGCAGGATGGGGGCGCGCAGGTTGACGCCGAGGACGCGGTCGACGTCGGCGACCGACAGCTCCTCGATCGGCAGGGTCACGTCCGTCCCGGCGTTGTTCACCAGGACGTCGAGCCGGCCGTGCTCGGCGACGACACGCTCCAGCGCCGCCTCGATCGCCGAGTCGTCGGCCAGGTCGAGCACGACGGACGAGGCGGCATGGCCCGCCGCCGTCAGCGAGGAGGAGACCTCCTCGACGAGGTCGGCCCGCACGTCCGCCGCGACCACCGTCGCGCCCGCCTCGGCGAGCGAGCGGCAGATGGCCTCGCCCAGGCCGCGGGCGCCGCCCGTGACGAGGATCACCTGGCCGGCCAACGGGCCGCCGCGCGTCGCGCCGACCGCCGTGGCGGTCGCGGCTGCGCTGTCTCCCGGTCGAGTCCCCATCTCCTGGACCATCCGTCGCCTCCTTCTCGTGTCGTCTTCGTCTCGTCGCGCGCTGTCGTCGCGCCTGTGTCCTGTAGAGGTCGGCCCCGCGGGGGGTCGGATCGATCAGCCGTTGACCGTCCGGGCTTCCTCGGCCCGGCCCGCGGGCGCGCCCGTCGTGGAGGGCCGCCGTGCCCCGCCAGGCGTGCCGCGGGGCGTGCCCGCGGCACGAGCCGCCCCGCCCCCCGTCCGCAGCCGGCCGCTCCGTCGCCCGTCGCTGGCAGGCTCGCGGAAGCGCCGCTGGAGCTCCCAGATGGTCCGCACCTGGCCGTTCTGGCCGGCGCCGGCGACGAGCGCCTCCTCCACCAGCTCGCAGAGCAGGTGGATGAGCACGATCTGCGCTTCCTGGATGTGCTGCGTGTCCGCGCTCGGGACGATGAGCGAGAGATCGGCCAGCTCGCGCAGCTCCCCGCCGGTCCCGCCGAGCAGGGCGATGCAGCGCAGGCCGCGCTCGCGGGCGGCGGCGAAGGCCCGGATCACGTTCCGCGAGCGGCCGCTCGTGCTGATGCCGACGAGCACGTCGCCCGGCGCCCCGAAGGCCTCCACCTGGCGGGCGAAGACGTCCTCGAACGCGGCGTCGTTCGCCCAGGCGGTCAGGAACGACGAATCGGCGGTCAGGGCGAGGGCCGGCAGGGCGCGCCGGTCCGCCCGCTTGTACCGACCCACCAGCTCGGTCGCGAAGTGCTGGGCGTCCGCGGCGCTGCCGCCGTTGCCGCAGATCAGCAGGCGGCCCCCGCGGGCGAGGGTCGCGGCCAGCTCGTCGGCGGCCCCCAGGATCGGCCCGCGCAGCCGGCGGCGGCTCTCCTGGAGCGCCTCGATCGCGCCATCGAAGGCGCCCTCGACGACCGACAGCTGCTCGGCTTCGCCCTGGACCTCCGGCTGGGCGGCCGCGATGACCTGCTCATACAGCTCGGCCACCGCGTTGGTCACCTTCTGCCAGGTGAACAGGTCGTTCGCCCGGCGGATGGCCTGGCGGCGGAAGACCGACAGCAGCTTGGGGTGCTTGTAGAGGTGGGCCAGCCGTTCCGCCAGGGCGTCGGGCTCGTTGGGCGGCACCAGGTAGCCGGTCTCGCCATCGCGGACGGTGAACTTGATGCCGCCGACGTTCGAGCCGACGACCGGGGTCCCGCAGGCCATCGCCTCGATGGGCGTGATCCCGAAGGGCTCGTACCAGGGCGTGCTGATGAAGATGTCCGCGGCGTTGTAGTAGTACTTCAGCGCCTCGCGGCCGCGCCGGCCGCTGAAGACCACCCGGTCGGCGACGCCCTCGGCCGCCGCCAGCTCCACGAGGCGGGCGAGCTCGGGGTCCGCGGCCGGGTCGGGATCGTCTGCGCTGCCGCCGACGATGACGAGCCGGGCCTCCACGCCGTGCTGATGGACGAGGCGGGCGAACCCGCGGATCGCGTTGTCGACTCCCTTGCGGGGAACCATCCGGCCGAGCTGGAGGACGACCTTCTCGTCGGGCTCGAAGCCGAGGGCGACCCGGGCGAGCGACTTGCTGATCGGCCAGAACTCGGTCCGGTCGAAGCCGCAGGGGATGATCGTGATGCGGGCCGGGTCGGCGTTGTACAGCTGGATGAGGTCCTCTTCGTCCTGCGGGCACTCGGCCACGATGTGGTCCGCCTCGGCGACGATGCGGTCCTCGACGGCGAACCGCTCGTCGGGGAAGCGGTCGGCGCCGCCCTGGTGCTGGCGGCGGACGCGGCCGAGGGCGTGGAAGGTGATGACGAAGGGGATCCCGAGCTGCCGCTTGAGCTCCGCGGCCACGAGCCCCGACATCCAGAAGTTGGCGTGGACGATGTCGTACGTCCGGCGGCTGCGGCGGATGGAGCGGACCATCCAGGCGGTGAACTCCTCCATGTACGGCAGGAGCTCCTCCTTGGGCAGCGCCTCCGGCGGCCCGGCCGGGACGTGGATGATGCGGACGCCGTCCACCCACTCCGCGGATTCGGGCAGCCGCTCGCTGTCGCGGCGGGTGAAGACGTCCACCTCGAAGCCGATCGCCGCCAGGTTCCGGGCGACCTCGCCGACGTACAGGTTCTGTCCCCCGCTGTCGGTCCCGCCGAGCATGGCGAGGGGCGAGGCGTGCTCGCTGATGAGGGCGACGCGGCGGCTCATGCCCGCGCTCCCGACGCCGTCGGCTGTCCCGGCCTGGCCGCGGTCGCCGGACGACTCGACCCGCCGAGCGCCGTCAGCCCGGTCTGCCCGGCGACGTCCCGGAAGACGCGATCCCAGTCGCGCCGGAAGCGCTCGATGCCGAACCGCTCGCGCGCCCGCGCGCGGGCGCCGTCGCCGAGCCGGCGGGCCTCGGCGGGGTCGGCCAGCAGCTCGTGCATCCGCTCCACGAGCCGCCCAAGGTCGGTGTCGACCCAGCCGGAGACGCCGTTCTCGACCGCGGTCGCCATCTCCGTGGTAGCCAGGCCGACGACGGGCAGGCCGAGGGCCATCGCCTCGCACACCGCGAGGCCGAGGCTGGTGTAGCGGATGGGGTTGAAGAAGAAGCGGTAGCGCGCCTCGAAGGCCGGCAGATCCGCGAGGGGCAGGTCGCCGAGCCCGCCCGCGTCGGTCGAGCCGAGCCCCACGAGGTCGAGCGGGACGCGCTCGCGCGCCGCCAGGAAGACGTCGGGCCCCAGGCGGCGACCGCGGCGGGTCAGGTTGTTCACGACGCTGATGCCGCGCTCGAGCTCGTAGGTCGGGCGGGTCCCCCCGGGCACGCTCACGCCGTGCTCCACGACCGTATGCGGCGTGCGGCCGCTGTCCCACATGAGCGCGTTGAAGGGCGTGACGTGGACCAGCAGGACGTCCGGGTCGTCCACCGGGTGGCGGGTGTCGGTCGGGTGGCCGAGCGGCGGGTCGTGCTCGAGGTAGACGCGGGGCAGTCGGCGCTGCTCGTCGCTGAGCAACTCGTGCTGGTCGACCTCCCAGTTCCGCCGGGACTGGAACAGGACGACGTCCAGGTCCAGGTCGCGGACGCGCTGGGCCGGTACTTCGTGGACGGTCTCCGGCCAGCGGAACCCTGTGGAGCGGCCGCCGTAGCCCTCCGGTCTGCCATCGCGGACCGGCAGGTACAGCTCATGCGGGACCCCCGCGAGGTAGTACAGGTAGCTGCCGTGTACGTGCCAGGTCAGGATCCGCAGGGGCCGCATGACGTCTGTCGTTCCTCCGTGTCGGGGCCGGACGGGTCGGGGCGCGGAGCGCGGGAGCGGGCCGGTCGCGGAGCGCCCGGGGGCCGGGCGACGCCGCGAGGGGTGCCCGGGGACCCGCGGCCGCCGCGCCGGGTCGTGCCGGGAGAGCCGACCCGTGGAGGGCCTGGCCGGTCCGCGGCCGCGCCGGGGCAAGCAGGCGCAGGCAGTGGCGGACGACCTCCGCCGGGGCGATGTCGAGGCACTCCATGTGGTAGGGGCACTCGAAGCTGTAGCAGGGCGCGCAGACCGTGTGGTGGCGCAACAGGACGGCGGGCGCGCGGCGCGGCCGCCACTGGCTCTCGAGCTCGGTCCCCGAGAAGAGCACCACGGTCGGCCGACAGAAGGCGTCGGCCAGGTGCATCGGAGCCGAGTCGTTCGCGACCACGAGGGTCGCGGCGCGGACGAGCGCGGCCAGCTCCGCGACGGAGGTGCGGCCGGCGAGATCCACGATCGGGAGGGGATCGCGACTCGCATCGGCTGCCATCGCGCTCGCCGCGGCGTGGATCCCGGCGACGAGCTCCGTCTCCCGGTCGCTGCCGGCCAGGACCACCGGGAGGCCGCTGGTGGCGCCGAGCCGGGCGGCGACCTCGGCGAACCGCTCGGGCGCGTAGCGCCGAGCGGCGCAGCTCGCGCCGGGCGCCAGGAGGACGAACGGGCGGTCGGGGTCGACGCCGGACTCACGCAGGCAGGTGAGGGCCCTCCCGGCCGCGCCGTCGGGGACCGCCAGCTCCAGGTGGCTCCCGACGGGCGGCACGCCGAGGGCCGCCAGGAGGTGGAGGTTCCGGTCGACCTGGTGCGCCGCGTCGGGGAGCGGCGCCGCGCGGTGGGTCAGGAGGCTGCCCGAGAAGGCGCCGGCGTGGCCGGCCCGGATCGGGACGCCCGCCAGGTAGCAGGCGTAGGCCGGCCCGTCGGGCGACTGGGAGAAGCTGGTCAGGATGATGGCTGCGTCGAAGGCGCCGGCCCGGAGGCGCTCGACGAGGGCGAGCTCGCGAGCCGGGTCGAGCGGCGCCCTCCCGCCCGCGTCCTGCCAGACGGCGCGAGCGACCACGACCTCGTCCAGCCAGGGCAGCAGCGGGGCGACGGCCGCCCCCGCCGGTGAGGCGAGCAGGGTCAGCTGGGCCGCCGGATGGGCGGCCCGGAGGGCGCGTACGGCGGGCCCCGCCATCACGACATCGCCCACGTTGTCGAGCCGGACGACGAGGATGCGCCGGGCCCTGGCCAGGACGTCAGGCGACATCGGCGTCGTCCTCGGCGGCCAGCAGGTCGTCGACCTCGGCCAGCACCTGGCCCACCCGCACCTCCGGATGGAAGCGCGGCTGACCGGAGCGGTCCGCCATCGTGCAGCCGTCGCGCAGGCAGCGGTGCGACTCCCCGGGGACGTGGCGGCAGGCGTTGACCTGGCCCGGGTCACCGACGACGCGGTGGAGGCGATCGTCGAGGGGGGCCCAGCGCCGTGGGTCCGAGGCCAGGAAGACGATGACGCTCGGGACGCTGAGGGCGGCTGCCAGGTGCGACACGCCCGTGTCGTTGGCGACGAGGAGGCGGGCGTGTTCGAGCAGGGCGCCGAGCTCGCCGAGGCTCGTCCGCCCGGCCAGGTCGACGGCGGGGGCCTGTATGCGCGCCGCGACCTCCGCGGTCAGCGGCGCCTCGCCGGGCGTCCCCGTCAGCACGACGCGCAGGCCCCGCTGCGCCAGGGCGTCGCCGACGGCGGCGAAGCGCTCGAGGGGCCACCGCCGGGCCGCCGCGCTCGCGCCGGGGTGGAGGCAGGCGAACCGACCCGGCAGGAGGCCGTGCTTGCCGGCGAGTGCCCAGGCGGCCGTCCGCTCGTCATCGGCCAGCGGGAACTCCAGCTCCTCCCCCCGCGAGGGCGCGCCGAGGTGGTCCATGAGAGCCAGGTACCGGCGGGCCTCGTGCAGGTGGCCGGGATAGGGCACGAACCGGTCGGGATCGGGGCACCAGCCGCCCGGCAGGTAGAAACCCGCCATCGCCCGGGCGCCGAGCAGGGCACAGAAGGGGTTGCTTGCGAGACCGCTCCCGTGAAGCTGGATGACCAGGTCGAACGGGTCGGCCTGGACGGCCTGGAGGAACGTCGTCAGGCGGGTCGGCTCGAAGGCGACCTCGGGGATGCCGGGGTAGCCCGGGAACTCCAGGAAGTCGTCGAGGTACTGGCTGAAGCGATGGACCCAGCCACGGCTCCAGGGCAGGCCGATGAGCGTGATCCGGGCATCGGGCAGCGCCGCCCGCAGGGCGCGGAGCGCCGGGACGGCGTTGAGCTGGTCACCCAGGGCCAGGGCCCGGAAGACCGCGACACGAAGGGGCCGCCCGGGGGCGACCGGCAGGAGCTTCACGGTCGCCGAAGCATCTCCGGGCCCGTGTGCGGCCCTTAGCCCACTGCCGCCAACGTCCGGTATCAGCGTCGTTACAGCGGCCGCGGGTGGGCGGGGCGGGCAGGCCGGCGAAGGCCCGCTGCCCGCCCCGGATCAGGTGGGAACGGGTGTCTACGACCCGAACTGCTGCGAGCCGCCCTGGCCGAGGTCGGTCCCGGACTGGCTGCCCGGCGAGCGGTACTGGCCGCTCTGCCCGCTCCCGCCAGCCTGCTGGGCCGTGCGCGCCATCGTGTCGATGGTCTCCTCGACCGACATCCCGTTGGCCTGCGCCGCCTGGCGCAGCTCGTCATAGGTGATGTTCGCCGAGTTCCCGTGCTCGTCGTCGGGCTTCATGCAGCCGCAGTTCATGCACATGTCGTTGCCTCCGTGGGAAGGGGATCCGGGGGTCGCGACCACCCTAGGAGGCGCTCGGCTGCGCGCCGACCCGAGGAGCAGCACGGCCCCGTTTCGGGACCATTGCAGGCGCTCCCCTCGGCAGCGGGGCGGCGGCGGCAGGCGTCCCGCTCGGCCGCCCGCCGGGTCCGCTAGGCGTCCGGTGCCGTGGCGGCGGAGCGACCGATCCGGACGCGCCAGACCTCGGGACCCTGCTCGAGGTAGTCCCACGTGAAGCGGCCCCCCAGCTCGGCGGCGAACTGGTAGTAGAGCGGCTTCGGGTCGTGGTCGTTGCGGAGCTCGAAGGCGGTGCCGGGCTCGAGCTGCTCGAAGGTCTCGAAGATGAGGGCGTGACGGCGCACGGGCGGCTCCGAGCGGACGTCGAGGACCTGGTCGGCGGGCATGCGAAGGCTCCTTTCGGGCGCGGGCGGGGGCGGGGCGGGATCGGCGGCGACAGGTCGCCGCGCGACGACGCCGCCGGCGCACTTGATAGTTACGTCTATTGACGTGCAAAATGCAAGCCACATGACCGACACCCTGACCGACCCGCTGTGGAGTCCCGCGTCGACCGCCGGCGGCGGTGGCCGCGAGCGGCCACCCCGGTTGTCCGCCGGCCTCACCCGCGGACGGCTCCTCGCGCTCCTGCGAGACGCCGACGAGCCCCTGTCCGTGGGCGAGCTCGCGGCGGCACTCCGCCTCCACCGCAACAGCGTCCGGCAACAGCTGGACCGGCTCGTGGCGGCCGGCCTCGCGGCGCGGGCGCCGAGTCGGCCCACGGGCCGCGGTCGGCCGGCGCTGCGGTACCGCGCCAGGCTCGAGGTCGACACCGCGGCGCCATACCGCGAGCTGGCCCTCGCCCTGGCTCGGGAGCTGGGCGGTCTGCCGGCCTCGACATCGCTCGCGGTCGCGGCCGGGGAGCGCTGGGGCGAGACCGCGGTCGGGCAGGCCGAGTGGCCGGTCGATGGATCGGGCGACGCGGTCGCTCGGCTCCTGGCGCTCCTCGATGCCGCCGGCTTCGCCCCCGAACCCGTCCACGAGGGCGAGCCGGTCCGCCTGCGGCGGTGCCCGTTCCTGCCCCTCGTGGACCGCGAGCCCGCGGTCGTCTGCGCCGTCCACCTCGGGCTCATGCGCGGCGCCCTGGCGGCGCTTGACGCGCCCGTCGACGTCGTCCGCCTCGACCCGCTGGTCGCGCCGGACCTGTGTCTCACCCATCTGGGCCGCCGCGACGGGCCGGCGCCGTCGTGATCCGCGGCGATCCCACGCCCGGCACCGCCGGCCCCGGCGCGCGACCGCGCGGCCTGCTGCTCGCCGGGGGCGCCGTCGCCCTCCTCGCGGGGCTGACCGGCGCGCTGGTCCTGCTCGGCCTGCCGATGCCCGCGGTCACCCTGCGCCTGGGGGTCGTCCACGGCCTGCTGATGACCTTCGGGTTCCTCGGCACCCTCGTCTCCCTCGAGCGGGCGGTCGCCCTCGGACGCGGGTGGGGCTACCTCGCGCCGCTCGCCTCGGCCCTCGGCGCGCTCGCCCTGCTGCTCGGCGCCGACACGGCGGGAACGTGGCTGTTCGTCGTGGCCGGCGTCGCCTTCGCCGGCATCTACGCGGCGTTCGACCGCATCGAGCGCTCGCTGCACGGCACGGTCCAGGCGGGCGGCGCCGCGGCCTGGCTCGGCGGGGCGATCCTGCTGGCCCTGGGCCGGCCGATCGAGTCCGGCGTGCCGTGGATCGCCGCGTTCCTCATCCTGACGGTCGTCGGCGAGCGCCTCGAGCTCTCCCGCGTGACGCGCCCGTCCGAGTTCGCCCGGCAGGCGTTCGGGCTGGCGTGCCTCGTGCTCCTCGCCGGCGTCCTTCTCAGCGCCGTGGTCGCCGATCCGGGGACCCGCCTGGCCGGGGCCGGCATCCTCGGGCTGGCGGCCTGGCTCGGCCGCTTCGACATCGCCCGGCGGACCGTCCGGGCGCGGGGCGTGACGCGGTTCATCGCTGCCTCGCTCCTGCCGGGCTACGCCTGGCTGGCCGTCGGCGGCGCGATCTGGCTGGCGGTCGGCCAGCCGGTCGGGAGCGGGTACGACGCGTCGCTCCACGCGCTGTTCCTGGGCTTCGTGATGTCGATGGTGTTCGGCCACGCGCCGCTCATCCTGCCGGCGGTGCTCCGCCTCCCGCTCCCCTACCGGCCGCGCTTCTACGCGCACCTGGCCCTGCTCCACCTCGGCCTGCTCGTGCGGATCGGGACGGGCGACCTGCTCGGCATCCCCGGCGCCTGGCAGCTGGGCGGCCTCCTGAACGTGACGGCGCTGCTCGTGTTCCTCGCCTCGTCGGTGGCGGCCGCGTTGGAGGGTCGCCGCGAGCGTCCTCCGATGAGCCGGCGGGCGGGGTCGGCGCGGACGGGCCCGGCCGGCACTGACGAACGCGGCTGAGGCGCCGACCTGAGTGTCGTCGTTCCGCGGGCGTTCCCACCCCGGCGGTCAGGCTGCCCCGGCTGCCGCGCGCTGGGCCGCGGAGCGTTCGCGGAGGAGCTGCAGGAGCGCCGCCTCCTCGTCGGTCGAGGCCTCGGCGGCGGGCAGGCTCTCGTCCTCGGCCGCGGCCGCGATCGCCTCGCCGACCGACCCGTCGAGGTAGGCCTCGACGACGGCGGGGTGGATGTAGCTCCGGCGCGCGACCGCGGCCGTGTTCCCCAGGTGCCCCGCCACCTCGCGGACCGCCTCGACCAGCCGGTGCTTCGCCTGGGCGGAGCTGCCGGCCTCCTGGAGCGTGCCGAGGGCGCGATAGGCCAGGACGGTCCCGGCCCACGTCCGGAAGTCCTTCGCCGTGAAGTCCTGGCCGCTGATCGCCCGCAGGTAGTCGTTGACGTCGCCCGAGTCGATGTCCTGCGGCCGACCCTCCTCGTCCTCGTACTGGAAGAGCTCCTGGCCGGGCAGGTCCTGGCAGCGCTTGACGATCCGGGCGAGGCGCCGGTCGCGCAGCCCCACCTCGTGCAGCTTGCCCGCCTTGCCGCGGAACCGGAAGCGGATCTCCCCGCCGTCGATCCGGGCGTGGCGGTCGCGCAGCGTCGTGAGACCGAACGAGCGGTTCTGGCGGGCGTACTCGTCGTTGCCGACCCGGACGAAGGTCGTCTCGAGCAGCCGGACCACCGCCGCGAGCACCTTCTCGCGGGGCAGGCCGGGCCCGGCGAGGTCGGCCTCGATGCGCTCCCGGATGGCCGGCAGGGCCTCGGCGAAGGCGATCATGCGGTCGTACTTCGACTCGTCACGGACCGCCCGCCAGCGCGGGTGGTAGCGGTACTGCTTCCGCCCCCGGGCATCGCGGCCCGTCGCCTGGATGTGGCCGTTCGGCGAGGGGCAGATCCAGACGTCGGTCCAGGCGGGCGGGATGGCGAGCGAGCGGATCCGGGCCAGCGTCTCGCGGTCGCGGACGGGATCACCCTCCGGGTCGCGATAGGCGAAGCCGCGGCCGCTGCGACGCCGACCGATGCCCGGTGTGCCATCGGTGACATAGCGGAGGCCGGCCGCCCGCGCGGAGCGGAGCGGATCGCGACCGGCGTCGGACGCGGCGGGCGGCTCGGCGGCGGGCGGCCGGCGGCGGCGATCCGTCGCGCCGTCCGCTCGTGCCACGTCCCCTCCGGTCGTCGCTCCTCGAAGCCCCCATGACCCGCCATCCGCCGCCCGCGCTCCGGAGGCGGTCGCGTGGGGGACGCGCGTGCGGGCCGCATCACCGTACGGGTGCTCCGTTGCCACGGAGCGGCGATGCGTGCGCCGGTTCTTGCAGCGGCATCGCAGGAGCGTCCCGAGCCCGTCTTCGTCACGCGCCTGCCACGACGCTCTCGGCCCGTCCCGCGGCTCCTGCAAGCCGCGTCGTCGACCCTTGGCAGGCCCACCGCCGCGCCCAGGGAGCCGGATGCCCATGACCCAGCCGACCGCGTCCAGCGCCTCCGGCGCGGCCGCGCCCAGCGAGCCGCATCCGGTCCCGTCCGGGGCGCCTATCGAGGCGGTGCCCAGCGGCTCGAGCCCGACGGATCCAGCATCGCCCACGGCCTCGGCCAAGGCCGCTGCGACCCCCCAGACAGTCGTGGCCGAGGGAGCCGGGCGCCGCTTCGGCGACGTCCGTGCGGTCGATGGCCTCGACCTCGCCGTCCCGCCGGGCACACTGCTCGGCCTCATCGGCCCGAGCGGCTCCGGCAAGACGACGACCATCCGCATGCTCACCGGCCAGCTCCGCCCGACGAGCGGCCGCCTCCGCGTCCTCGGCGAGGACCCGATGCACTTCCGCCGCCAGACCCGGGAGCGGATCGGCTACATGCCCCAGCTGTTCGTGCTGTACCCGGACCTGACGGCCAAGGAGAACCTCGACTTCGTGGGCTCGCTCTTCGGGATGCTCTGGCCGCGCCGCCGCCGCCGGGTCCGCGAGGTCCTCGAGCTCGTCGATCTGTGGCCCGCCCGCGACCGCCGCGCCTCGGCCCTGTCGGGCGGCATGCAGCGCCGCCTCGAGCTGGCCTGCGCGCTCGTCCACGATCCCGTCCTGTTGTTCCTCGACGAACCGACGGCCGGCATCGACCCGCTCCTCCGGGAGCGGATCTGGACCGAGCTCCGGCGTCTCCGCGAGGCAGGCCGGACCCTCCTCGTCACCACCCAGTACATCGGCGAGGCGGAGCACTGCGACCGCGTCGCCCTTCTGGCCGAGGGTCGGCTCATCGCCGTCGACACGCCGGCCGGGCTGCGCCGCGAGGCTCTCGGCGGCGAGGTGATCGAGCTCGAGTCGGCGGCACCCGTCGATGCGGCCGCGCTGGGCGGTCTGCCTGCTGTCCGCGTCCTGCGCCAGCGCGGCCCGCGCGACCTCCTCGCCGTCACCGACGACGCCGCCAGCGCGACGCCGACGATCCTCGACGCCCTCCGGGACCGCGGCGTCGAGGTCGTCGCGAGCCGCGAGTACCGCCCGCCGTTCGACCAGGTCTTCGCCGAGCTCGTCAGCCGCTCGCGCCCCGGCGGCGCCCGGGATGCGGACGCCCAGGGGACGTGGGAGCGGGAGGGTGTGGCGTGACTCTGGCCCCTCTGAAGAGCCTCACCCGCATCAGCTCGTTCGTCGGCAAGGAGCTGACCGAGGTCGCCCGCCGGCCCGGCGCCCTGCTCAGCCTCATCCTCGGGCCGTTCCTGATCATGGCCCTCTTCGGGGCCGGCTACAACGGCCTGCGCAGGCCGCTCGACACGCTGCTCGTCATCCCGCCCGGCTCGGGCCTCTCGCAGGACGTCGGGCTCTACCAGGGCGTCGCCGGGCCCGCGATCCACGTCGTCGGGCTGACCGCCGACCGCGGCGCCGCGGAGGACCGCCTCCGGCGCCAGCAGGTGGACCTGGTCATCGTCGCCCCCACCGACGCGAAGCAGCGCTTCGAACAGGGCCAGCAGTCGACCATCGACGTGGAGTACGACCTGCTCGACCCGGTCATGGCCAACTACGTGGACTTCGTGGCCTACCGGATCCAGCAGGAGGTCAACCACGAGATCGTCAGGGAGGCGGTCGGGCAGGGCGAGCAGACGGCCGCGGCCCAGGGCGCGGCCGGCGCGACGAAGGTCCCGCCCGACGTCGTCGCCTCGCCGACGAAGGCGCAGACCGAGAACGTCGCGCCCACCCAGCCCGGCGTGGTCCTCTTCTACGGGCCGGCGGTCCTGGCCCTCATCCTGCAGCACCTGGCGGTGACGCTCACCGCGCTCTCGCTGGTCCGCGAGCGGCTGTCCGGCGCCTTCGAGCTATTCCGGGTCTCGCCCGTGGGCGCGCTCGAGATCCTGGCCGGCAAGTACATCGCCTTCGGCCTGCTCAACCTGGTCATCGCCGCGATCGTGACGGCGCTCCTCGTCGGCGTCTTCCACATCCCGCTGCTGGCCGGCGCGGGCGCCTTCGCGGCGGTCGTCGCCCTGCTCACCTTCGCCTCGCTCGGGGTCGGCCTGCTCATCTCGATCGTCGCGGATTCCGAGCGCCAGGCGGTCCAGCTCTCGCTGCTGCTCCTGCTCGCCTCGGTCTTCTTCAGCGGCTTCGTGCTGCCGGTCTCCGAGTTCACCTCGGCTGTCCAGGTCGTCGCCTACGCCCTGCCGGTGACCCACGGCATCCGACTGATCCAGGACCTGATGCTCCGCGGCGAGACCGTGGCGGTCTGGGAGGTCGGCGTGCTGGCCCTCATCGCGGCGGTCTGCTTCGTGGCGACCTTCGGCCTGCTGCGGCGGAGGCTGGCCCACGGCTGAGGACGTGCTCGAGCTGACCGCGGCCAGGCGTCGGCGCTGGCTGCGCCGACTCGCTCTCGGCCTGCTCACCTACGGCGCGGCCGGGCTGCTCGTGCTGGGCACCCTGGCCCTCGTCGGGGCGCGGTCGTTCGGCTCGCTCGAGCCGCTCTCGGGCTCGCTGGAGCAGGAGCGGCAAGGCCTGGCGGCGACGCTCCGGCGGACGGCAGACAGCCTCGGGACGGCCTCCACCTCGACCGGCCACTTCCAGGCGAGCCTCGGCGACGCGCGCACGTCCGCCTCGTCCGCGGCCGGGCTCGCCCGCTCGATGGGCGCGACGTTCGACGGCCTGACCGCGGCGAGCGACGTCGACATCCTCGGCGCCCGGCCGCTCGGCGGGCTCGGCCAGGGCTTCGGGCAGGCCGCCGGGCAGGCGCGGGACCTCGCCGCCACACTCGACGCGCTCGGCGCCTCCCTCGACCAGGACCGGGCCGACCTCGGCCGGTCGCAGGCGGACCTGGCCGCCATCCGCGACGAGGTCGCGGCCCTCGCCGACCAGGTCGAGGCGATGCCGCCGTTCGCCGACGCCTCCGCCGGGGCGGGCGCGCTCCGCTGGGTCTTCCTGGCGCTCCTCGCCTGGCTGCTCGTGCCGGCCGTCACGAGCCTCGTCGTCGGCGCCTGGCTGCTGCGGCTGGTCCGCTGACGCGTACACTGCGCGCGGTGCCGCCGGGGCGACGATGCGCCGCCTCCGCCGCGCTGGCAGGACCACCCGGCACGAGGGAAGGGATGGACGAGCGGACGCGGCGCCGGGCGCTGCGGGACGCCTACCGGGCACAGCGCCGCGAGGCGGCGGTCTACCTCCTGCGCAACAGGGTGACCGGCCGCGGGCTGCTCGGCTCGACGGTCGACCTGGCCAGCCTCCGCAACCGGCTCGAGTTCGCCCGCGCGACCGCCACGCCGAGCGCCCTCGACCTGCGGCTCGCCGACGACGCCCGGCGGTACGGCGTCGAGGCCTTCGAGCTGGAGGTCGTCGAGCCGCTGGAGGTTGCGCCGACGATGACCGAGGCGGACGTCCGGGCCGACCTCGCCGCGCTCGAGCAGCTCTGCCGGGAGCGGCTCGATCCCTCGACGCTGTACTGAGCGCGATGGCCGGCATGGTCGCGCCGAGGGCCGCGGCGACGATCCGGGCCGCGACGCAGCAGGACGTGGCCGCGATCGCCGAGGTCGCGGCGGCCTGCGACGAGCCGATCGACACGCCGGGGCGGTCCGGATCACCGTACGCCGAGCACCTCGTGGGGCGGGGCGTCGCACTCGTCGCCGAGCTCGACGGGCGCGTCGTCGCCTACGCCGGGCTGGTGGACCTCGGGGCGAGCGTCCATCTCAGCGACCTGTTCGTCTCGCCGGCCCACCAGGGCCAGGGTCTGGGCAGCCTGCTCCTGGCCGCGATCCTGCCGCGCGACGTGCCCGCCTCCACGTTCAGCTCCGCCGATCCGCGGGCCCTGCCGCTCTACCTCCGGGCCGGGCTCGGCGCCTGGTGGCCGAACCTCTACCTGCGGGGCGAGACGAGCGGGCTGCCGACGGCGGCCGCGCTCGGCGGCCTGGCGGTCGAGCGCGTCGACGCCGACACGGCGGCGGCGGCCTGGGCGGACCTCGAGGCCGGCGCTGACCGTGGCCTGGACGTCGCGTTCTGGACTGCGCTTCCCGGAGGCGGCTGCGTCCTGCTGCGGGACGGCGGTGCGGTCGCGGGCCTGGCGGTGGCGACGGACGGGCGGACAGCCGGGGTGCGGCGCCTCGTGCGGCTCGCGATGGCGGCGGACGCCGATCCGGTCGCCGTCGTCGCCACGGCGCTGCATTGGGCGGGGCCGGCCGGCACGGTGGCGCGCCTCACCGTCCCGGGTCCCCACCCCGCGCTCCCCATCCTGCTGCGGGCGGGCTTCCGGATCGTCGACCGCGACACGTTCCTCGCCTCGGACCCCTCCCTCGTCGACGCGCGCCGGACCCTGCCCGATCCGAGCTTCCGCTGAGGCCGCGGTGCTCGCGCCCCGGGAGCCTCGTTTCCCTGTCTGGATCGCACCGCTGGGCCGCGACGCGACCGTCGACGATCGCCTCGCGACGCGACCGGGCGGCTCGATGCCTGCCTCGCGCCGCTGACTTGATGGACGCCGCCGCCTGCAGCGCGTCCAGCTCGGCCGCCCTCGCATCATCCTGTCCGATCCTCACCCGCAGCACGGCGGAGAGGGTCGTATCCGCTCCGCGGTCGCCGGCGCGCGTCGGACAGGATCGCGGCCGCGGTCGCGGCCACAGCGACCTGCGCGCGGGCTGGCATCGCCGGGCGCAGCGGCCCGCAGCCGCGGGAGCGTGGCGCGCTCGACGCACTCCCGCTGCCGGGATCCCCGGGTGGCAGTCGGACATGAGCCGCGCTGCCCGCGCCGTGAACGACGCTGCAGCCGGCGCCGGGCCGTCCGGCCGACGGAGCGGCACGACCGAGACGGACGTCAGGCGGCGGACGTGCGGCGGACCGGCTCTTTCCCCCGTTCGGAGCGGCCGCGGGGCGCATCGCGGCGGCGGGTCGCCGGCCGCGCCTCCCGCCCTGCGGCGGCGGGGGTGCCCGGCTCCGCGGAGGACGTCCGCGGGGTCCGCCGGGGTGCCGCGTCCCCGCGTCCATCCACCGGAGCGTCGGCACGGGAGGGCGCCGCGCCGCGCCCCGCTGCGCCGCGCCCGGCTGCGCCGCGCCCATGGGCGCGGCGCCCATCCGTCGCGGCCGTGCTCCCCCCGTCCCGCGCCGCCCGCGCCTGCTCCACCGACGCCTGGAGCGCGGCCATCAGGTCCGTCACGCGGGGGGCGGGCTTGCGTCGCCGGGCGTTGCGGGCCTCGCCCTTCGTCTTGCGCTCGATCAGCTCCTGCAATGCGAGCCGGTAGCGGTCCTGGTACGACGCCGGGTCGAACCGGGTCGAGAGGTTCTCGACCAGAGAGCGCGCCATCTGCAGCTCGTGCGAGGACGGTGCCGTCCGGCCGCCCTCGTCCGGCAGGTCGAGCTGCGAGGTCGGGCGGATCTCGTCGGGCCAGTACATCGTCTCGAGCACGAGCGTGGCGTCGTAGACCCGCACCGTGGCCAGCCGCTCCTTCGTCCGGATCGTGACCCGGGCGACCGCGATCCGGCCCGTCTCGTCGAGCGCCTGCTTCAGCAGCAGGAACGGCTTCGCCCCGACGTCCTCCGGCTCCAGGAAGTAGCTCTTCTCGAAGTAGACCGGGTCGATCTCCTCGAGCTCGACGAAGTCGCCGATCTCGATCGTGTGGGCCGACTCGGGGGCGACCTCCTCGAGCTCCGCCGGGGTGATGGCGACGTATTCGCCCTTGGCCACCTCGTAGCCCCGGACGACGTCCGCCCAGGGCACCTCGACATCCTCGGCCGTGCAGAACCGTTTCTCCTGGATGGGCGCCAGGTCGGTCGCGTGGAGCAGGTGGAGCCGGATGTCGCGGTCCTCCACCGCCCCGTAGAGCTTCACGGGGATGGTCACCATCCCGAAGCTGACGGCACCCTTCCAGATCGAGCGCACGACCGCCTAGCCCTCCTCGCTCGCTTCGTCGGCGCCCGCCGCCACGATATCGGGCCCCTGGTCGGCGGCAGCGGGCCGACCGGGGTCGAGCCGCTCGAAGACACGGTCGAGCGCTTGGGCCGTGCGATCGACCCGGGCGTCGTCGCCGACCGAGGGCAGATACGTGGCGTCGGTCGCGATGGAGGCCGGGGGCGCGGGCCGCGGCAGGCGCGGGCCGAGCGGCCGGACGAGGGGCGGGCTGGCCACGCGCAGCGCACCCGACGACCGTGCCGCGGTGAGCGGGGTGACCGTCGTCCCAAGGCGGGTCTGGCGGTTCGGCTGGCCGCCGTCGAGGCGACCCGGTCCGACGGGGATGTGGCCGTCCGCGGTCCGGCTCGCCAGCGCGTCGCGACCTCGGCCCACGCTCGGGATGGCCACGGCGGCATCGGCACTCGCCCGCTCCTCGAGGACGCGCTCGTAGACCGACTCGTAGCCATCGGTCATCCGGACGGCCGAGAAGCGCTCCAGGACCGACTCGCGGATCGCCATTCGGTCGAGGTCCACGACCTGGTCGAGCACGAAGGCCATATGGTCGACGTCGTCGGCGAAGAAGCCGTCGACGCCGTGGCGGATGATCTCGGGCAGCGCGCCCGCCCGGCGGGCGATGATCGGCGTCCCGCAGGCGAGCGCCTCGATGGCGACGAGGCCGAAGGGCTCGGGCCACAACCCGGGCATCAGGAAGGCGTACGCCGAGGCCATCAGCTGGTCGCGCTCGTCGGGGGGGACCTCGCCGAGGAACTCGACGTCCGCACGGTCGAGGGCCGGCAGGAAGACGTCCTTGTAGAAGGCGTATTCGGCCGGGATCGGGCCGATCTTGGCCGCGATCCGCAGCTTCCGCCCGGTCAGCCGGGCGACCTCGATCGCGTCGAGGATGCCTTTCTCCTGGGCGACCCGTCCGACGAAGCAGAGGTCGTCGGTCCGGCGGCGCTCGAATGGTGCGCCGGCCAGGCTCAGCCCGTTGTGGACGACCGAGAAGGGCACGGTCGGATGCACCCGGCACTGGCTCTGGCTGATGGCGACGAGGCCGGGCGGCTGGTCCTCGAACAGGCGCCGCGCGAACGGGAAGTCGAGGCGGCCGTGGAAGGTCGAGACGACCGGCGTCCGCGTCGCCCGCGCGAGCAGGAGGCTGTGCCACTCGAGGTGGCTGTGGATCAGGTCGAAGTCGTCGGCCTGCTCCAGGACCTGCTGCATCGTCTGGAGGAAGTACGGCGCCGCGTCGGCCCCGAACCCCGTCGGCCGGAGGGCTTGCGGGACCGTCGGCACCAGCTCGCAGGGCACGTCCGAGTCACCACTGGCGAACAGGACGACCTCGTGGCCGCGCCGCTGCAGCTCGTTGACCAGCTCGAAGATGACCCGCTCGGTCCCGCCGTACATCCGCGGCGGGACGCGCTCCAGCGGCGGCGCCACCTGGGCGATGCGGAGACGTCTCATCACTCCCCTCCTTCCCCCGGGTCCGCGCCGCGCCTGGGGCGGTCCTCCGGGACTCGCCGGGTGGCCTAGTAGCTCACCCGGTACGACCGATCGCCGAGCACGTCGGCGTCGGCCAGCTCACGGCTCGGGGTGTCGGGATCGCCGGGCCTGCCGCCGAGATAGCGGTCGACCGGCTCCTCGCCCGGCCCGCGCCCCCTGCCGCTCGCGGCGGCCTCGGCCGAATCGAGCTCATCGGGCTCCGGCACGGCCGACGCCTCGGCGGCGTCATCGCCGCCACCGCCGGATGAGTGGCCGCTCGCCAGGTCGGGCGTCAGTGCGCCGCCGGCGAGGGCCGCCGGGTCCGCCTCGTAGTCCTCGCGCCGGTGGCCCTGCGGGTCCGAGCGAGCCTCGTCCCCCGGTCGGGACGCCCCGTCGGGGAGCGGTCCGGGTGTGCTGGCGGGGTCTGTGACGCGCTGGGACATGCGGGGCCTCCGGGTCACGGCTGCCCGACGCGAGGTGGCGGCGGGCACGACCCATGGAACACCGGGCGAGGGGACGGTCGGCGGCTTCGGCGCCCGTCGGGGATTACAGAATCGCTACAGGACGCGCACCGACGCGCGACAGCCCGGCAGCTGCCCAGGCTCACAGCGCCCGGGGATCGACCGCCTCCGCGTCGACGCCGAGGGCCCTGAAGGCCTTGACCGCGTCGCGAGCCGGCAGCGTCCCGCAGCGGACGAGGCCGGCCAGGGCGGCTGCGGCGATGTGCGGCGGGTCCACCTCGAAGTAGGCCCGCAGCGCCTCGCGCGTGTCGCTGCGACCGAAGCCGTCCGTGCCCAGCGAGATGTACGGCTCGGGCAGCCACCGGGCCACCATGTCGGGCACGGCCCGGACCCAGTCGGTGGCGGCGACGATCGGCCCGCCGTCCGGCCCCAGGATCCGGGCGACGTGCGGGACACGCGGCTCGTCGGCCGGGTGGAGGCGGTCGAGGCGCTCGGCGTCGAGCGCCTCGGCCCGCAGCAGCTGGAAGGACGGCGCGCTGTACACCTCGGCCGGCACGCCGTGCCGCTCGGCCAGGAGATCCGCCGCGGCCACGACCTGCTGCAGGATCGAGCCCGACCCGACCAGCCGGACGGGCTGGCCCGAAAGGCCCTCGGGAGCCGCCCGGAGCCGATAGAGCCCCGCCGCGATCGCCTCGTCCGTGGCCGTCTCGGGCCGCTTCGCCTGGGCGTAGTTCTCGTTGTACAGGGTGACGTAGTAGAAGACGTCCTCGCCCCGGCCGTACATCCGGCCGATCCCCTCGCGGACGATGGCCGCCAGCTCGTAGGCATAGGCCGGGTCGTAGCTGCGGATGTTGGGGATGGCCGAGGCGAGCAGCAGCGAGTGGCCGTCGTCGTGCTGCAGGCCCTCGCCGTGGAGCGTGGTCCGGCCGGCCGTCGCCCCCATCAGGAAGCCCCGCCCGCGGGCATCGGCGAAGGCCCACATCTGGTCGCCGGTCCGCTGGAAGCCGAACATCGAGTAGAAGATGTAGAAGGGGATGACGGGCTGGCCGAGGGTCGCGTACGAGGTGCCCGCGGCCTGGAAGCTGGCCATCGCGCCAGCCTCGGTGATGCCCTCCTCAAGGACCTGGCCGTCCTTCGCCTCGCGGTACGACAGGACGAGGTCCGAATCGACCGGCTCGTAGCGCTGGCCGAGCGCGGCGTAGATGCCGACTTCCTTGAAGAGCGGATCCAGGCCGAACGTGCGGGCCTCGTCGGGCACGACCGGCACGATGCGCGGCCCGAGCTCCGGATCGCGGATGAGGTTGCGCAGCAGGCGCCCGAAGGCCATCGTCGTGGAGACCGGCACGTCGCTGCCAGCGGCGAACTCGGCGTCGACCTGGGGCTGGGGGGCGGGCAGGGGCTTCGAGCGGACGACGCGCTTGGGCAGGCTGCCGCCGAGCGCCCGCCGCCGCTCGAGCATGTAGCGGACCTCCTCGGACTCGGGCCCGGGGTGGTAGTACGGGGCCTCCTTGAGCCTGGCGTCGGGGATCGGCAGCTCCAGGCGGTCGCGGAAGACCTTGAGCTCGGCCTCCGAGAGCTTCTTGGCCTGGTGGGTGATGTTGCGGGCCTCGACGCCGGGGCCGAGCGTCCAGCCCTTGATCGTCTTGGCCAGGATGACGGTCGGCCCGCCCTGGTACTCCGTCGCCGCCTTGTACGCCGCGTAGAGCTTGCGGTAGTCGTGGCCGCCGCGGCGCAGCCGGGCCAGGTCGTCGTCGGAGAGGTGCTCGACGAGCTTGCGGAGCCGCGCGTCGGGGCCGAAGAAGTGCTCCCGGATGTAGCCGCCGCCGGCGACGCTGAACTTCTGGAACTCGCCGTCCAGGGTCTCGTTCATCCGGTTGACCAGGACGCCGTCCACGTCGCGCGCCAGCAGCTCGTCCCACTCGCGGCCCCAGACGACCTTGATGACGTTCCAGCCGGCGCCGCGGAAGAGGCCCTCGAGCTCCTGGATGATCTTGCCGTTGCCGCGGACGGGGCCGTCGAGGCGCTGCAGGTTGCAGTTGACGACGAAGGTCAGGTTGTCGAGGCCCTCGCGAGCGGCGATCGAGAGGCCGGCCAGGGCCTCCGGCTCGTCCATCTCCCCATCGCCGAGGAAGGCCCAGACGCGGCTCGTCGACGTGTCGGCCAGGCCCCGGTTCTGGAGGTAGCGGTCGAAGCGGGCCTGGTAGATCGCGTCCAGCGGGCCGAGGCCCATCGAGACGGTCGGGAACTCCCAGAAGTCCGGCATGCTCCGGGGGTGCGGGTACGAGCTCAGCCCGGGCTTGCCGGAGACCTCCCGGCGGAAGTGGTCGAGCTGCTCCTCGGTCAGCCGGCCCTCGAGGAAGGCGCGGGCGTACATCCCCGGGGCGGCGTGGCCCTGGAAGAAGATGTGGTCGCCGGGCGTGCCGTCGTCCTTGCCCCGGAAGAAGTGGTTGAAGCCGACCTCGTACAGGCTCGCCGCCGAGGCGTAGGTGGCGAGGTGGCCGCCGATGCCGGCGAAGCGCGTGTTGGCCCGGAGGACCATGGTTGCCGCGTTCCAGCGCACCAGGCGGCGGATGCGCCGCTCGAGGGCCTCGTCGCCCGGGAAGAAGGGTTCCTGCTCCGGGCTGATCGTGTTGATGTAGCGGGTCTGGGTGAGTGGCGGCAGCCCGACGTGGCGCTGCCGGGCGCGCTTGAGGAGCTTGTAGACGATGAAGCGGGCGCGCTCCGGGCCTTCCGCGTCCAGGACCTGGTCCAGCGAATCGACCCAGTCCTGGGTCTCCTGCGGGTCGATGTCCGGCAGCTGGTGCTTGAACTCATCGAAGTACATGGACGCGGCTCCAGGATCGTGACCGGGGCGCCGGGCGGCGCGGTCGGACTGGGACGTCGCCGGCCCCCTCAGACGGGCACCAGGCGGAGGGTGGTGGGCAGGACCTCGGGACGGAGCATGGCAGGGGTGGACGGGTCGCCGGCGTACTTGCTGGCGAGCCCCTCGCTCGTTCGGGCGACCGATCGCTCGTCCGCCGCCGGCTCGACGCGGACGGGCAGTCGCCGGCCGTCGACGAGCAGCCGGACGTCGGCCGGGCGGGCGAGGGCCTCGCGGTACCAGCGCGCCCGTTCGCCGCGGTACGAGCGGATGAACGCTTCCTCCCCGTCGACGACGACCCAGATGATGGTCCGGTGGCGGGGCCCGGTCGCGGGCGTCGTCTCGATCTCCACCTCGACCGCCCCGTCGAGGGCGGCCAGGTCGGCAGCCGGGAACGCGCTGGGCATGGCCAGAGCGTACGGCATCGCGGGCGCGGCGTCCTGTGGCCGCTGACGCGGCGTGGCTGGCCGGGATGGCCGCGCGTATCGGGCCCGAAGGCCGTATTGCAATGCGCCTTTGATGCGCCGCGACGCTCGGCCCGGGCATCCTGAGGCCGACCGTCGCACACTCCTGACGGTTCGGCCGCCCGGCTGATCGCCGGCTCGCCGAGACCGCCAGGGCACTGCCCTTCGCCGCACGGAACCACGGATCGGATGATGACCCCCAGGACCGCGTCCCGCCGCCAGGCAGTCGCCTGGTCGCGGGAGCGCGCCGCGCGCGCTGACCGCTGCGGGCCCTGTCGGGGCACAGTGGACACGGACGCGCGGCGACCGATCGCGTCGGACGCCGCCAACGCCAGGAGGAGTGACCTGTGAGCACCCAACCGCTGATCCTCGTCGCGGACGACGAGCCCCGCATCACCAAGCTCGTCTCGATCGCCCTGAGCGACGAGGGGTTCCGCGTCGTCACCGCCGGCGGCGGCGAAGAGGCCCTGGCGAAGGCGGAGGAGGTCCGGCCGGACATCGTCCTGCTCGACATCGTCATGCCGGACCTCGACGGGATCGAGGTGATGCGCCAGCTCCGTGAGCTGCGCCCGGTCCCGGTCATCCTGCTCACCGCGAAGGGCTCGACCGCGGACAAGGCGAAGGGTCTCGACCTCGGAGCCGACGACTACGTCGCCAAGCCCTTCCACCCCGACGAGCTTGCCGCGCGGGTCCGGGCCGTCCTCCGCCGGGCGTCGGGCGCGGCGCCGGGCGCCGGCGTCATCGCCTTCGACGACGTCGAGATCGACCTCGAGCGGCGGATGGTCACCCGCAACGGCGAGCTCGTCCAGCTCTCGCGGACGGAGTGGCTGCTCCTGCAACACCTGGCCGCCAACGCGGGCAAAGTCGTCCTGCACACGGAGCTGCTGACGAAGGTCTGGGGCCCCGAGTACCGCGACGACCTGCAGTACCTCCGGGTCTGGGTCAGCCGCGTCCGCCGCAAGCTGGGCGCCAAGCCGGGCGAGCCGGGGCGCATCAAGACGTTCCAGGGCATCGGCTATCTGCTGGATATCGATGGCGATCGGCACGACGGCATCGAGCCGGAGGAGCTCGTCCCCGAGGACGTCGCGAACGCCGTGACCGAGCCGGTCGAGGCGAGCCAGGAGCCCGCGGGAGCGACGCCGGCCTGAGCCACGAGGCGGGCCCGGCCCGGGGGCACGCCGTCCGATCCAGCCGCGGGGCGGGCGAGTGCCCGTTCGTTCCGGACGAGCCCGGCCGCCGCCGTCGTCGCCCGTACGCTGTTGTCGTTATCGTGAACCCCGGGGCGCAGCGCGTCCCGGGGTTCGATCGTGCGGAGCGGCGACGAGGCCGAGGCCGGGCTGGGCACCGGGACGACGGCGGTGCGACGAGGGACCCGGCTTCGACGCCGGGCTTCCGTGTCGCCCCAGGCCCCCGGCCCAGGGCCTGGCATCGCCAGCGACCGCGACGTTCCCGGGACACAGCAAGCGGCCCGGGGAGGGGGACCCGGGCCGCTTGTGCAAGAGGAGGGATGCCCCGTCACCGGCATCCCCGCGTGATGGTCGATGTGGGCCCCGCAGGACACTGGGCACCTGGTCGGCGCGCCGCGGGACTGACATGAGAGTAGCGGCGCCGACCCCCCGACCTGCTCTCCGCAGGTCCCGAATCATTACAACCTCATTGCAGGGCCGGTGGGCATCGGCGCCGGGTCGACGATGAGGGGAAGTGGCTCCCGGACCCCCAGTGGTCGGGAGCCGGGGACATCGTGTGCCGCGCAGCCTTGCGCGGCGCCGCGAGCAGTGCCGACCGCCGGTTACAGGCGCCTTGAATGGCACGAGAGACAAGGGGAGAGGCGGGTGGGCCGCGAGGAGCCCTGCCGCGAACGGCGACTGGCGCGCCCCGCGCAGACCTCAGCCCGGCATCGTGTCGGCGGTCAGGATCTCCATGACGGCCGCGTTCAGGTCGCGGGCGTCGACGTCGAACCGCGCCGTGGGCCGATGCGGGTCGGTCGGTCGCGGGCCGACCCGGATGGTCCGGAGGCCGGCCGGCCGGGCCCGCTCGCTCCAGCCCTCGTCCGCGGCGATGAGCCAGGACCTCGCCGCGGCTCCGCGCCGCGCCCGGACCGCGCTCGGCTCCGGCTCGTAGCGGATCGCGTCGCCCAGCGGCGCCAGCAGCGGCAGCGGCTCGGGCGAGAGGATGACGAGCTCGTAGCGCTCATCCCGCAGCCGGTCCAGCGCCTCGAGCGCGCCCGGGAGCAGCGTCGTCGTCGCATGGACGCCGCGCGAGCCGTCCGGGGCCGGGGCGACCAGGGTGCCCATCGGGTCGACGTAGACGACGGTCACGAGTCCTCCGTGAGACCGGCCGCGCGCCGGGTGGCTCCGAGCGTAGCCCCGACGTCCTGCCCTCCGGACGCTCGGCCGACCCGCGCTCCTTGCAGCCTTGTTGCGCAGCCCGGGACCCGCCATCGTCGCGGCTGCGCTATCGTCAGCCGCCGGCCCCCCGGGGCGAGAGACCCGATGATGGCACGGCCCTCGAAGGAGGCGGGATGAAGACGACGGAGCGTGCCGTGACTCGGCCGCCATACGGTCCGGGCACAGGGCTCGTCGTGGTGGACGTCCAGAACGACTTCGCCGACCTCTCCGGGAGCCTCGCCGTGCGCGGCGCCGACCGAGTCGTGCGGGCCTGTTCGGCGGAGGTCGAGGCGGCGCGGGCGGCCGGCGCGCTCGTCGTCTACACCCAGGACTGGCACCCCGCGCACACCCCGCATTTCGCGGCCGACGGCGGGGTCTGGCCGGTCCACTGCGTCCGGGAGAGCTGGGGCGCGGCATTCCACCCGGGCCTGCTCGTCGAGGGGTCCGTCGTCCGCAAGGGCACCAATGGCGAGGACGGCTACTCGGGCTTCACGATGCGCGACCCCGTCTCGGGCGAGACCGTCCCCACGGAGCTGGACGCGAAGCTCCGGGAGGCAGGCGTCGAGCGGGTCACGATCGTCGGGCTGGCGACGGACTATTGCGTCCGGGCGACCGTCCTGGACGCCTGCCGCCTCGGCTACCAGACGACGGTCCTGCTCGACGCCGTGGCGGCCGTCGACGTGGAGGCGGGTGACGGCGAGCGGGCGCTGGCCGAGATGGCGGCGGCCGGAGCCCGGCTGGTCGAGCCACGGCGAGACCGATGAGGGGCGTCCGACCGCTGGCCCTGGCCGGTGCCGCGGTCTCGCTCGTGGTGCTCGAACGACGCCTCGCGGAGGCCGCGGCAGCCGGGCGACGCGACGTCACGACGGTCGTGACCGGCGTCCGGATCCGCGCTCCACGCGAGCGGGCCTGGGCCGAGCTTGCCGACCTCGAGGACCAGCCGCGCTGGATGCACGACGCGAAGCGGATCCGCGTCCTGACGCCCGGGCCGCCAGGTGTCGGGACGCGGGCCGAGGCCGACGTCCGGATCCTCGGCGTCGGCGTCCTCGATCCGGTCGTCGTCACGGCCTGGGAGCCGCCGTCCCGCTTCGCCATCGCCCACGTCGGACGGTTTGCCGGCGCCGGCGAGATCACCCTCGCCGACGAGGGCGGGACCGCGACGGAGGTGACCTGGCGGGAGACGCTCCGCGCGCCACTGCTCCCCCACGTGGGCGGGCTGCTCCTCGGCCCGCTGCTGCGGCGGGTCTTCCAGGCCGACCTCGAGCGCCTGCGCGACCTGGTCGAGGCCGGGGCGTGAGGGGATCAGCCGACGCGGGCGAGGCGACGCCCCGTGTCGAGCTCCACCTGGTCGACGCGACGTACGAGCTGTTCCGGGCGCACTTCGCCCCGCGGCCGCCGGTCCGCGGCCGGGACGGGCAGCCGCTCACCGCGGTGGCGGGCCTGGTCGGCACGCTTCTCGCCCTGCTCCGCGACGAGGGTGCCACCCACGTCGGCTGCGCCACGGACCGCGTCATCCGGTCGTTCCGCAACGAGCTCTACCCCGGCTACAAGAGCGAGGTCGGCGTCGCGCCGGAGCTGCTCGCCCAGTTCCCCATCGCGGAGCGAGCGATCGAGGCGCTCGGCCTCGCCCTCTGGCCCATGGTCGAGCTCGAGGCCGACGACGCGCTCGGGACCGCGGCGGCGCGCTGGGCCGACCACCCGGCGGTCGCCCGGATCCTCATCTGCAGCCCCGACAAGGACATGGCCCAGTGCGTCCGCGGCGGCCGCGTCGTCCTGCGAGACCGGCGGCGTGGCCTGACGATCGACGAGGCGGGCGTCGTGGCGAAGTGGGGCGTCCCGCCCTCGGCCATCGCGGACTGGCTCGCCCTCGTCGGCGACGCGGCGGACGGCTTCCCGGGCCTGCCCGGCTTCGGAGCGAAGACGGCCGCCGTCCTCCTCGCCCGCTACGGCTCGCTCGAGGCGGTCCCGGAACGCGCCGCCGACTGGGACGTGCTCGTCGGCAGGGCCCCGCTGCTGGCAGCAACCATCCGCGATCGTGTCGCCGAGCTCGCCCTCTACCGGACCCTCGCCCGCCTCCGCCTCGACGCCCCGCTGCCGGAGCACGATCCGGCGGAGCTCCGCTGGCGGGGCACGCCCCGCGCTGCCTGGGAAGCGTTCTGCGACGAGTTCGGCCTGGAGCGGCTCCGGACGCGACCGCACCGCTGGCTCGACTGACCTCGTCAGCTCAGCCGAGCAGTCCCAGGAGCGTCGCGTGATGCTCCGGCGCGGCAGCCAGGACGGTCCACTTGCGGTCGGCCCGGGCGAGGTCGAACCAGGGCGAGCCGTCGAGCGCGGTGACCCGCGCGCCGGCCCGCTCCGCGACGAGGCCGGCCGCTGCAAGGTCCCACGACGAGAGGCCGGCCCCCTGGGCGTAGACGTCGAAGCGGCCGTTGGCGACGTAGGCGAGGGTCAGCGCCGCCGAGCCCATCGAGCGCGCCGCCCGGACCTGCTTCACGACGGCGCGTCGACGCCGGACCGAGCCGCCGACCGCGACGGTCACGACGAGGTCCTGCAGGCGCTCCTTGTGGACGACCGCGATGGGCTCCCCGTCGAGGAGCGCCGGGCCGTCGGCCGTGGCGCTGAACGTCTCGCCCCGGACCGGATCGTGGACGACCCCGACGACCGGCTCGCCGTCGACCGCCAGGGCCAGCGCGACGCAGTAGAACGGGATGCCGTTCGCGTAGTTGATCGTCCCATCGAGCGGGTCGACGATCCAGACCCGGCCGTTCGGAGCGGCGGCGCCGCGGGCGGCGGTCCGGCCGGACTCCTCGGCCAGCACCGCATCGTCGGGGAAGCGGTCGTGGATGCCCTCGATCACGAGCGCCTCGCTCAGGTGGTCCACCTCCGTCACGACGTCCCGCGGGCCCTTGTGGTCGATCCGCTCCAGGCGCCCGGACCGCTCGACGAGGAGCCGCCCGGCCTGCTCGGCGAGGCGGGCGGCGAGCTCGAGCTCGGGGGCGTATCGGGAGTCCCCGGCGGCGGCGAGCGGGTCTGACGGGACGATGTCCGAGGGCGCGGGAACGGTGGAAGTCACCCGGCCATCGTAGGCCCGACTCCGCCGAGGCGTCAGCGACAGTCGGCGGCGAGGGGCTTGACGGTCGGACCGAGGCTCGTCACGACACCGGAGAAGGTGACGCTGCCGCCGGCCGGGACGCGCGGGCTGAGGAGGTATGCCGAGTCGGGTCCGATCCCCGGCTCTGACGGGTCGAAGACGCGGCAGGTCGTCGCACCGCCGCTCGTCCCGTCGTTGTGGACGACGATCGAGACGCGCAATCCGGGCGCCTCGGCCGCGACGCCGGTGACCTGGCCGCCGAAGGGCCCCACGCCGCTCACCGCGAGCCGGCCGAGGATCGCCAGGCCGAGCACCGACAGGGCGATGGCCAGGAAGATCGTCCCGTGGGCCTGGGTCGAGGCCGGCTGCGGCAGCCCGAGCGGGTTGCAGCGCTCGCAGAGCGCGTCCTCGAGAGGCACGGGAGCGCCGCATCGCACGCAGGGATGGGTCGGCTCGGCGGCTGACGCGGAGATCGGGACGGCGGGATCGAGGGCGGGACGCATGCCGGATCACCCGTGATCTGCGAGATGGCGTTGGGGCGGCCGGCCGGCGCCGACCGCGGGAGCCGATGGTGCCAGAGATCGCCGCTGCCGGCAGGCGAGGGCCCGACGGCGGGACCGCCCGCCTCGGCAGGCGCGACGTTCAGGCCGACTCGATCGTCCGGGGCGCCCGAGGCTCAGGTCGCCGGTGGGGCAGCGACATCAGGCCGATGCGATGGCCGCGTCGAGGGCGACCTCGATCATCTGCTCCGTCCCTCGCGCGAGCTCGTCGAGGGCCAGGTAGGACTCCTCGGAGGTCGACTCCTCCGACAGCACGTCGCTGACCAGGAAGATCGCCGCGGCCCGGACGTCGTCGCCGGCCGCCCTCGCGCGGGCGGCGAGGTAGTAGAGCGCAGAGGTCTCCATCTCGAAGGCGAGGACGCCACGGGCCCGCCACTTGCTGAAGTAGTCCGCGTCGGGGTTGTAGAAGACGTCGACGGTGCAGACCTGGCCGACGTGGTGTGTCGTCCCGCGCGCCGTCGCCGCATCCGCGAGGGCGCGGACGAGCCCGAAGTCGCCGGTCGGTGCGTACGGGTCGCCGTGGAGGTACGTCCGCGTCGCCCCGTCGAACAGCGCCGCGGACTGGGCGATGACGAGCTCGCCCGTCCGGATCCCGCGGCCGATGCCGCCGCACGTCCCGACCCGGACGAGCCGCCGCGCGCCGAGGCGGAGCAGCTCCTCGACGACGATCGAGATGCTCGGCGCACCCATGCCCGTCGCCTGGACGCTCACCGGCACGCCCTTGTACGTCCCGCTGTAGCCGTACATCGCGCGGTGCTCGTTGACACGGCGGGTCGCGGCGAGGCCGCCGTCGAAGTGCTCGGCGATCCGGGTCGCCCGGTTCGGGTCGCCGGGCAGCAGGACGATCGGGGCGTAGTCGCCGGGTTCGGCCCGGAGGTGGATCTGGGGCATGGGCTCTCCTGGGGCGACCCGCAGGCGGCGCGGGTGGTCGGACGATCGACGGAGCGGCCGATGGACGGGGACCGGCTCGGCGAGCGCCATGCTAGCGTCTCGGCCCATGCCCGGCCGAGAGACGCTTGACGGGCTGGCGACACTGCCGGGAGGCGCAGGAGGGCAGCCATGCCAGAACGCACGACCGCGACGACGATGCCGGAGGCGACCGACGCCGCGGCCGCGACTGCAGCGCTCGAGCTCGCGGACTGGCGACGGCAGGTAGCCGAGCTGTACGGCGAGGTGCGGCGGCTCGCCTCGCGCGACCCGCGGGCAGCCTGGGAGCGCTGGCGCACGGCGAGGGAGCGCCTCTATCGCGAGCATCCCCAGTCGCCGGTGGCCGCTGCGGAGCGGGGCGGCTTCCGGGCCCGCCACTTCCCCTACGACCCGGGGCTGCGGTTCGAGCTGCCGCTGCTCCCCGCCGACGGCCGCCGCCCGGAAGATCGGGCCGACGCCGGCCCGGACCGCCGGCGATCCCCCGTCCCCGGACCTGGCCCGCTTCGCCTGCCCACGAGCGCCGCACCCGTCGAACCGCTCGCCTTCGACCGCGTCGGCTGGCTGGCGGTGCCCTTCCCGGCCGGGACCCGGCGACTCGCGCTGTTCCGCCTGCGCGACTACGCCGGCGGGCTCTTCCTGCCCGTCGGCGATGCGACGAACGGGGCGGCGACGTACGGGGCCGGCCGCTACGTCCTCGACACGGCCAAGGGCGCGGACCTGGGTGGCGACGCTGCGGCCGGGACGCTCGTCGTCGACTTCAACTTCGCCTTCCAGCCCTCGTGCGCCTTCGACCCCCGCTGGGCCTGCCCGCTCGCCCCCGCGGAGAACCGCCTGGACCTGCCGATCGAGGCCGGCGAGCGCCTGGCCTAGCGTCGGCAGCCCGCGCGCAGCACGAGGTCCCGTCTCAGACGCGGAGCTCGCCGTCCAGCACGGTGACCGCGGCGCCGGCCACGAGCACGCGGTCGACGGCGGCCCGCACGCGGAGGAGGCCGCCCCGCCGGGAGGCCTGGTAGGCCAGCAGCCCCGGTCGGCCGAGGCGCGCCGTCCAGTACGGGCCGAGCGCGGCATGCGCCGAGCCCGTCACCGGGTCCTCGTCGATGCCCTCCCGGGGGACGAAGACGCGCGACACGATATCGGCCGCGGCCGCTGGCCCGGCATCGCGGCCGTCCGCCGGCGCGGTCAGCGTCACCTCGTTGGCGACGGCGACCAGCGCGCGCGCGTCGAGCCGGGCGGCGCGGACGGCGGCTGCGTCGGAGAGGACGAGCAGCAGGTCGTCGCCCCGCGCCCGCGCCTCGACGAGGCAGGCTGGCGCCACGGAGAGCCCGGCGAGCACAGACGCGACGGTCGCCTCGGCGGGTCGCGGGTCCGACGGGAAGGGGTGCGCCGGCAGGTCGAGCTCGATCCAGCCGTCGGCGAGGCGCGCGGCGCCGATGCGACCCGAAGCCGTCTCGAAGCGAACGGGTTCCCCCGCAGCCACGCTGCCCCGCTCCCACAGGACGTGGGCGACGGCGAGGGTCGCGTGGCCGCACAGGCCGACCTCGACGAGCGGGGTGAACCAGCGCAGCGACCAACCATCGGCGAGGCGCCGGACGAAGGCCGTCTCGGACTGGGCCATCTCCGCCGCGACGGCCTGCATCCAGCCGCGGTCGCGGGGCCCGTCGAGGAGGCAGACGGCGGCTGGGTTCCCGCCGAAGGGCTGACTGGCGAACGCGTCGACCAGGACGATCGGGATGGGCACGAGTGGCGTCCCCTCGCTGCAGCTCCCCCGAGCGTACGCCCCCGTGCCCGCCCCGCGCCGACCTCGCCGCGACGCTCCTCGGTGCCCCGGACCGGTACCAAGGGACCATCACCGCCCCGGACGCCTGGCACCCCCGACGACCGTCGGACGGGGGGCATCATGGCCCAGTCCGGCAGCGCCGGCTCCGTCGACGCTGAGTGGCCGAGCGGCCGCGGAGGGCCGGACGAGCGCGAGGAGTGGCGTGCGTCTGTTCTCGACCCATCGGGCGGGCGACGAGCGTCTGCTGTGGTCCCGTGACAGCCGCTTCGTCCGACAGCTGGCGAGCGCCCTGCCCGGCGCGCGGATGCTCGAGCTGGCCGATTCGGGCTGGTGCGTCATCGCCCCCGCGACGACCCTGACCGAGGACGTCGCCCTGAACCTCGCCCAGGACGTCAACTACGGCCTCGTCGAGGTCGATGCCTCCCGGCCGGAGTCCGAGCGCTACCTCGTGGCCCTCGGCAAGGCCGTGGACGACTCGCGGATCGCCGACCGGATCGGGATGGGCCGCAGCGAGGAGATCGTCAAGCGCAAGCTGCTCGACTACTTCTTCACCCTGCGCAACAACCACCGCGTGGAGTTCCAGCCGATCGTCGACCTGGCCACCGACGAGCCGCACGAGTACGAGTGCCTCTTCCGGCCGGAGATGCCGATGCTCCCCCAGAGCATCAGCGGCATCGTCGACGCGGCGCTGACCGCCAAGCGTCCGATCGACCTCGACGTCTTCATCGTCGAGCGGATCCTGGGCCGGCTGCCCGCCATCGCCACCAGGCCGGACGGCCAGCCCCGCCGGTTCGCCATCAACCTGCTGCCGGCCAGCCTCCTCGCGCCCCACTTCGAGGCCGGCCCGTTCGCCGAGCAGGTCCGGGCGGTCGGGCTCTCGCCCCGCCAGATCACCCTCGAGTGCACCGAGCAGCAGGCGATCGCCGACGTGGTCCCGCTCAAGCGCCAGGTCAAGGCCCTCCGGCGGCTCGGCTTCGGCTTCGCCGTGGACGACGCCGGTGCCGGCTACGCGAGCTTCACCCTGATCGCCTCGCTCGAGCCGTCGATCATCAAGATCGACCGGCAGATCGTGCAGGGCGTCGGGAACAAGCAGGAAACGGCCAAGAAGGCGCTCGTCGAGGCCTTCGTCTCGTTCAGCCGCAAGATCGGCGCCCGGGTGGTGGCCGAGGGCATCGAGACGCGGCGTGACCTCGCGGCCCTCCGCGAGCGCGGGGTGGACTTCGGCCAGGGCTATCTGCTCGGCCGCTCCGCCCCGGAGCCGCGGCCGCCGCGCCGGCTCGCGCCCGTCCGCCTGGCCGTCCCCCGGCTGGACGCGGTCGCCACCACGAGGCGCGTCGGCGTCTGAGCCTCAGCCGGCGAGGGTGATCCGGCCCGTCGCCTGGTCGACCTTGATGGGCAGGCTGGAGAGCGGCTGATTCGTCGGGCCGCCCACGACCGCGGCCTGGTGGGCGGGGTCGAACGCGGCGCCGTGGCAGGGGCAGACGAGCAGGCTCGAGCCCGGGTCGTAGCCGACGGTGCAGCCCTGGTGGGTGCAGACGGCGTCGTAGGCGACGACGTTGCCGTCGCCGAGGTGGACGACGACGGCAGGATCGCCGCTCGAGGGATCCTGGAACGGCAGAGCGCTGCCCTTCGGCAGCTCGGCGAGGGTCGTGATGACATTGCCGCCCGCCGCGGCCGGCGTGGCTCCCGCGCCCGGGGTGGCCGCAGCCGCGCTGTCCGACGGGGCGGGGGTCGGCAGGGCCGCCGAGCTGCCCGCCCCGGTGAGGATGCTGCTCGCGCCCTCGTCGTCGCCGCGGAGGATGCGCCCGAGGACGCCACCCCCGACGAGGAACCCGACCGCGCCGACGCCGAGCAGGGCGGCCTTGAGGAAGCCGCGCCGCCCCTCTGAGACGGGCACTGAGTCCTCGAGCTGCTCGACGAACCCGCTCGGCAGCCGTCGCCGCCGCCAGCGCTCGTCGGCGCGCGCGACCGCGGCCGCGAACCACGGGTCGAGCGCGAAGCGGCCCGGCCGCCCCACGAAGGCGAGCGTCAGCCAGCCAGCGGCGTACGGCAGGTCGGGTCCGTAGTAGTACGGCGCCGTCGACCACGAGGCGGTCAGCCAGAAGAGCAGGGCGGTGGCCGCCCCGCCGACCGCCGCCGGACGGTACAGCAGTCCGAGCACGGCGCCGAGACCGACGGCGATCTCGGCCAGGGCCATGAGCAGGCCGATGGCGATCGGGTGCGGCAGCGCCACGGCCTGGATCAGCGGGGTGAGCGGCGAGGCGTGCGTGAATCCCTGGAGCTGCTGGGCGATGGAGCCGGCGCCCCCCTCGCGCAGGAAGGCGGGCGTCAGGAGCTTGTCGAGGCCGGCGTAGAGGAACGTCAGGCCGAGGAACGCCCGGAGCGGCAGCAGGGCGGTGAGGAGCCGGTCGCTCTCGGGGGCGTCGTCGCCGCGTCCCGCTGAGCGCGCCCAGTGGTCGCGCCCGGCCTCGGGCCGGGGACCCGGCGCCGGAGCGACGGAGCGGAGCGTCTCGCCGCGAGGGGCGGCCGGGGCCGGCGGCGGCGACTCGAGGCCCTGCTTCCCGGACCGATCCGCACCGGGCGTCGGTCGCCCGGGACCTGGTCGGTTCGAGCGCGTGGGCTTCGGACGCACGGATACTCCCTGGCTGCGGTCCCCCGTCGCCGGCATGGTGACGGCGCCAGGTTGTCGTCCCATCAGGCGAGCGATGAAGGTTTCGCAACGCCTGCCGGTCGTCGCCGCGGTCCGGACCCCAGGTCCCTGGCGGGGCTCTCCGTCGGCCGGCGGGTCCGTCCACGTCGCGTGGTGTCCCGAGCGCGCCGGCGGGGCGCGAGCCGGCCGCTCGCCCCGCGCGTACCATCCACGCCATGACCGACCCGCGCCCGCTCCCGCCCGACGTGCGGGACTTCCTCGACGCTCCCCGCTTCGCCGTCGTCGCCACGGTCGGCGCCGACGGCACGCCCCACCAGGCGGTCGCCTGGTACCGCCTGGTCGCCGACGGCCTCGTCCTGAACAGCCGGGAGGGGCGGCGCTGGCCGACCGACCTCCGCCGCGACCGGCGCGTCTCTATCGCCGTCGAGGACGGCTACGACAACGTCGTCCTGGAGGGCGAGGTCGACATCGACGACGACCAGGAGCGGGCCCAGGCCGACATCGCCGAGATGGCCTGCCGCTACCATGCGGACGATCCCGCGAGGGCGCGGCGGCTCATCGAGGAGGAGTTCCGGCGCCAGCGGCGGGTGAGCTTCGTCCTGCGGCCGCAGCGCGTCCACGCCGAGCTCGGGGAGGGCTGACCGATGGCCAGCGCGAAGATCGGCTACGCGGCGATGCTCGAGCAGTTCCGCCCGACCGAGGTCGTCGGCTACTGCGTCGCGGCCGAGGCCGCCGGGTTCCGCGGCGTGATGGCCGCCGACCACTTCCAGCCCTGGATCCCCCAGCAGGGCCAGGCGGCCTTCGTCTGGAACGTCCTCACCGCGATCGGCGAGCGGACCACGGGCGACCTGGGCCCGGGCGTCACCTGCCCGTCCTTCCGCTTCCATCCGGCCATCGTCGCCCAGGCCTCGGCGACGCTCGCGGCGATGTACCCGGGCCGCCACTGGCTCGGGCTCGGCTCTGGCGAGGCGCTCAACGAGCACGTCGTCGGCGGCTACTGGCCCGAGACGCCCGAGCGGATCGACCGGATGTTCGAGGCCATCGAGATCATCGGCAAGCTCTTCAGCGGCAAGGACGTCAAGCACCACGGCCAGTACTACCGGCTCGAGACGACCCGACTCTGGACGATGCCCGACGAGCTGCCGCCGATCTACGTGGCGACCGCCGGGCCGGTCACGGCGGCCCGGACCGGGCGCCACTGCGACGGGATCATCACCGTCGGCGCCCCGGAGCAGAAGCTCGAGCGCGTCTTCGAGCGGTTCGAGGCCGGCGCCCGCGAGGCGGGCAAGGACCCCTCGACGATGCCGAAGATCCTCCAGCTCCATCTCTCGTGGGCGGAGACCGACGAGGCGGCGCTCCACAATGCGATGGTCGAGTGGCCGAACGGCGGGATGCCCTACCCCAAGCAGGACATCCGCTCGCCGCATGACTTCGAGGCGATGGCCCGCTTCGTCCGGCCCGAGGACTTCGAGGGCCGGCTGCTCATCAGCGCCGACCTGGAGGCGCACCGTCGCCACATCCAGCACTTCCTCGACATGGGCTTCGACCAGGTCTACCTCCACAACGTCGGGCGCAACCAGGAGGCCTGGATCGAGGCGTTCGGGCGGGAGGTCCTGCCCCGCCTGACCGCCTGAGGCCGGCGATGCGCGTCGTCGCCCTCGCCGGCGGCGTCGGCGGGGCGAAGCTCGCCGCGGGCCTGCAGGCCGTCCTGGCACCGGGCCAGCTGAGCGTCGTCGTCAACACCGGCGACGACCTCGAGGTCCACGGCCTCCTCGTCTGCCCCGACCACGACACGGTGCTCTACACGCTCGCCGGGATCGCCAACGCTGAGACGGGCTGGGGCGTGAGCGCGGAGACGTGGACGGTGATGGACCAGCTCGGCCGGCTCGGCGAGGAGACCTGGTTCGGCCTGGGTGACCGCGACATCGCCACGCACCTGTTCCGCCTCGAGCGCCTCCGGGCCGGCCGACGGCTGACCGAGGTCGCCCTGGAGTTGGCGGCCGCGCTCCACGTCCCGTCGCGGATCCTGCCGATGGCCGACGAGGCGGTGCGGACGCAGGTCCGGACGACCGACGGCTGGCTCGACTTCCAGGAGTACTTCGTCCACCGCCAGCAGGAGCCGGCCGTCCACGAGATCCGCTTCGCCGGTGTCGATCGCGCGAGGCCGACAGCTGAGGTCGAGGCCGCGCTCGAGGCCGCCGAGCTCATCGTCATCTGTCCCTCGAACCCATTCGTCTCGGTCGGCCCGATCCTCGCCGTGCCCGGCTTCCGGGAGGCTCTGGCGGCGGCCCGACAGCGCGGCGTCCAGGTCGCGGCCGTCTCGCCGATCGTCGCCGGCCGGGCGCTCAAGGGCCCGGCCGACCGGATGCTCGCCTCGCTCGGGCGGGACGTCTCCGCGCTCGGCGTCGCCCGGGAGTACCGCGACCTCGTCGACCTGTTCGTCCTGGACCGGGCCGACGCCGCGCTCGTCCCGGCGGTCGCGGAGCTCGGGCTGCGCGTCCTCGCCACCGACACCGTGATGACCGACGACGCGACCCGCGCCCGGCTCGCCCGCGAGATCCTGGCCGAGGCTCCCCTGGCCGCGGACCGCGGCCCGGCCTGAGCGACGGGCCGACCGACGGGCGGCCGCCTGTCTACCATCAGCGCCATGACCGCCGCCCAGCCGCCGCTCGCCCGCGGGGCCGACCTGCGCGCGACCGTCGCGGTGGTCCCCGTGCGCTCGCTCGAGACGGCCAAGTCGCGCCTCGGCGAGCCGCTCGACGCCGAGGAGCGCGAGGCCTTCGTGGCGGCGATGCTGCGCCGGGCGGTGCGAGCGGGTCTCGACGGCGGCCTGGCCGATGTCCTCGTCGTCAGCCCGGACCCCGAGGCCCTCGAGCTGGCACGCATGGCCGGCGCGACGCCGCTGCACCAGGCGAGCGAGGGGCTCAACGAGGGTCTCGCCGACGCGCGCGCCGCGGCGATGGGCAGCGGCGCCACGGCCCTGCTCGTCCTGCCGACGGACCTGCCCGCGCTCAGCGGCCCGGAGGTCGCCCGGCTCGTCGAGCGGGCCGCGCGAGCCGTCGTGCCCGGACGGCCCCTGGTGGCCCTCGTGCCCGACCGCCACGCCAGCGGAACGAACGCCCTCCTCGTCTCGCCGCCGGACGCGATCCCGTTCCGCTTCGGCGAGGGCAGCCGCGCGCGACATGCGGCCGCCGCGGACGAGGCCGGCGCGACCTACCTCGAGCTCGACAGCCCGCTCGCCCTCGACATCGACACGGCCGACGACCTGCTGCTGGCCGACCTGGCCGGGCTCGACCACGAGGGCGGCCGGTGAGCGACGGTCGGATCGAGGTGATCGCCCTCGACGGGATCCCCGAGGTCGAACCGGGCGCGGACCTCGGCGCGCTCGTCGTGGCCGCGCTGCGGGCCACCCCCGGCGTCTGGCCGCCCCGCCCCGACGACGTCCTCGTCGTGACCCAGAAGATCGTTTCGAAGGCGGAGGGCGCCGTCGTCGACCTGACGACCGTGACGCCGCGTGCCGAGGCCGTCGACTGGGCGGCCCGCTGGGGCCGCGACCCGCGCCAGATCGAGGTCGTCCTGCGCGAGGCGCGGCGGGTGGTCCGGATGGCCCATGGCGTCCTGATCACGGAGACGCCCCACGGCTTCGTCTGCGCCAACGGCGGGGTGGACGCCTCGAACGTCGGTCCGGGCAGTGGCGATCTGGTCACCCTCCTGCCGCGCGACCCGGACGCCTCCGCGGCGGCGATCCGGGCCGCCGTCCGCGGCGCGACCGGGGCCGACGTCCCGGTCATCGTCAGCGACAGCTTCGGCCGTCCGTGGCGGCTGGGGATCACCGACGTCGCGATCGGCGTCAGCGGGCTCGCCCCGCTGGACGACCTCCGCGGCCGACCCGACGCCGACGGGCGGCCGATGCGGACGACCGTCCGGGCGGTCGCCGACGAGCTCGCCTCCGCGGCCGAGCTCGCCCTCGGCAAGGTGGAGCAGCGACCCGTCGCCCTCGTCCGGGGCGCAGACCCGCCGCGAGGCGAAGCGTCGATCCGCGACGCCCTGATGCCGGCAGACCAGGACCTCTTCCGCTAGGTTGCCGAGAGGCGGCCCCTCGGTCGATCCGCGCGAAGGCAGGCGGGCCGCGGTAGGCTCCACCACATGAAGCTCGGCCTGCAGATCCCCTCGTTCACCTGGCCCGGCGGCGACGCCGCCATCGCCCCGACGCTCGCCCGTGTCGTCCGGACCGCTGAGGACATCGGCCTCGATTCGGTCTGGGTGATGGACCATCTCTTCCAGATCCGCGGCGTCGGCCCGGCGGAGGAGCCGATGCTCGAAGGCTGGACCACGCTCGGCTTCCTGGCCGGCCAGACGTCCCGGGTCCGCCTCGGCCTGATGGTCGGCGGCGTCCACTACCGCGCCCCCGGGCTGTGGGTCAAGGCCGCCACGACGCTCGACGTCCTCTCCGGCGGCCGGGCCTGGCTCGGCATCGGAGCGGGCTGGAACCAGGAGGAATCCGAGGGCCTCGGCTTCCCGTTCCCGCCGCTCGCGGAGCGCTTCGAGCTCCTCGAGGACACGCTCCGGATGGCCCATGGGATGTGGCAGGGAGAGCGGGGCAGCGGCGGGACGCTCGACGGGACGCACCTCCACGCGACCCGCCTGCTCAACTCACCGCAGGCGCTGTCGCGGCCCCGCGTCCCGATCATGGTCGGCGGCGGTGGCGAACGGAAGACCCTCCGCCTCGTCGCCCGCTACGCCGACGCCTCGAACGTGTTCGGGGGGCCCGCCCAGATCGCCCACAAGTACGAGGTCCTGCGGGAGCACTGCCGGGAGGTCGGACGGCCGTTCGAGGAGATCGAGCGGACGAACCTCCAGTCGGTCGACCCGGTCGGCCCGGGCATCGCCGCGGGCGACGGTCGCGCCCCGGGCCACGGGCCGAGCCGGCCGGAGACGGCCGACCAGATCGTCCAGCGCTTCGGTGCGCTCGCCGAGGCCGGCGCGCAGCACGTCATCTTCAGCGTCAAGGGTGTCCACGACCTGGCCCGCCTCGAGCTCCTCGGCCACGACGTCGTCCCGCAGCTCCATCGGATCGACGCCGCGACGCCCGCCTGACGCAGCGGCGCGCGACACTGGCGGGCGAGACCGGCGGGAGGCACCCTGATACTCCCTGGGGGTATGCGTGCGTCGTGGTACGATGGGACGGCGACCAGCGGCAGCGAGGACATGAGCAGCGGATGAGCGACAACGGCAAGGGCCGCCCGAAGGCGGCCACGCAGCCCTTCGGCGGGCTGGCGATCGATTTCGGCGGGGGCGAGCAGGGCGGCCTGGCGAGCCCGCGCTGGGCGTCCGGCGCCGGCGAGGCGATCGCCATCGCCGCGGCCCCCGCCAGCGGCGGCCCGACGGACGAGGCCGACGGCGGGGCGCCGACGGAGGCGACGGTCGTCATCATCGGCTCCGGCCCCGCCGGTCTCACCGCCGCGATCTACGCCGCGAGGGCGAACCTCGAGCCCATCGTCATCGCCGGGACCGCCCCGGGCGGCCAGCTGATGATCACGAGCGAGGTCGAGAACTACCCGGGGTTCCCCGACGGCATCCAGGGCCCCGAGTTGATGGCCCTCTTCCGCCAGCAGGCGGAGCGCTTCGGGGCGCGCCTCGTCGACGAGGACGTGAGCCGCGTCGACCTGTCGGGCCGCCCGTTCGGCGTCTGGGCGGGTGGCCGCGAGTACCGGGCCCAGGCCGTGATCGTCGCCACCGGCGCCTCCGCGCTGTGGCTCGGCCTGGAATCCGAGACCCGTCTCCGCGGCCGGGGCGTCAGCGCGTGCGCGACGTGCGACGGCTTCTTCTTCCGCGACCTCGAGGTGGCCGTCGTGGGCGGCGGCGACAGTGCCATCGAGGAGGCCCTCTTCCTGACGAAGTTCGCCTCCAAGGTCCACCTGATCCATCGCCGCGACCAGTTCCGGGCCTCGAAGATCATGCAGCAGCGCGCGCTCGAGCATCCCCGCATCGAGGCGCACCTGGAGCAGGCCGTGGCCGAGGTCGTCGGCGACGAGCGCGTGGAAGCGGTCCGCCTGCGCGACACGCGGACGGGCGAGCTTGCGACGCTGCCGGTACAGGGTCTCTTCGTGGCCATCGGCCACCGTCCGAACACGACCGTCTTTCGGGACTGGCTCGACGTCGACGAGCGGGGCTACCTCGTCGTCCGCGACGAGACGACCTCGCGCGTCGATGGCGTGTTCGTCGCCGGCGACGTCCACGATCACCGCTACCGCCAGGCGATCACGGCGGCCGGTGACGGCTGCAAGGCGGCGATCGATGCCGAGCGCTGGCTCGAGGCGCAGGGCGTCATCAGCGAGGCGAGCACAGCCACCGCCTGGTGACGGCTCGGCGGCGCGGATACGCCCGCCGCGTCTCGCGCAACGCACCCGGCACGGCGCGGCCCGGGACGGCGAGACCGCCGCTGCGGTCGCGGGTCTACCCTCCGCCGATGCTCCGCCAGCCCGGCCGGTCCCGCGTGCCCCTGCCCGCTCTGCCCGTGCGGCTCGCCGGCGCGGTCGCGATCGTCGCCGCGGCGGTCGTGCTGCTGACCGCGGTGGGCCCGGCCGCCTCGCCGGGCCGGCC